>CAVKGN010000116.1:0-6781 GCA_963655595.1 uncultured Oscillospiraceae bacterium
ACCAGTACTTCGCTTCGAAGGCCAAGAAGGACGGCTACGTTCAGATGGCCAACATCTTCGAAGAGACCTCGCGCAACGAGAAGGAACACGCCAAGATTTGGTTCAAACTCCTTCACGGCGGCGAAATACCCACAACTACCGACAACCTTGCCGACGCCGCTGCGGGCGAAAACTTTGAGTGGACCGACATGTACGCCACCTTCGCCAAGGAAGCCCGCGAGGAAGGTTTCGACGATATCGCTGCGAAGTTCGAGATGGTAGGTGCCATCGAGAAAGCCCACGAGGAACGCTACCGCCGTCTGTTGAAGAACATCGAGGACGCCATTGTGTTCAGCCGCGACGGCGACAGCGTATGGCAGTGCTCCAACTGCGGCCACATCGTAGTGGGTCAGAAGGCTCCCGAAGTATGCCCCGTCTGCAACCACCCGCAGAGCTACTTCGAGCTCCGCGCCGAAAACTATTAATCGCCCTTTCTCCTTTTTGAAAGAAATTGCCAGCGTGCACAAAGGTCAACCGCCTTTTGTGCGCGCTGTGTGTATATTTGAATACAATGAAAAGAATTCTTTACCGATTGCTGCTCTTTGGAGCCGTTTTGGGACAGGTGGGTTGCGCACAGCATGCAACCGACAGAAGCACCGACGTAAACGGCCATCACTTTGTGGACCTCCAGTTGCCGAGCGGCGTGCTTTGGGCTGAGACCAACGTAGGAGCCAGCGCGCCTACCGACAACGGAACGCAGTATGCCTGGGGCGAAACGCAAACCAAGGCAGACTATTCGCAAAGCACTTACCGCTTCGGCACCGACTTTGAGAAGATGACCCGCTACTGCGACGCCGACCACAAAACAACGCTCTCGCTTGCCGACGATGTGGCTAACGCCCTCTGGGGCGACAGCTGCCGCATGCCCACCTACGATGAGCTGGAAGAACTGGGCGACACTGCCAACTGCCAGTGGACTTGGACTGAGAAGCATCCCGCCAAGGGCAAGAGCGTGAAGGGCTACGAGGTGAAGAGTGTGCGCAACGGAAACAGCATATTCCTGCCTGCCGCAGGCGCGCACAACGGCAAGAACTACATTCCCGCAGACGGCCTCTACTGGACGTCGAGTTTGTCGCCGCGTGCCAACGGCGAGGCTTTCTGCCTCTACTTCAACCTCGGCCATTACTCCTACTATATGAACGACCGCTCCATCGGCGCTTCCGTAAGGCCGGTGCTGATGCCCCACAAATGAGGCCGACCGTCATTGAAGGCCTTGCGAAGAGACCTTCATGAACATATAAAAGCTCCGAACGGGCTTCCGTATCCACTGTACGGAAGCCCGTTCGGAGCTTAATGCTTGTGACCTCGTTGGGATTCAAACCCAAGACCTTCAGAACCGGAATCTGACGCTCTATTCAGCTAAGCTACGAGGCCTTTTCGGGGGCGTGCGCACTGAGGCGTTGCTCCCTTGAAGTGCTGCAAAGGTAATATTATTTTCGTACATCGGGGGCGTTCGGGCGCATTTTCCTGTTGCGCGGCGTAGCGCGGGGGAGGTTGCTGCAAGGAGGCTGAAAAGAAACGGGGAGCATTGCCCTGCGCTGTGGCAGGCAATGCTCCTCGTTGAGTTGTTTGTTACGTTGTGAATGGAGTTACTCCTCGCCCCAGATTGGACTGGTCCATTCGCGTTCGTTGCTCTTGTCGCTCTCGTCTACGTTGTCGGTTGTGTCCTTCGTGTCGAAGCTCTCGGCGAGGACTGCTTGGGGAGCAAAGAGGACACTTTGGGCGAGCGGGGCTGTGTATGTTTTTTTCTTTGTCATGTCTATGAGTCTTGTGGTTTAACGAACGATTTTCTTGCCGTTCACGATGTATACACCGCCGCGCTTCATGCTTTGTACGCGTCGGCCGGCGAGGTCGTAGACGGGGGCGGAGGCGGGAACGATTGCACTGTGGGCTGCGCCGATGCCGGTAGTCGTTTCGCCGTGGCTTACGAAGAATGCCTTGGGTGCGCTGCCTCCCTCGGTGGTGGGCAGGACGTAGCAACGGAAGGCTGTCACCTTGCCCGCGCTGGTTGTTACGCCAAAGGCGGTACCAGAGCTGTTGAGCTTGTAGCGACCTGCACCGATGGCTTCGTTGGTGAAGCTACCCTGCAAGGTGGCGCCTGATACGCTCACGGGAACGGGCGAGGCTACGACTGTGGCGTTGGTCTTCGTGATGTCCCACTCCGTCACGTCGTCCGGGCAATATACGAGGCAGGGCTGACCTGCGGCGTTCTCCTCGGTGGTGGCGGCGAAGCAGAGCGTGGCGTTGTCGTCAGTGGTTGAGAGACTGCTGAACTGTTCGAGCTGAGCCGAAGTGCCAAAGTCGGAGGCGGACACTGCGAACGGCAAGCATACGCTGTTCCAGCCTGCGGTGTTCGTGCGAGCGTAGGTGAGCGTCTCGGCGGTGAAGTCGGTCGGCGTGTAGAAGTCCGTCTTGTCCGTCAGCACCACCTTATAGGCAGTGTTCGTAGAGGCGTCAACCACGTTGGGCGTCTGCACAAGCGTTTCGGGCAGCGTGGCGTTTTGATTCGTCTGCTCCTGGATGAAGGCAAGGGCGTTACCCTCCAATACGGGGATGGTAGCCGCCGTGCCGTCGGTGTAGACGGTGTTGCTCTTGTCGGTAGTGAGTGCGTCGGCGTGGTACACCTTGAGCTCGTAGGTTGTGGCGTCGGCGCTGGGCAGCGTCACGTCCGTACCGTCGGGCTGAGCCACTTTGAGCACCATCGTCTTGCCGCTGAGGGCAGTCACTACGGCGTCGGGCAGGGTGAACGTGTTCTGGTTTGAGAAGTAGAGCAGGTTGCCGTCGCTGTCGTACACCTTATAGCCCACGGCGCCCTCGCCGCTCATGGTGATGGTGTTGTCCGTCTGCGTGTAGGTGTAGCCGCTGGCGTAGTGGCCCGTGGTGAAGTCGGAGTACGAACCTACGTCGCCGCATTTACCCACGGCGTCTTCGTCGCTATAATCCGTGCGGAGCACTTGCGAGCCGTCCGTGTTGTAGAGGTAGTTGCCGTCGTGGTCGATGGCGGGTTCGTGCTTAATGTGGTTCTCAATGAAGAGGATGTTGCCCTTGGGCTTGGCGTAGGTGTGCATCTTTGCCAGGGCGGCATCAATCATCTCCTGCGTGTTCTCGGTGTAGTAGTTGGCGTAGTCGCCAATCACGCGCGTCTCGAAAGGCACAAAGAAACCGTAGGCTGCAAAGAACTCGCTGAGGTCGTCGCCCGTCACTTCGCAACATTTCAGAGCGAACTTCAGGAAATCCTCGCTGGCGGGGATGGGACTGCTCTGCGAACCAGTGCTGTGGTTCAAGGGGTCGGCACGCAGGGCCTTGAAGAGGGCGCGGCAGAAGTCGGGCTTGAAGCCAGCCACCTCGTAGTAGAGGTAGAGCTTCAGGTAGAGTGTGTTGCGATCCCAAAGGTTGTAGTCGTGCCAAGATGTACCGGCAGCGTAGAGGCTGGCAATGTCGGAGAACTTGCGGCCGTTGAGGCGCGTTGACGTCTTACCGTTGAGGTGGACAATGATTTGCGCAAAGAGGTTGTTCGATATCTCCGTGCAGCCAATCATGTTGATCATGCTCTGGTGGTTGTGTCCGTTCTCGTGAGCCGGTCCCCAGAGCGAGCCGCCGCCGGCAGCCATCTTGTCGTAGTCGAGCACTTCGCCCAGCGTAGACTCGTTGTAGTACGTGCCGTACGTTGTGGCAAACATATAGTTGTAGGTGACGGAGTAGAAGCCGTTCACGTTGTTCCAGCGGTCGTAGTAGTCGTTGATGGCCATCTTTTCGTGGAACACGTCCATCATCCAATCCCAAAAGTCGATGATTTCGCGCATCTTGGTGGGGATGTACTGCTTGGTGAGTGTACCGTTGAGCTGATAGATGAGGTGGCGTCCCTTCATCATCACGAAGCTCTTGCTGAACAGGCCGTCGCTGACCATCTTCGTCCACGCCTCGTCGGTGTCAATGCCTGAGCGCGTGGCGTCGAAGTAGCCGTCCACGGTGCCGCCCTCAATGTGTACGGGCAGAGAGGGGTAGTCGGCAAGTTTCTTTGAGTCGTCGTCGAGCGATGTCGTGACGGTGTAGATAAGGTAGAGCGCACCATCCTGCGACACGGTGAAGGAGTTGAGACCCTTGCTCAGCGTGGCCACCTGAGAGCCCTGGCTGTCTGCCTTGCTCACGGAGCGTACGGTGAACGTGGCGCCCTCGGGTACGTCGTCGCCCACGAAGATGTAGTGCACCTCGCCCGCGTTGGCCCAGATGCCAGTGGGGTTGCTCAGGCTGGTGTACTCGTTGCCAATTTTCAGCAGGTTGTTCCACGTGCCAGCGTTGGAGTAGGGGTTGACGGGACGCACGCGGAACGTCTTCTCCCACGTGCCCCATGAGTCGTTCTTCACTTTCAGGGCTGCGGCTTGCAGCGTCTTGGAGTCTACGCCAGCCTCGGTCAGGGTGGCGGTGAGGTCGTCGTCGCTCATAGCCTTATAGGTGGCAGTCAGTTCGCTGCACGAGGCATCGGTAAAGAAGGCGGTGTAAGCCGTGTTGTAGGTGTCCTTCTTGGCAAGTTCAGCCGTGGTGTTGGCGTACTGTTCGCTGGCGGTGGCTATCTCGTCGTCGGTCATGTCGGCCGCTACAAGGTGCCACTGCGAAGCCCCTGCCGAGCTGGACCACAGAATAAGGTTGCCGTTGCTGGAGTGCAGACCGTTCGACTTGTTGGAGGGCAGTACGAACGTGTAGCGGCTTTCGAAGCGGCAAGAGCTCACGCGTTGCACCAGGAAGCCGTCGCCGCTCGAGCTGGTAGCCTCGTCGGTTTGCGAAGGCACGGGGCTGGTGCCACCGTTGGAGATGTACTTTCCGCTCTCAGCGTTCTTGAGCTGGTAGTAGCCCTCGCTGCCACTAACGGGGATGAGCTGCCACAGCTGCATGGCGTCCTTGCTGCGAGCGTCTTCGGTCTTGACGTTGCTCCCCTCGTTGTAAGTGATGGCCGTGCTGTTGTATACGTTGGATATCTTGTAGTAAGTGGCTGCGGTGGGCAGGGTAGACACGTAGCCGCCCAGTTTGTCGAAAATTTGGCAGACTTCGTCGTCGGTCATGTTAACGCTCTCGAGCGTCCAGTTCGAACCCACGCCAACCGAGGGCTCCCACTGCACAATGGCGTGTCCGTCGCCCTGGGCGTGAATAGCCTTGCCGCTGCTCTTGTTTCCGTCGCCCGAGAAGTCGCTCGCCTCGGAGATGTTCACATAGTACTCGTCCGTGCCGTTGCTGGGATAGTAGCGCACGTAGAGCGTCTTGGCAGAGGCGTTGGAGTTGTTGAAGTAGAGGTACTTACCCGTGGCAAGGTTGCGGAAGGTGTATCCGCCGCCATCCTGTGCGTCGAGTATCCATATCTGCTGGTTGGCGTCGTCGCCCGTTATCAGTGTCTGCGTCTTCTCGGTGGTGCCGTTGTCGGTGATGTAGTAGGCATCGTTGGTGAAGTAGCCACTGTTGGTGCTGGCGTTGCGAGCCGTGCGTATGCGCACCTTGCCTTTTGTCAGTATGGCGAGCAGCTTATTCTCCTTTTCATAGGTGGCGCTCGCTGTGGTGAGGGCTGTTTGCTGGTCATCGGTGAGCGTCACAGCCATGAAGTTCCACAGCGAGTTGGTGTCGTACGTTCCGTCGAAGAATGTCCAGGAATACACGTCGCCCGTGTTGCTACTGCCGCCCAGGTTTGTGGTGCTTGCCTTGTGGGTTGAGGAGTTAAAGCCCAGCGTTGCGTTGTCGCGAATGTCGTACGAGGCGTAGTTGTTGGCGTTGTCGGCAATGGTGAAGCCGTAGGCGTCCAAGCCCATCTTATACTGCGAGTTCTTTGTGCCGGAGAGGCTCTGCACGTAGCGGCCGCTCAGGGCGTTTTTCAGGGCTGTTGTGCCGTCGCCTTGGTCAATGAGGTACCAGTACTGTGAGTAGTCCTCGGCATTGTCCGTGGAGGTATAGTCGAGCGTAGTCAGTCCCAGGTTGTTGCCTTCGGCCAGGGCGTAGGTGCTGTTCTGGTTGTTTACAATGCGGTAGAGCTGCGTGGTGCTGGCTGTCGGCGTAGCGAAGCCCTGAGCCGTGATATAGTCTTCCTTACTGGCTGGCCAAAAGCCCCATTCGGAGTTGCTGAGCTTGTTCGTTCCGCCGTCGTTCGCGGCGTAGCCTGCTATCTTGCCGGCGTTGTACCAGTTGTAGCTGACGGTGTTCGCAGCATTGTTCTTGATGTTGAACCACGTCACCGCCGTTTGCCCGGTGTTCTCGTTCTTCCCGATGTACACTTCCGTACTCGTGCTTGACAGTGTAGCCACTGCGCCGTTCACCGCCACCGGCATCAGGTAGTGGCCAGTGCTTTTGTTCTGAACGGTGTAGTATCCTTCCTTGTCGGCCACGGCTGTAACAATCCACAGCGTGGCGTCTGTCTTCGCGCCAAAGGCTTGCGCTTGGAGCTGACTGCCCGTGTCGTAGAGGAAGGGAGAGGCTGACGATCCGTTGCCGCCACACTTTATATAATAGGTGTCGCCGCTAACGATTTCGCTTACGTTCTGCGCCAGTGCGCCTTGCGTGCAAAGCGTCAGGCATAGCGTAAGAAGCCACAGGGGGAGAAGAGAAATCCTGTTTTTCATACGTATTAGAGTGTTTGTGTTTAAGTTCCAAGAAAAGCTCTGTTGGGGGAGCGTGCAAAGCAATCGCTTTGCGCCCCCCAAAGTTCAGCCTTTTCTGCTGATTTTGCAAACTCAGCAGTATATTTTCCTAAATAATATTTAGCGGC
>CAVKGN010000117.1:0-6752 GCA_963655595.1 uncultured Oscillospiraceae bacterium
GCACACCGCGGGGGGCAAAACGTTTTACGCCGACGTCTACATCCCCAGCCTGCGCTGAGGATTACGCTCCGCCGTAGCAAAAGATTGCGCATATGGTCGCAAAACTTTGCTACGGCGGAGCGTATAGTCTATACTGCACACTGCCCCTATTTCTTCTCAAAGTGTTGGTAGTCCTTCTTGCTTTTCCAGTTTCCTCCCCAGGCAAAGCCGTACTTGGCGAAGGTGCGGCAAAGCAGGTCGCCCTTGGTGATTTTGTGGGCAAAGGCTTTGGTGCGGTCAGCGTAGGGGCGGCCGTTCTTGGGATTCACGAGGAGTTTGCCTTGACTTGTGCGGCGCACGTAGGGGTTGTAGAGGGGATTGACGTCAATGGCTTTGCCGAGGCTGTGTGCGGAGAGTTTTTTGCTCCCTGCCACATTGCGAAAGTTGAAACACGAAGTGTTGTTTGCCGCCATGCTGCACTCGTCGTCAGCCCCGTATTCGTCCACCAGCACCATGCGCTCAATGGGATAGTGCGCCTCGTAGAGTGTGCGGAATATCTGCAAGAGGTCGTCTGCTACGTCCTTGTGACAAACAAGCTCGCCAAGCTGTATCTGTCCCTCAAAGTTGTAATGGAGTACCCGCAGGTAGCGGAGCTTTGCCAGCGGAATGGTGCAACCGTCCTTGTAGCTTTTCCCCTTCATCCGGGCAAAAACGGCCTTGCTTACTGGCTCGGAAACAAAGCAACGGGCAAGGCCGTGATTGTTCACCTCGCTCAGGGTTACCACCTGCCCAGCTTGCCATTTGTCAAGCACATCGGATGTATTCGGACTGGGGGATATCGTACATACCACAGGGGAGGAGCCTCCCTCAGCCCGTGCGGAAAAAGCCGATAAACAGACTGCAAGGAACAAGACCCGGCTGCTAAGCTTACATCTCGCACCAATCATTTGCTTGAAGGTACGAAGGATTCATACGTCCCGTTGGTATAAAAAACACGGATTTCCTTGATTTTACGCGTGTCTTTGTCAACATTTATTGCCAGCTGCTGAGAACTTCTTACGTTGCGACTGTCGGCAAGCACGTCTTTGTGCATCGTGGGCTGGACGGTCTTGCTTTCAAGGGGCTGACGAACAGGAGCTGCTGGTTGCTCGTTTGCGGCAAACAAGCCATCGTTTGAACGAGTCAAGTCGTTAGCATCGCCAAACAGGCCACCGGAGGGAAAATCAGAACTGCCATTTTCAGTTTCCTCAGTTGACGTTTGGGCTGAATTATCCGTCAACATATTGCCGTCACCAAACATCAACCAATTAACGTTTATTTCGGGGAAGCCATAATGTATACCCTGAACGGTTTTAGTAGAGGGATTGGTTTTCCCATTAAGGATATTGGACAGGGAAGCCGCAGAGGCGTTGATACGCGCAGCGAAATCCTGCTGCGAAAGGTGAGAGTAATTAATAATCTCTCTGATTCTGTTTACCATATAAAAGATGGTCTTAATAGATAAAGAAATAGGGGGAATTGGGCTACCAATACTCACAAACCGTCATCAGGACGGAGTAGATACACGAGAAATTTATACCAAACTTCGAGACTCAGGATTTTCCATGTACCCTGTGACAGCCTCGGAGTGAGTGAAATAGGAAACGGCAGTTCCCAGCGAATTCAAATTTCAAGGTTCGTGTTTTACGGGGTGAGGCGTTTTCGTCCTCATCTTCCACGTCTCGTGCAAAATAGCCGCGTTCAATTCCTTTACAAAGATAAAGACTAATCGAACAACAACAATCACATTCCTGATTTATTTTCCGATTTACGTTTTTAGAAGTAAATGTTTTACTGCTTTGCTTTTATGAATTTATATTACCGCCTATATTTATATTCTTCAAGTTCACCCTTATAGATCGCCCGTTTTACATTCGTGTAATTGCCGAATATACACGGCTTATTTTTTGGCTTTCAGAGCCTTACACGTGTATAAAGGCTAAATATCACCCTGGAAATAGCTGTATGCATGTTTTACCTGCTATTTACAGAGGCAAAACGAGAAAGAAAAAGGTAAAACGACTGGTTTTCACCCCGTTGTATTGCTGAAAACAAGCCGTATATATATGAATAAACAAAACCGATTTATAATTCAAGATTGTGTATTATAAATAATCACATTGCTAAAAGGTAAATGCGAGAAACATACCTGTCACCTGTATTTCCACTTTGTGAATTTACTATTTATCCTTTACATTACGCAACCATACATAGGTAAATGCAAACAAGTCCTTAATGTAAATTTCAGGGGAGCAGGGAATGCGCCTTTTGCCGAAAATTTCTCATAGTCGCCATTCCGTAGGGGCGAACAGTTACGTGGCAACTACGGGGCGGCAAAAAGGGCGTTTACTTCCTGATATTCAGCGGTTTATATCTATAATTAAGGAGATTGACTAACGAGGCATCTAAATCTACACCCCACTCATTTTGCTCAATACGCATTGCAAATTCGCTTTATTTCGGGCTAAGACCGCCTAAATACTGCCCTGCAAACCTGGAAATTCACCTTTTCTCTGCCGGAAGTGGGGCTTTTTCTGCCAGAAGGCGGATATTGCGTGGTGGAAGGGGTATGCAGACGACCGATCTGCTTGGCTGAGGATGTGGGTTGCGGGGCATTAGTCAGGCCTCGTATTGGAGAGGGTTGCGCACCTGAGTGCGATTTTGTACAAAACGAGGGAGCAAATAGAAAAACGGCAAAAATGAAAAACAGAACAAAACGGCCGTTTTCTGGACGCGGAGGAGAGAACGGAGAGCTGACGAGAGGCGGAAGGACGTGCGCTTACAGAAAACGGACAAGGGACGCACGTAAAAACGACATCTGTCGGCGGAGTCGGAGCGTCCCTCTCCCACTCTGCCATAGGCATGAAAAAAGCTTCCGTTCTTTCGCCTGGGGCAAAAGAACGGAAGCCTGTCGTCTGCTGCGCCGCCTATGCGGGAGCGGATCGCCGTTGTTAATGTAATATAAAGAAAAGGAGCTCCTTCATCAAGTCACCGTTCTCGGTGTGCGAGCCTTCTGAGCCTTTCGAACGTGCATCTGTGCGGCGAATCTCCGAGAGTATTTTCATCGTCTTCACTCCTGAGTAGTGGCGCATAGGGGGCAGCACGTTGCACTTCACCTGCCAGGGGGTTACACCCAGCCAAGCGGCAATGCCAGCCTCCGTTTTTTCGGGAGCGTAGAAGGCGAGCATCAAGTTTGAGAAGTAGCGAAACAATGCGGGGAGTATTCGCTGGATAGGCATTTCCCTTGGATTGTTGTCAAAATATTTCACAATCTGGTTAGCCCGCAATACGTTTTTTGCGCCGATTGCGTCGAGCAGTTCGAAGATACTGAAATTTTTGCTCATGCCCGTTTGCTGCCTCACGAGCTTTGCCGTGACGGTTTTCTCGCCCTCGGGCAGGGCTATTACAAGTTTGTCAAGTTCGGAGGCAATGCGGTTAAGGTCGGCGCCAATGTATTCCGCCACCATCTCGGCGGCATCTGGCTCAATGGCCGTACCTTTCGCTTTCAGGTAGTTGCGAACGAAGGTGGGCAACTGGTTGTCTTTGAGTTTTTTCGACTCAAACAGCACGCCCTCCTTGCCGATGAGCGTGGCCAACTTTGTGCGGCGATCCAATACGCCGTTCTTGTGGCAAAACACGAGAACGGTGGAGGGCTGCACCTGCTTGAAGTAGTATTCCAAACGGGCTATCCCCTTCAGCGCCTGCGCCTCCTTCACCACAATCACCATGTGATCGCCGCCCATTGGGTAGGCTTTGGCGGCCGTGATGATGCTATCCACGTCGGCTTCCGCCCCGAAGAAAGTCATCAGGTTAAAGTCGCGTTCTTCGGGTTTGAGCAGCGTGTTGACGATGAAGTTCTCAACGTAGTCTATGTAGTAGCTCTCTTCCCCCATCAGGTAGTAGACGGGCTTGAGCTTCCCAGCCTTCACGTCGGCGCAAACTTGCTCCACGGTGATGCCGGCGGGTTTTCTGTTGAATGATGAGTATCCAGCCATATAGGTTTGGCCGGCAGGGACGTGCATCGGATTCAGAAACGGCGGTCTGCCATGTGGCAGCCGGGGGCTTTGTCGGGCAAATTCGTAAATTTGCGCTTGCCGCTTTTCCGCGTTGCGCCTGTCGGCTCTGCAAAGATAGTGCAAACCGCGGGCAACGGGCGGCCCGAACCCCATTTCCGACTGAAAGATATGCAAAAGCTCCACTTGCCTCCGTTCGACGTGAGGCTCAAAGAAGAAGGCGGCAGGCAGCTGGTCTACGACTTTCTGCGCCGCCGCTACGTGTGCCTCACGCCCGAGGAATGGGTGCGGCAACACTTCACGCACTACCTTGTGGAGCACAAGGGCTACCCCGCCGCACTCATGACCAACGAGGTAACCATCAACGTGGGCGGCGTGGCTCGGCGATGCGACACGGTACTTTACAACCGCGTCAACCTCACGCCGCGCATGATTGTGGAGTACAAGGCTCCCCACATAGCCATCACGCAGCACGTTTTTCAGCAAATCTACGCCTACAACAGTGCGCTCCGGGCGGACTACCTCGTAGTGAGCAACGGCATCGCCCACTATTGCTGCCACGTAGATTACAGCCGCATGCAAGTAGACTTTTTGCAGGACATCCCTGCGTATAACGAGTTGGGATAAAAGCCCTCTTCCTGCGCATCTCGCACTCCCCTGCCCCAATACTTAGCCTACGGAATAGCGGTTACAGATTGTCCGTCAATACGCTCCTGATTTTCTTTGTCCAAAAGTCGCTGATGCCTACCCGTTCCGCATAACTGCCAAAGTTCAGCACCGCCTCAGCCACCTCGTCCACAATGTTCTGTGCCTGACGGATGTCCTGCCGTTGGGCAAAGAGCAGCAAGTCTGCCCTTGTGATGCCTTTTCGCTTGCCGTTCACCGTCAGCTCGTGGCTGCGATAGAAGGGAGAATCCGGGTCGACCGAAAATATCAAGTCGTAGGCCGGCGTAAGGTGCCATTTCCCCTTGTCGTTCATCATAAAGGAGAAGTTTTTGGTGTGGTCGTCCACGTTCGCCGCCAGCACGTTGAACACCATTCTGCGGTATTGCTGTGCCTGTTCCTCGGCAGAAAGCCCCAACCTGCGGCCGACGACAAACAAGTCCTCGTAAGCGTCGGCCAATGAACTCATGGCCGCCAACGTCTGGGTGTGAATCTTCTTTCCGCCTTCCCTGTCGAACCGCTGAGTCAGGAAGTTCTGCTTCCCGTCAATCTCCACGAGCCTCGACTGCGCCATATTGATGCCGCAATCCTGCGCCATGAGGTAATAAGCCATTTCCACCCTTGAAAACGGAAAGGAATCCTCTGCTCCCATGTCGAACTTCAGGATGTAATGCGTGTAGTTTGCTGGCAGAGCAGCCTGCCCCGAACGCACAGTGCCAGTTACCTCGTCAATGGCAATAATTGCCTTGGGGCGTTGCCCGCCTGCCGAGGTTCCCACCTTGTACAAGTCCTCCATTATAAGGTTGTCTCCCGCACTGATGCTTACGTCCTGCCTTTCTCTGAATATTCGGTCTGCCAAATCGTAGAGGGATTTCAGCTCTATGTCCACCGATGCGTCCTCCAACACGCGGGCTGGTTCAAACTCCAATGCTCCCATGGCTCGCTTACCGATAAACGACAGTCTATCCACGGCGTTTATCTGATTTGAGGGCAAATGGTTTGCCTCGCACCACTTACTGAAAACCACGTTGCCCCAACGGTCGGGCAACGAGTCGGAAATAAACTCTGGCAACCCGGCGTACAGTCTGTCTTTGTTTCCCGTCAACAGAAAGTTTCGTTGCACATAGGGCGAACTGAGCGGAGCTACGAGCGGGGCGATGTCAAGCCCATACTGGGGGAAATCCCTGTCAAACTGGAACACAGAGCATCCGCGGCTGTCGTCCCACGACAACACGCCCACGGCCTTGCCCCAGATGCTTACTTTTACCAAGTTATTTTTCATGCCTTACCCTTTCTTTTTTCCTGCGCGAGTATTTCACCATTTCAGGCGGCAGGGCGAGTGACGGAAGTAGCTTTTCGGCCTCTTGCAGGAAGCCGATGGCGCGGAGCAGCGAGAGAATCGTGCCGAAGCCAATGTTGTTAGCGTTTCCTTTCTCAAACTGACTGATGGTGAAAACGCTCACGCCCGATTTTTCAGCTACTTCCTTCTGCGTGAGGTCGCACATCACTCGGTACTCCTTAAATCGTCCGCCAAGCTCGGCTATAATTTCGTAGTTCGACTTGGCTTCTATTCCGTATTCCGTAATCATGCTGCAAGTATAGGTATTTCTTTATTTGCGGCAAAATATGGGGGTTAACTATTTATATATCAATAGCGCTGCGAGCTTCCGCCAGATAGTATCGGCACAGCCTGGGCAAGCGTTGCGCCTCACGGCTCCCGTTCGTCGCGGCCGCCGCGTAGTGACAGTCCCCCGGCGGAGGACTCCAGTCCCCCCGGGGAGGACTCGAGTCCCCGCGGGAGGACAGGAGTTTCCCCTGGGAGGATTTTCACCAGGGCAGGGAGAATTTTTCCTGGCGGTGAGGGAATTTTTCCTTGCGGCGAGGGAATTTTTCCTTGCGGCGAGGAAATGAAAAATGCCCCTGAGCTGGCTGTTTTGCTGGCTCAGGGGCAGTAAGTTTTTTGCGGGTTTTATAGACGCTTCTTTGCGTTAGGGGCGTGGACTTCGGCGGTTAGTTAATGAAGTTCCACGATATGCCTATTTGGATGGTCATTCGGTT
>CAVKGN010000118.1:0-6589 GCA_963655595.1 uncultured Oscillospiraceae bacterium
CAAACGTGGTCATATCCAACCACCTGGGGCAGCGCGACCAGGAAGGCGTGCGCCGAGCCGTGAGTACCGTGGCCCTGGTGTCGCTGGTGAGCGGCTTCGTCCTGCTGGCGCTCGGCGTGGCTGTGTCCAGACCCATCTTGGAACTGATGGATACGCCTGCCGACGTGCTCGATATGGCCGTGCTCTACCTGCGCATCTACTTCCTCGGCATTCCCTTCTTCTTGATATTCAACTTTGGCGCGGCTATATTGCGCAGCGTGGGCGACACGCGGCGACCGCTCTACATCCTGGTCTTTGCAGGCCTGATAAACACGGCTCTAAACCTCTTCTTCGTCATTAAACTCGGCATGGGCGTGGAGGGCGTAGCCATTGCCACAGCCATTGCTAACGCCGTGAGTGCAGCCCTTATCGTGCGGCTGTTGCGGCGCGAGCCAGGAGCGCTGAGACTCGACTTTCGCCACATGCGCATCTACCGCAAGGAACTGAAAAGGATGTTGCAGATTGGTGTGCCAGCGGGCTTGCAGGGCATGGTGTTCTCGTTCTCGAACGTTGTTGTGCAGAGCGCAATAAACGGCTACGGAGCTGCCGCCATTGCTGGTTCGGCCGCTGCCGTCAATTTTGAGTACTATTGCTACTACATCATCGTGGCTTGCAACGGTGCGGCCATTAGTTTCATCGGGCAGAACTACGGCGCGGGAAAGTACGACCGCGTGCGCCGCATCTTCCGCATCTGCATGCTCATGGGGCTGACGGGTTGCTTCGTGGCAAACATGGTCTTCACGCTGAACAACCACTTCTTCCTGTCCTTTTTTAGCACCGACCCCGAAGTGCTGAAATACGGCGCCATACGTATGGAGGGCGTGCTAATGATGCAGTTCATGGCATGCAGCTACGAGATATCCGCCTCCGCCCTGCGCGGAATGGGCGAGTCGATGCTGCCCACGCTGTTCACCGTGTTCGGCACGTGCGTGCTGCGCATGGTGTGGGTGTTCCTCGTCATACCTTTTTATAAGGGCTTTCCCGAACTCTTGCAGGTTTACCCCCTGTCGTGGGTGCTGACGGGTACGATGGTGCTGACGGCGTATTTTCGCTACACCAAGAAACACTGCCCGGCAATGCCCGCAAGTGCGGCAGCCTGACGCAGCATGGGGGCAACGGCACTCTGGGGATGGGGCTTGGCAAGTTCGTAACGCTTTTGTCATCATCTACAAATAAAAAGCATAACTTTGCAGCAACCAATCTCACAGAGAAACACATAGAATAATATCATGGAACAAAAAGATTTGCAGCACATTGCTGGGCAGTTCGCCATTGAGGGCAATGTGGCTGAGGTTCGCCCCCTTGGCAACGGACTTATCAACACCACGTACAAAGTAGTGACCGAGGGCAACGCCCCCGACTACGTAATGCAGCACATCAACACGGCTATCTTCCCCGATGTGGACATGCTCATGGGCAATATCACCGCCGTTACGGCGCACATCCGCAAGAAGTTGGAAGCAAAGCACGTGGACGACATCGACCGCAAGGTGCTGAAGTTCGTTCCCTGCAAGGACGGCAAATACTACTACAAGCACGAGGGCAAGTACTGGCGCGTGATGGTGTTCATCCCCGACACCGTGTCAAAGTCGGGCGTAACCCCCGAAAGCTCCTACATCGTAGGCGAAACGTTCGGCGACTTCCAGGCAATGCTGGCCGACATCCCCGTACAGCTTGGCGAAACCATCAAGGACTTCCACAACATTGAGTTCCGCTTGCAGCAGTTCCACGATGCCGTAAAGGCCGACAAGGCAGGTCGTGCAGCCGGTGTGAAGGATATCATCGACGAGATAGAGAAGCGTGCCGAAAGCATGAGCCGCAGCGAGCGTCTGTTCCGCGAGGGCAAGCTGCCTAAGCGCATCTGCCACTGCGACACAAAGGTGGACAACATCCTCTTCGACCAGAACGACGACGTACTCTGCGTAATCGACCTCGACACGGTGATGCCCAGCTTCGTATTCTCCGACTACGGCGACTTCCTCCGTTCGGCAGCCAACACGCAGGCAGAGGACAGCCCCGAATACGACAAGATCTCCTTCCGCATGGACATCTTCAAGTCGTTCACCGAGGGCTACTTGAAAACAGCCCGCGCGTTCCTGACGCCGGTTGAAATCGAGAACTTGCCCTACGGCGCAACCCTCTTCCCCTACATGCAGCTTGTGCGTTTCTTCACCGACTACCTGGACGGCGACAACTACTACAAGACGCAGTATGCCGACCACAACCTTGTGCGCTCAAAGAACCAGCTCACCCTGTTGCAGCGCGCCGAGGAGAAGATCCCCGAAATGGAAGCATTCATCAAGGAGCAGTTAGGCTAAGCCGCCTGACCGCATCCCAACCACATACCGGCAGCCCGAGGCTATAAAAGCTGAGGACTGCCGGCTTTTTCATGCCTCGACGGTACCCGTTTTACCGATTTTCGCCCCGTATTACGGCAAACGGCGTGGCACTCGCTGCATTTTCATACATTTGCAGAAAACAAAGTAGACGAAAATGGACAGAAGTAATGTGCGCAAGGTAAACACGGTGAGCGAGTACAACGACTACCTCGGAGCGGAGACGTTTCACCCGCTCGTGTCAATCATCGACCTGTCGAAAAGCAAACCCATCAGGCACGAACTCCAGATGTTCGGGTTCTACACGGTGTTCCTGAAAGACGTGGAGTGCGGAAACCTCGTTTACGGACGGCAGACCTACGACTATCAGAAAGGGACGGTTGTGTGCATAGCCCCCGGACAGATTGTGGGTTGCGAGGACAACGGCGAACTCTTCCAACCCAAAGGCTGGGCGCTGTGCTTCCACCCCGACCTGATACACGGCACGTCTCTGGGTAAGCACATGCGGGAGTATTCGTTTTTCTCCTACGAGTCGCGCGAGGCCCTGCACATTTCAGAACAAGAACGGGCCATCTTCCTTGACTGCCTGGAAAAGATACGGCAGGAGGTGAGCCACCCCGTAGACCGTCTGAGCAAACGGCTCATTGCGAAGAACATTGAACTGCTGCTCGACTACTGCCTGCGTTTCTATGAGCGGCAGTTCATCACGCGCGAAAATGTGAACCGCGATATACTCACCCGCTTTGAGCGGTTGCTCGACGACTACTTTGCTGGCGACAACGCCGAACGGAACGGACTCCCCACCGTGAAGTATTGCGCCGAGTCGCTCTGCCTCTCCGCCAACTACTTCGGCGACCTTATAAAGAAAGAGACTGGCCACACCGCGCAGGAATACATTCAGGGAAAAATCATTGACCAAGGAAAGGAACTCATCCTCGACCCTTCAAGCAGCATTAGCCAGGTGGCCTACCGCCTTGGCTTTCAGTATCCCCAGCACTTCACGCGGATGTTCAAGCGCGCCGTTGGGGTCACTCCCAACGAATACCGCTTGCGCCTGAAATAACCACATAGGCAAGCCGCCGTGCAAAATAAGCCCGCGCCGCGCTTTGCCAATACCCAATAAGTCCTTATCTTTGCACTCGCATTTCGGGGTGTAGCTCAGCCCGGTTAGAGTACGCGTCTGGGGGGCGTGGGGTCGCTGGTTCGAATCCAGTCACCCCGACTTGTGAAAACAATGTGGCGGTGACAGCTTACACACAAAACGTAGGTTGTCACCGCCTTTTTTTGCCTTTTACTGTGAAAGAGACGAAAAAAAGGTACATTTGCGAACGTATTCAAACGCTTTTCCGTATGTCCCTTATAGCGAAACTGGCGTACGGCGTTTGTTAAAGCATGAAAAAGGACAAACATGGCCGATAGCCTCACATACAAGTTACACAGCGGAAAACCCAATAAACTTGCTTTCTTTATATCTGGATATCTCAAACAGCTCGTGCCGCGTTTGTGGTACCGCTTGCGCCTTGGCAGTAAGTTGCGAAGGATAGAGCGACGTGCAGATGCCGACTACATAAAGCAGCGTGCCAACTATTACCTGAAACTGAACGAGCCTTTTAGCCTTCCGGCAGAGGACGTGGCAAGACGGGAGCGCAGTTGGTATCACTACATCGGGCGGCTTGACGGCTTCAAGCCCAAGACATTCCATTCCGCGTATTTCATCGATCAATACGAAATAACCAGGTGGTTCCCCCGGTCGTTCCGGTGGAGCTTCTGCCCGGGCGACGTGTATTTCACGCCGCAGTTGCCCACCATCGTCAAGAGCCGTTTGCTCAGCGAAGACAACGCCCTCTCGGTAGTACTCAAACTCGACAAACTGCGCCACTTTATGTTCGTGGACGACAGGACGCCCTTCCGCCAGAAGCAGGACAAGGTGATTTTCCGAGGCAAGATACGTCAGAGCCGGGTGCGACGAGGATTTCTTGAAAAGTTCTTCGGCCATCCCCTTTTCGACTGCGGCGTGGTGGGCAGCAACGAAGGTTGTCCCGAGGAATGGATGACCGGCAAGAAGACCATAGCCGAACATCTGGACTATAAGTTTATCATGGCACTCGAAGGGAACGACGTGGCCTCCAACCTTAAATGGGTGATGTCGTCCAACTCCGTGGCGGTGATGACGCGCCCCACTTGCGAGACCTGGTTTATGGAGGGTACGTTGGTGCCGGGATACCATTACATAGAGGTCAAAGACGACTTCTCCGACTTGGAAGAAAAGATAAGCTTCTACATAGCCCATCCCGAACAGGCGGAGCAGATAGTAGAACATGCACACGAATACGTGCGGCAGTTCTTCGACACAGAAAGAGAAGAACTCATATCCCTGCTTGTGATGAACCGCTATTTCCAACTTTCGGGGCAAAAAGAATGACACAACAATCTCCCATACACATTGCGTTCAACATAGACCACAACTACGTGCAGTATTGTGCCGTGACGCTCCTGTCTGCCGTTAGGAACAGGGGCGAGGCGGCATTGTCCTTCCACGTCATAGCGAACGACCTCACCCAGAGCGACTGCGACAAGCTCCTCTCGCTCGTGCAGGACGACCCGCAGTGCACGCTTAGCTTTCACCGTCCTGACGACGGTTTGTTGGACGGCTTCCGTATTCTGAAATTCAAGAAACGCATCAGCCTTGCCACCTACTATCGCTGCTTCCTCTCGGAAATTCTCCCCGAAGAGGTGGAAAGGGTTATTTACCTGGACTGCGACATCTTGGTGCTGCGGCCGTTGGACGAGTTCTTCAACCTTCCGCTTGGCAATCAGCCAATAGCAGCCGTGGAGGACATAGCCAGCGACGACGTTGCGCGCTATTCAATCCTGGCCTATCCCCAAGAGGACTCCTACTTCAACGCAGGCGTGTTCCTGGCCGACCTTTCCCTTTGGCGCAAGGAGAACGTGCCGGGGCAGTGTGTAGATTACTACCGCGAGCACCCCGAGCGAATTATCTATAACGATCAGGACTTGCTCAACAGCGTGTTCCACAACCGCAAGTTGCTCGTTCCTCTGAAATGGAACGTGCAGGACGCCTTCTACCGCCCGCTGAAGAAGTTGCAGAATAAATCGGACGAGATGAAGCAGACGCTGCGTACTCCCACCATATTGCACTTTACCAACAAGAAGCCCTGGAACTACGACAACTTCCATCCCCTGCGACAACTCTACTTCGACTATGAGCAGCAATTGCCGTGGAAGGTTTGTCGCAACGCATTGAAATTTAATACATTACGCTTCGCAAAGAAGTTGCCCTTCTTACTACATTTGCGCAAAGAGAAATACATAGACCTAAATACGTTGTAAGCGGCATATGGGAAAAGGAAAGTGCAAGCGTTTCTTTAAGCGGTTGGAGGGTTGCCTCTCCCGGGTCAAGCAGATCGTATTAGTAAGGCATTTGCTGAGAACCTGTTGCCGTCCAATAGTTGAGAAATATAAGGAAGAACCGATCCACCCGACGGAGATTGGCGAAGCATCCACCGTGTGGGTATGCTGGTGGCAGGGAGAGGCGTGTATGCCGCCCATTGTGCAGGCTTGCGTAAAGTCCATCAGGCAGCACGCAGGCTCTCACCCCGTGCAGCTTGTGCATAAGGACAACTACATGCAGTATGCCGACGTGCCCTCCGACATTGTGGAGAAAATGGAACGCGGCCTCATTGACCTTACGCATTTCTCGGATATTCTGCGCGTCCTGCTCTTGGCAAAGCACGGCGGAATATGGATGGACGCCACCGTGTATATCCCCCAAAAGGAGTTGAACGACTTCATCACATTCGATAAGCCCTATTGGAGTTGCCGCCACAAGCCCATTTACCACAATATATCCCGGGGAGGATGGACGAGCTTCTTCTTTGCTTGCGGCAAGGGGAACAACCTGGCGCGGATTATAGCAGAGATGCACATTGCTTATTGGCGTACGCACAACAAACTCGTAGTTTACCTCTTATTGGACTATTGTTTTGCCATTGCTCGGAAAGCGTGTAAGCCCATCAGCCGAATGATTGACGAAGTGCCGCTTTCCGCCATGGGGCCGCTGGGGAAAATGTTAATGCTCCCCTACGACGAGTCACAATTTGCCAGCCAATGCAAGATGTTCGACTTCCATAAGTTAACTTACAAGGGCAACTTGTCCCCCGTCCTGCCCACTGGCGAAGAAACCGTTTACGGGC
>CAVKGN010000119.1:0-1277 GCA_963655595.1 uncultured Oscillospiraceae bacterium
GACAAGTCGCCCGACAACACCCCGACGCAGTACTACGAACGCACCATCGACAAGTACTACACCGATGCAACGTTCCAGACGGTGTCCGACGTCGAAACGCCCTACATCACCTACAAGTACCAGGAGAAAGCCTCCAACAAACTGATCATCAGTAAGACCAAGGTGATGAATTCCGGCTCGTACATCACGGGCGACTACACCACCAGTGCCGTGTACATTGGTAAGAACGGCGGTAGCGCACTGCTCTACAACGACGTGATGCACAGCAACCTCGGCAACCCGCTCGTGTCTGCCGTTAGCACCACGCTGATCAACAACACCTACGCCCTCAACAAGGGACGTGTCGACCTCAACGGCGAGAATACCCGCGTGTCGTCGCTCGACATCACGCAGGACGACAACTCCGACGATTACGACTCCGACGGCGACATGCTCTCCAACCAGCGCCGCCTGTTCGACGCGGACAACATCCTCGTGTCGTCTGCCATCTTCAACAGCGTGTTCTGGCGCAACAACGACAACAACACGCAGTTTGTCCTGCCGGGTTTCGTCAGCGGCCACCGTTCGGGCAAGATCTTCTCGCACAACGCCGTGACGGGCTTCAAGACCGACGTGACGGACTATTCGCTCGACGACATCCCCTACGAGAACTTCAACGTGGGGCTCTCCGACGACAACAACGACGTGATCAACGGCCCGAACTTCACCGCTCCGAAGTTGGCTGCCACTTCGCAGACCGACATCGAGGCGCGCGACTTCACCCTCCAGCCGTCGCTCCGTCTGCTCAACAAGGGTTCGAACACGCTCTACAACGACAAGGTGACGGACAGCGGCAACAACATCTACGACCTTGCTTGGGAGACCACCACGCGTACCGACGCCGCCGGCATGGCGCGCTTCTGCTACGACATCGACCTGGGTGCGTACGAGTACCAGAACAACCTCAACCGCATCATCTACGTCAACCCGAACGTCAACACCACCGGCTTGGGCAACACCTGGGCAGACCCTGTGGCTTACGGCAACCTGCAAGCTGCCATCGACCTCGCATCGGTCTATCACGTGAACAACGTGGGCGAGGAGGCATACGTGTTCGTCAAGGGCGCAGGTACCAACCGCATCGGTATGCACCTGGGCGAGTCCATCACCATGCGCAACGGCGTGAGCGTCTACGGCAGCATCCTGCCTACGCGCACCGAGGACTGCCCCTACACCCTTCGCGACGTGAACGGCTCGCAGATTCGCACCTATAAGGAGAGCGACATCCGCGACTACGT
>CAVKGN010000119.1:1746-6535 GCA_963655595.1 uncultured Oscillospiraceae bacterium
ATCTTCAACTCGCTCGTCAACTACTCCGGCGAGGCTGCCACGGAGCACACGCTCTCGGGCTACAACTACAAGGTGGCAGACAGCAACCTCAACTACCAGCTCACGGAGCAGTCCTCGCACATCGACCAGTGCGCAGCCACCAACCCTATAGCGAGCGTTGCCTCCCTGGCGCAGTTCATCAACTACGACACCGACCGCGACCTCCTTGGCAACCTGCGTCTGCTCAACGGCGTGAGCAAGGAGAAGAAAATTGACCGCGGCGCATTCGAGACGTGGCGCGTTGATCAGGACGTGGTCTGCACCTCCACCGACAACGATGGAAAACTCACCGACTACTATCCCCACCAGGGTTCCGTGGTTTACATCATGAAGGGCAACAGCCTCGTGATGGAGCCTTACACCACGCAGGTTGTGGACGGCGTAACCAAGCAGACCGCCGGTACATCGCTCCGTCCCGCTTACCTGCTTGTGCAGGAGGGGGCTTCGCTCTATGGCAACGGCAACGCTGTGAACGTGGGCTATGTTTCCCTCGAACGTGCCGTTGACAGCAAGGGCGCAATGGTCAGCCTGCCTTACGCCATGAACTACAAGGGCACAGACGCCGCCACCAACGGCGTGGGCATTCCCTCGTACGCCTCCAACGGCATATTGATGCTCGGGGCTGCCACTGCCGATGTGTACTCCTACAACGGGGTAGGGCGTTCGGCTTGGAACTCCAGCTTCTGCGACACAAACTCCGAATACTGGACGGCTCTCGGCGCAGACGCCACGGAGGCTAACCGCGGCGTGCTGTACCAGCCTGAGACGAGTCATACTTACCGCTTCACCTCGCAGGGCGATGCTGACAATATGGACGTGTTCGTCTACACCGAGGCTGCCGGCGGCATTGCCAAGACGGTGGACCTCGTGCAGTACGATGACCGCACATCGACCAACGGCGCGGCCGACTTCACCGATAAGGAGGACATGGGTTGGAACTGCATCGGTCTGCCTTGGCTCGTCAGTGACTACAACACGGCGGAGCAGGAGGACCTCAGCGGCGAGGCACGGCGCAACATGGACGTGCCGCACACGCTCTGGTTGTGGTACGACGGCACCACTTATCCCGACGGCACAACGGCTGCCAACGGCGACGGCGGTTTCTACAGCGTAAGTTCGTGGGATACCTCCGACTGGCACCTTGCCACCAACGACAATGCTCGCATCTGGGCGGGCGAGGGCTTCTTTACGCAGACTGCCGCTGTGGCTGACAAGGAGGAACTCTCCTTCTACCGTCCAGTGTACGAAGCCAAAACGGCTCCCTCAGCCGGTAAGGTGTTCCAGACTGCCGACGGCACGGAGACGGTGCGCTACAACGCCCGCTACTACCTCGGTCAGCCCAACGCCGATGAGGCACAGACGGGCATCACCATCCGTGTGCGTGGTCGTGTGGTGTACGTCAGCGGTTTGCAGGGCGGTGAGCGCATCGTCATCTACGACGCTGCTGGCCGCATCAACAACATGGCTACGGCGCAGAGCCGTACGTATTCCGCAGCCCTCCCAGTAGACGGCGTGTACGTAGTGAAGGTGGACGGAAAGTCGCACAAGGTAGTAATCAGATAAACGAAAGTACTTATGAGGAACTCTATAAATAGAATATTGCTTTGCGTGGCGTTCTTCGCCACCACCGTAGTGGCTGCTCTGGCAGAGTCGTATGGTGTCATCACCGACGGAACGAACTTCCTTGCTGTCGTCAACGGCTCCCTCACGAACGTCACCGCCGACAAGTTTAACCCAGCCACTTGCGTGTGGACGTGTTCGGGGAATACCAGCGGAGCTGTGAGTACCAGTGGAACTGTGAGTATCATGGTTGGCTCCACGAAGTACTACTTGAAGTATTCAAGAAATTCGTTGAAGTTGGACGCCAGTTCCTCTACGTGGCATATCATCAAAAATAAAATATACACGACGTCGAGTAATCGTAACTACTACATCACTTGCAGCAGCGGCAGTTGGTCAACTTCAACCAGTACTACCAACGCAGCCTCCGCTTTTACAGTGTCGACAGTGAATGAGAAGGAGTCGAGTAACGTGACCGTATCGTACAACAACAACGAGCAGCGGTTTGAACGTGTGGGCGATGCTCGCGACTACTACGTGGAGTCTGTGTCGTACACGCCGGCGTACAACAAGTATAGCTGGACGGACAATTCCAATAAGAGCGTCGTGTACTACACCTCGGCGGACAATTCCTACGTGTCGCAGACAGCCCCGACGACCATCACGGAGGTGGATTCGTACGAATGGACGTCGAGCCATCCCAACAACGTCACCGTCACGGCCTCTACGACGTATCCCGATGAGGCCACGGCGGAGTATCTCACCAAGTTCTCCCAGCAGACCATCTTCACCGTTACGGCTACGGCGACCATCTCAAAGTCCAAGAGCGAGTTTATGACGGCCGACGCCAAAATATCTGGCACTTCTACGGCTACGCTCCTCTCGCGCGACGTGGCAGAACTGCTCATCTCCGTCGACAAACGGACGCTCTATGTGGGCGAGACGGCGCAGCTGACTGTCACGACGGAGTCGGACGGCGCGGTGCAGTATTCCTCTGGCAATACCGACGTGGCAGAGATTAGTTCCACGGGTTTGCTCACGGCTAAGGGAACGGACGGCGTGGACGAGCGCGACGTGGTGGTGACCATCTCTGTGCCGCAAACGGAAACCTACGAGGCAGGTACTTCCCTGATTACCTTCACGGTGAAGAAGCGTCCCGTCACCGCCACCCTGACGTACGACAAATCAACGCTCACCTACGGCGAGGAGAAGCCCAACCTTCTAACTTGCACGCTGGTCGACGACGTGACGGGCAACGAACTCTCTGCGCCAGATGTGCAGTATTCGTCCTCGTCCACCTGCCTCTCCGTGAACCCTACAACGGGTGCGATAACGATCAACCAGGCGGGCTCAGCCGTCGTAACGGCTTACTACCAGGGCGACGACACGTATTGCTCAGCCAAGGCATCGTACGTCATCACGGTCAATAAAGCTCCCACAACCCTTACCTTCGACCATTCGAGCTACCTCCTGCAACTGGGACATGAGAACGAGTTTACCTCGCCCGTAGCCAAACTCACCCCTGAGGGAGTCGGCAATGTGACGTACAGCTACACCTGCGAGACCGCTGGACTAATCACGCTCGACCCGCAGACGGGCGCAGTGACGGCAGGAACGCTCACGGGTACGGCAACCGTAACGGCAACGTTTGCTGGCAACGACTGCTACGAGCCTTCGTCCGCCTCCTACGAACTGATTGTCAGTTCAAAGAATTACCCCACTCTCACAGTGACCACGGAGGTTGAGTTCTACGTGGACGCAACGTACAAGGTGCAGGCAACGACCAACAGCAAGAACGGCGTGACGTTCGCGAGCAACGACGAGAGTATCGTGACCATCGCGGCGGACGGCACGCTCACCGCAGTGGGCGAGGGTACAACAACCCTGCGCATCACCTCGGTGGAGGATGATGACTACATGGAGTACCATGCCGACTATCCCGTCACCGTGAAGCGCTACCCCACCATCGTGACCATTGCTTACCCGCAGACGCTCTACTATACCGACTACGAGGGCAACATTGTGCCAGAGGTGACGCTGCACAACGCCGTGGACAACAAACTTATCGACAATGAGGGCTTGTTCTCGTTCAGTGCCACGCCCAGTTCCGTGGTGACGGTGGACGACCTCACGGGTCACGTGACAATGACGGGCGGCGGCTACGGCTCAATCATGGTGACTTACGCCGGCAACCGCAAGTACGCACCCTCCACCGCTACCGTGGTGTTGGAGATAAGGAAAGTGGCAAGTCCGGGTACGTTCATCCGTCTTCGCGATGCGGCTGGTAAGTGCCTCTCCGCCGACGGTACGAGCGTGACCACTGCCGACACGGAGGACGCGTCGACCATCATCTGGTACGGCGAGGATCATTCGCTGCTCTTCTACCAGTGTGGCCTCTATTTGAAGAACGCTGACTGTCAGCTGGCAGACGTGGTCAACGTGGGCGAGAGCGGTACGAAGTTTACCTTCACCCACAACGGCGACGAATACAAGATTAGCGACGGCTCGCAGTTCCTCACCTCGGAGGGGAGCGACCAGTGGACGATGGAGGAGGTGGAGTTTCTGCCCCTGACGTTCAAGAGCATCGGTCTGGGTTATTCCACGTTCTATTGCCCCGTCGACGTAACGTGCCCCGCTGGCGTGGTGGCATACTACGCCACGGAACGTAAGGAAGATATCACAGGCGCGTCCGATTATGTGATTACCCTGCAAAGCATGACGGGCGGCTACATCCCCCACAACACGCCCGTTGTGTTGCAAACGAACTACATCGACACATACGATTTCTACATTGTCGGTGAAATCATGCACATCACCCTAAACACGTGGGACGGACTCGTAGGCACGTTGCCCAAGGTGACCACCGCGTCGGCCTATTCCGGCACGCAGTATCCCTACACCTTGCAGCCCAACACTTACCACTCCGTAGGCTTCTACCCCTGGCAAAGCGCAAACCACCCCGCCATCGAGCCCTTCCGTTGCTACATCCCCGGTTCCACCGCAGGCAACGCCAACAGTTTCCGTTTCGTCATTGGTGACGACACAGTGAGCGGCATTGACGCCCTTATCGCAGAGCCCGCCGAGTCAGACGCCCCCATCTACAACATGCAGGGCATCCCCGTAGGCCGCGACCTCCATTCCCTCCCCACCGGCGTCTATATCCAAAACGGCAAGAAGGTGTGGAAGAAGT
>CAVKGN010000120.1:0-415 GCA_963655595.1 uncultured Oscillospiraceae bacterium
CGCTCATACCGTTCACGTCGAACAACTCGTGATGGAGCGTAAGGATTTCGCCAAAGTCGGTCTCCCAGCTCTTGAACTTCAAGTTCCAAACTTCTACGCTCTCTTTCAGGCGGAACTTCTCGCTCTTGATTTTCGAGAAGGCTGCGAGCATGTCCGAACCGCAGAGAAGAACCCTGCGCTTGTTGCCAATGCCAGTGCCTACAAACAGGTCTTTGCAGATGTCTACAAGGTTGTCGTCGCTGATAACGGCGGCCTTCTGCTCTGCGTCCCATTCGCCAACTTCAATGTCCTTGCCTGCCATCCACCAAATGCCACCAGTGAACCAAGTGGCCATGCCGTTCTTCGTGGAGTGGTTAATCTTGTTCTTCACGCCGAACAGGTAGCTGTTCTCCTGAGCGAGGCGCATGTCGTAGAT
>CAVKGN010000120.1:479-6476 GCA_963655595.1 uncultured Oscillospiraceae bacterium
GTAGATGCCGTCCTCTTCAAGGTCGGTAAAGTTCCAGTCTACTTCCTTGGCTGCAATCTTGTCAAAGGTTGACTGCTCCACCTGTATCATGAAGTTCTGGCAGTACTGCTCCTCTGCGGTGGGCAGGTTGTTAAAGCGGCCTGTCTGTACGTCAAGCTCGCCGCAAGCCTTACCCATGCGCACAAGGGTTGTGCCTTTCTCAATCGCGGGAACGTAGATGGGGCGCTTCTTCGAGTCGAGCGTACCGTTCACGGCATACACTACGGGCATACTGGTGTTTACGTCCTTGCCGCATACGCAAAGCACAAGGTCGGGGGCGTTCTCGTCGGTCTTGTCGTAGGCCTTGCCGTTCTCGTCGTACTCGCCCTTTACGCCGACTACGCGGATGGTGTCGTCCAGGGTAAACAAGCTGGGGTCGTCAACCTGAATGGTCATACTCTCGCCCGAGGTCTGCGCAGTTACCGCTGCCGCAAGGGTACACTTAATGGGGCGAGTGCCTACGGAGTAGTACTTCACCACGAAACTGTCCGAGTGGCCAGCCTCTGCATAACGGCTAATCTGGTCGACGGGGGTTGCCATCGGACGGATTTTCGTGATTTTCTTGTCAATCTCTTTGGCGTAAAACTCCGCGTCGCCATCCTCGCGTCCTTGGGTCTCCGTGGCAATACCGTCTGTGCTGTCGGGGTTGCCTGAATTGGTTACGCCGGCATCGGGCAATGCCGTGGCGGCTGCCATCAACGAACCACCGGCTGCGCCGCCAATAAGTGCCATCACTGACACGCCTGCATTCAAAAGCGCGCTTGCGCTGAATTTTAACTTCTTCATTCCTCTTCTCTCTTATTTTGGTTTTGTGTTGTCTTACTGGTATTTAACTCGCTTCTCTCCGCCGCGGGCAAAGATGTCGCCGCCGCCGTCGTCGCCGTAACGGTCGAGCGCGCCAAGCGACGGTATGCCCATGCGGTCTCCGCCTGCCTTGCCGTTCTTGCCGTCAAGCTGGGGCGTGCCGTCGCCGCGCTGCTTCGTTCTGAGCTTTCTCGTCAATGCGGGCATTGCGTCCGCGCACTTCGCCCTCGGTGGCTGCATCGGCAACGTCGCCGTCATACTTAATGGCCTTCAACGCCATTGAGATGGTTTCGGGGGAGAACTTACCAACAATGCCGTCTGTGATAATCTGCTGAATGTACGACATTGCAGCGTCTACGTCATCGTCGCTAAGGCCTTCGTCCTGCTGCATTTTCTCAACGGCCTTGATGCTGTCTTTCAGGTTGTCCTGGTATTCCTCTTCGAGCTTCTTGTCTTTCTTTACTCTGTCGAGGTACTCCTTCTGGGCGTTCTCAATCTCTTCGAGCTTCTCGGGGTCGTCGAGTGCGTCTTTAATGTCGGAACCAAACAGGCGGATAAGCAGAATGCTCGGGTCGCCGCCGTTAGCCCACTCCGCAAGGAAACGGGCGCTTCTGGGGTCGGACGCCATCATGTCGCCAAGCTTGCGCTCGTTCTCCTTGTATCCGGCTATCTCGTTGTCGTAGTCGTCGTAGTCCGAATTAATCTGTCCGAACATTCCCTCGTCGTCGTCAAACGTCTTGTCGGGGTATTTAGCACGCAGTCGCTCGGTAAACGCCTCACGGCTGCCCTTGGGTATAGTCTTTTCTTCGGCTGCCATCTCTCTCTTGCTTTGATTTTGCTGATTTCTGTACAAAACTAAGCCGCTTTACAGCTCGCTCCCTTTTATCTATTAACTCGGAATTTAGTAACTTTGCGTTGAATGTCAACGCTTTACAAACTCCGTCCGCCCCTTAGTGAAGAAAGCGGGGAGTAAAATAGAGTATGAAGAGGAAAGAAACGCTGACATTGTCCGCGCTTTCCGTGAGTTAGTGGCCTCGTGTCATGTTATATGCGTGTCGACATTATTCAGACAGCTCGTTAATATGCCCTCTAAGCGTTTCTGGGTGTCAGAGGAACGAGCTGCAATCGTTATCGGGCGAATGCTGCGGGGCGACAGACTCGACGGGATGCTCCCCAATAAGAAGGAGATGTTCAACGAAATACTGCGGCGCGTCCTCGCACTGCGCAAACAGCTACCGCGGCTCTCCGTGTTTGAACTCGTGTGCAAGGTGGTCTATCAGCCTGCACCGAAATTCTACCTGCAACCAGGGGCAGCCAAGGTTTACTATTACAGAACAAGGGCGAAATGGAAAAAGGAACGTCGGCTTTGAAGGCTTTTGCCTTACTCCTTGCAGTGGCGGCGGCGTTCCTGGTGGCCTCGCCTCTGCACTTTGCCATCGGTGGCGGATGCTCGCTCGCCGACAGGCTTCTCTATCCGTTCTTTCACGCTGGCGCTTGCCACTTAATCGTCAACCTTTGGTGCTTCCTCGCCCTGGTCTTTCAGTATAGGGTGTCGTGGGCTGACGTCTGCATTGCCTACGCCCTTGCAGTGGCCTTTCCCACAGTCCTTTGCCCCCTGCCAACAATGGGACTTTCGGGCGTGTGCTTCGCCTTGATGGGGCTTTGCGCCTTCCGCGCGGTGCGCAAGGTTCGCTTTCAGTGCTACGTGTGGGGCTTCATCCTCTTCTCATCGCTATTCGGAACTGTCAACACGTGGCTGCACGTATGGTGCTTCTCGCTGGGGAACGCCTTGTCGCTCGCCGAGTTTATCGTAAAGAAATGGAAAGCCAAGCGGATAAAATAGTAAGGGAGAACACTCGCCGCAACGAACGGGCTAACGCCGTGTTCAACCCCATAACGGGGGAGGGGAGTATAGGGGAAAGGCGCAGAGTTGACATCTCCGACTTTCCTATCCCCGTGCAGTGGCTTCCTACCACTATGATGCGCGTGCCGCTGGTTAGCGAACTTGTGCGGCACGGCTCTGTGGCGGCCTTTATCTCCGAAACGCTCCAAGCGGAATGCACGCCCGAGAACCGCGAAAAGGTTATCGAACAATTCGTCCGCGTGCGCATTCTGCACGACTTTGCCTTTTGGTGTGCCGCCTACGTCACCATCAAGTGTAAGGGCAAGGGCGACACGCTCTTCCGCCTCAGAGCACCGCAACGCCGCCTGGTTGAACTCTTTGAAAGCCGCCGCCTGGCGGGCGAACCCGTGCGCGTCATCATGCTCAAAGCCAGGCAGTGGGGCGGCTCTACCGTTACGCAGATATATATGGCGTGGTTGCAGCTCGTTCACCGCAAGGGACTCAACTCGCTCATCATTGCGCAGGTGGCTCGCACTGCGTCGGACATTAAGGACATGTTCGACCGCCTGCTGGCCGCCTATCCCGTGAAGCTGCTCTACGCCCTGGGCGAGGCTTACAACCCAGGCGAAAGGAAAACGGAGAACGTGGACAACGCAGGAACCATCAAGCGCATACCGCAGCGCAACTGCAAAATCTCAGTCGGCACGGCCGAAAAGCCCGACTCCGTGCGAGGCTCCGACTACTCCCTCGTGCACTGCTCCGAGGTGGGGCTTTGGCGAAAAACGGAAGGGCGCTCGCCCGAGGACATCGTGCGCTCCGCCTGTTCGGGTATACTCTTGGAACCGTACACAATGATTGTCTACGAAAGCACGGCCAACGGCGTGGGCAACTTCTTCCACACGGAATACACCGCCGCCAAAGACCCCTCAGTGCCTTCGCAGTTCACGGCGTTCTTCGTGCCCTGGTACGAGATTGAGATGTACCGCAAGCCCATTGCCAACCCCGCCGCATTTGCCGAGGCGCTCTACAAGGGGCGCTTGCAGGATGCGCCACACTCTAACCGCGAGGCAACGGGCAAATACCTGTGGTGGCTCTGGCAGCAAGGGGCAACGCTCGAAAACATTGCCTGGTACGTTGAGGAACGCTCAAAGTACAACAACAACGGCGGCATGGCTTCGGAGTACCCATCGGACGACATCGAGGCGTTCGTCAACTCCGGGGCAAACGTGTTCGACCGCTACATGGTCGAACAACTGCGCCCAGCGTGCCGAACGCCCAAATACATAGGCGACGTCTGTGCCGACGCCGACGAGGGCGCCGACGCACTGGAAAACGTCCGCTTCGCCCCCGACCCAACGGCCAACCTCCACGTGTGGGCAATGCCCGAGACCGACGAGGCAGAGACCGTCACCGACCGCTACCTTACGGTGGTCGACATTGGCGGACGCTCCAACGCGGCCGACTGGTCGGTCATCTGCGTGTTCGACCGTATCAACCTCATCGACGGAGGAAAGCCTGCCGTCGTGGCGCAGTGGTACGGACACATCGACATGGACTTGCTCGCATGGAAAGCTGCACAAATAGCCACCTGGTACGACAACGCCCTGCTCGTTATCGAAAGCAACACACTCGAAACAAAAGACCGCGAACGAATGGTTGACGGCGACCAGTCGCTCTTTATCCTCAACCAAATAAAAGACGCTTACGACAACCTCTACGCACGCAAGCAAAGCGAGGACGACATCCGCCAGGGAATGCCGCGCAAATACGGCTTCCACACCAACGTGGCAACAAAGCCCCTCGTCATCTCAACGCTTATCAAGGCCGTGCGCGAACACCTCTACACCGAGCGCGACGAACGCTGCCTGGACGAACTCCTCACCTACGAGCGCAAACCAAACGGCTCATACGGAGCAATCATCGGCAAGCACGACGACCTGCTCATGACCCGCGCAATAGGCCTGCACATCTGCTTCCGCGAGATGGAACTTCCCCGCATCGTCAAGCGCAACGCCGCCGCAGGGCAATTCGCCTCCCCAGCACGGGCTATCTCTGAGGCCACACTCTAAGGCCGCGAGCAACACCTCCGCCGCCCCCCCCAGCGCACTACTCGCCAAACACATACGCCATAAGCTTCTCGTTGGCCTCGTTGATAAGCGAGAAGTCCTTCCTGATATACAAGTTCGTCACACGCATACGCTCATCAATGTGGCAAAGCATATCATTCTATATATATAGGTATGCGCACGTCGTTAGCCGCAATCGTAGCCATCGAGTGGCGGGCAGCGTAAAACTGCAAGCCCGCAGCGCCCACCTTCTCGCCAACCTTCTTCAAACCAATGTTGAGCGCCCTGTTAAAGTCAGAACGCGTCGCAAACCGAGCGGAAAAGTTAAACACACGCCCATCAGCCGCACCAGTCCTGTACTTATCCAGCAAAGGCCGCACCCTCGCAGGCACGTCAACCTCCATCAGCGCATCGTCGCTACGCCTGTCGCGCGTCTTCACACGGTTATAAACAATGCGCTCACCATCGTACCGTTCCAGCTCAAAAAGGTCAGCCGAGTTAATCCCCATCAGGCAAAACGAAATCACAAAGCAATCCTTTGCCAAGTTATAACGACCCTCCCCCTCCTCGTCGGGGAGCGCCGCAATAGCCCGCACCTGCTCCACCGTCAACGCACGCTTCTCCGCAGGCGCCTGCTTCTTCGGCTTGTAAGTGTGCAACGCATCCTTAATACGTATCTCGCCGTTCTCGTAGTCATTGTAAAAGTCCCTCGCATCATTGAAAATCTTCATCACCACCGACGTATAGAGCGAGCAAGCCCGCGGCCTGTCGTCCAGCTCCGCCTCCCACTCACGCATAAGGCCAAGAGTAATCTCGCTGCAAAAAAGCGTATCCCTACTAACAAACCGCCTCAAAGCATTCACCGCCGTTCGGTAGTTGTTAATACCCTTCTTGTTGCCGTTAAGCCTAAGCCACTCCTCCGCATAAACGAAAAAGTCAATCGAAAGCGACTCATCCTTCTTGCGCAAAAACTCCACAATGCGGTCAAAAGGCAGCTCGTTCACTTCAAGCATAAGCTTTTCCAGCCGCTTGCGGTAAGAACGAATAATATCCTCCCCCCTCTCAATCAACTGTTGGTTCTTAATTTTGAACGACGCAGTAAGGTCTTTCTTCGTCGCAACCATCGAAGTAGGGAAATAAAAACTACGCCTATCATGCGTATAACGAATATACACCGCAAACGACCTGTCCGCCCGTTGCTTATCTTTTTTAATTGTGAGTTTGAAACTATCCATATACCAAAGC
>CAVKGN010000121.1:0-6317 GCA_963655595.1 uncultured Oscillospiraceae bacterium
CTTTCACGCTGCAAAATTAGAACCACGCCCCGACTCAGCCGTTACACAATTTCGCGAAAATGTTGCATCGAGGGTGGGGGAGGCACACTTTCCTAACCCAAGCCGCACCCACGGGCTACGCTTTTTGTACCTTTGCGTACTCCGAAAAACACATTCCGCTTGGTTGAGCTATGAAGAAGCTGAAGAAGAAAACAATTCCCATCATCTTACTATTTGTCCTCGTTGTGATAGCCCTATTGGCATGGCTCGTTCCCAGTTCGCAGGAACGGCAGCTGCGGGCTGTTTGCCGTGTGAAAGCCTCTGCCGCTTATGCCGTGGCGGTGGACGGGGGCGACACCCTCTACCTTTCCCTCCGCGGTGACACGTTGCAAAACGCTTGGTTGCGTGCAGCCGATGTGGAGCAAACCGCCGACCAGTCAGGTGCTTTCGTGTCGTCCAAAGGGTACCTCGTGACGAGCGATGCCGTTGTGGGTGGAGCCGCCGACTCGTTGACCGACAGCCAGTTGCGCCAACGTCTGGAAAGACTCGACAGCGCACTCACCACGCAGCAACGACGCGAGCGGAGCGAGAAGAAAGAACTCGACCTCTACGCTAAGAAACACTCCGTAGTGGACGACGGTTACAACGAAGTGATGGCCTACCGCGAAAGCCTCTCCGCCCGTCTCGACACCACCGACTCAATAAGGCGACTCGTGGCGAAAGTACTCAGCCAGAAAGGCACACGGGCAAGGCTATTCGTGCGTATGGAAGTGAGATGCCCGTACGACACCGTCGCCTTCCGTGCAAGCACGTGGACACGAGGCAATGGACTCGTGTTGGCACAGCTCGACACCCTGCGACTGCCCAGCGGTTGCCGCAGTCTCTCCGTATTGTGGCTCGGCGCATGGCAGTCCTCCGCCAAACTATTAGCCTACAACGACATGGGTGGGCAGTCGCTCAACCACACGCCTGCGGCAATCAGCAGCGGCGACCTATTCCCCGCGGCAGAAGGCGGCGTTTATGTCAACTCCTCCGGCAACCTGTGCGGCGTACGCAGAGGGAATGAGCAGATCGCAGCCAAGCAAATAGTTCCGCTTATGCGGCGACTTCACGCCACGCCTGCGTGGTGGTGGAACGGACTCGTGCGGTGGCTAAGCGACTTCCCGTGGCAAAGCAATAAGCACGCCAGCGTGTACCCTCAGACCGACCTGCCATGCCGACGGATGCTCTTGCCCGACTCCGCCGTGTACGTGGGACAGGTGGACCCGAGCAGCAGGGTAGGGCAGCGCCCCGCACGCAAAGGCTACGGCACGCTGCGCACCCCAGAGGGAGCCGTGTACCGCGGCTACTGGAACGCCGATACCCTTGCGAGTGGTGAACGCATCAGTGAGGGTGGCGTGTACTGCGGACAGTTCGACGCGCTTGGTCAGCCCGAAGGAACGGGCGTCCTCTCCCTGCCCAGCGGCGGCTGCTACTCTGGTGAGTGGAAGGACGGCAAGCGGGCAGGACATGGTTTTGCCTCTCGCCCCGGACACATGGTGCAGTGTGGCGTGTGGAAGGCCGGACGCTTCCTTGGCGAACGAATGGTCTACACCGCCGACCGCGTGTACGGCATCGACATCTCCCGCTTTCAGCACGAACAAGGCAAGAAGCGCTTCGCCATCAACTGGAACGACCTACGCATTACGAGTTTGGGGAACGGACGCAGGGTAAAGGGAAAGGTGAACTACCCCGTGTCGTACATATATATTAAATGTACAGAGGGCAAAAGCCTGCTCAACAAATACTACGCCGCCGACTACCGCCAGGCCCGCGCCCACGGCATACGCACGGGTTCGTACCACTTCTTCTCCGTTTACAGCACGGGGGCGCAGCAAGCCGCCTTCTTCCTGAAAAAGGTGCGGATAGCCTCCACCGACCTGCCGCCCGTGTTGGACCTTGAACCGAGCGAGGAACAGATAGCCAAGGTCGGTGGCGAACAGGCTCTGTTTAGCCACGTACTCGTATGGCTCCGCACCGTGCGGCAGCATTGCGGAAAGAAGCCCGTACTCTACGTGGGGCAACAGTTTGTGAACAAACACCTCGTGAACGCGCCAGCCGAACTGCGCAGCTACGACGTGTGGATAGCCCGCTACGGCGAGTATAAACCCTACGTGCGCCTGCTCCATTGGCAACTCACCCCCAACGGACGGGTGAACGGCATAAGCACCCCAGTAGACATCAACGTGTTCAACGGTACAAAGGAAGAATTTGCACAGCTGAACTAAGCACCGCCGCCTTAATCTCCGCAAAAATGCGGCGAATAAGGCGGATAATCTCCGCAAAACTTGCGCACGTTGGGTAAAAACGCTTCATTTGCGCCATTCATTGTACGCTTAATGCACTGCGAAGATGACACAAGGCTTCACACATTATATATATGTATGGCAACGGGCAGAATGGCCGCATTGGACATGGGACAGTTCAGCTCTGGCCCCCCTCTTGGCGGAGGCAAACCTGCTCCGCGGCAATTTGCTGGGGCGCCTCTCTGCGTTCGGTTTTGAGGAACAAAACCTATCGGCACTCGACGCACTGACGCACGAGATAGTCCATTCCGCCAAGATAGAGGGCGAAGAACTCAACCGCGAGAGCGTCCGCTCATCCGTGGCTCGGCAGATGGGACTTCGCTACGAAGGTCTCCCCCAGGCCGACCATTATACGGAAGGCGTGGTGGAGGTGATGATGGACGCCGTGAAGCAGTACGCTGCCCCCTTGGACGAGGAACGCCTTTTTGCTTGGCACGCTGCCCTGTTCCCTATGGGCCGCAGCGGACTGACGCCTATAAAGGTGGGCGGTTGGCGCGAAGGCGACGACCCCATGCAAGTAGTATCCGGGCCGTTGGGGCATCAGAAGGTGCACTACGAAGCGCCCCCCAGTTCGGCTGTGCCAGAGATGATGAACGACTTCCTGCAATGGGTCAACTCGCCGTGTGAAGCCGTTGACCCCCTCATCAAAGCCGCCGTTGCCCACCTGTGGTTTGTGACCATTCATCCCTTCGACGACGGCAACGGACGGATATGTCGCACCTTGACGGAATTGCTCCTGTCGCGCGCCGACCACACCTCGCAACGTTATTACAGTCTGTCCTCCGAAATCCTCAACCGCCGAAAGGCCTACTACGAACATCTGGAACAGGCGCAGAAAGGCGGTGCCGACGTGACGCCCTGGTTGGAATGGTTCCTGCAAACTCTGCGCGAAGCCTTGGAGGAAGCCTTGCGCCGCACAGACGCCGTGGTGCGTAAGACCCACTTTTGGGACGCTCACAAAGACCTGCCTCTGAACCAGCGACAGCGCAAGGTGATTAATATGTTGCTCGACGGATTTGACGGCAAACTCAACTCCTCGAAGTGGTACAAGATAAACCATTGTTCGCAGGACACCGCCTTGCGCGACATCAACGACCTCATCCGCAAAGGCATCCTGCGGCAAACGGCTGAGGGCGGACGCAGCACAAACTACGAGCTGGTGACTTTATGATCCCCATCAGTTCTCCCCGTCGTGGCCGCCAGTCAACGTCCTCTCTCGGAGATTGCACAGCAGAAAAGGAGCATAGCCAGAAATCAACGAAATATCAAAAACAACGAATATCCACATGAAAAGTTTTGGAAAGAAAGCGTGGCTCGTGCCACAACCCGTACTGATTATCGGCACCTACAACGAAAACGGAACGCCCAACGCAATGAACGCCGCTTGGGCAGGCCAGTGGGACGCTCACGAGATTGTGATATCAATGGGTAGTCACGCTACTACCGCAAACCTCAACCGCTGCGGCGAGTTCACCGTGGCTTTCGCTACCGAGCAGACGATGGTGGCTGCCGACTATGTAGGCATTGTCAGTGGTAAGAACGTGCCGAACAAGATACAGAAGACCGGCTGGACCGCAGAGAAGGCGGAGAACGTCAACGCCCCCGTGTTTACCGACTTCCCGATGACCTTTGAATGTCGCATCAAGGAGAAGATTGACGAGAGCGAGACCGGCTACTACATCATAGCCGAAATAGTGAACATCGTTTGCCACGAGGAATACCTTGCCGCCGACGGCAAGCCCGACATGGAGAAGATGAACCTCATCGCCTTCGACCCCATACACCACGGCTACATCCAGCTCGGTCAGCGTGTGGGCAACGCCTTCGCCGACGGAAAGGCATTGGAGTGATGATTCGTTTGGAGGTATTCCAAACGGCTGAAAGAGAAGTACGACGAAATGCTCACCCCTGAAAGCATATAAACAATGAGAAAGAAGTCAAGAGAAATGAATGAGCCGTGGGCTTTGGACGTGATGCGCCAAGCCCCGTATATCACCGTAAGTTTTATTGACGCCGAGGGACGGCCATACGGGTTGCCGCTCTCACTGGCCACCGACGATGGCAAGCATTGGTACTTCCACTGCGCATTGGAGGGCAAGAAGCTGGACGCTATCCAGGCGCACCCCGAAGTATGCCTCTCCGCCGTGTCGCGCTGCACCCCCACGGTGGGGCCTAAGGACGGCGACTTTACCATTCAATACAAATCGGCCGTAGCCTTTGGAAAAGCCGAAGTGGTGGAGGACGACGAGGAGAAGGTGCACGGCCTACGCCTGATAAGCGAACGTTTCCTGCCCGGACACATGGACGCATTCGACAGCAGCGTAGCTCGTTCGCTGGGACGCACCGCCGTGGTCAGGATAACCTTGACGGAGCCAGCCGTGGGCAAGCGCAAGCAATACGACAAGAACGGCGAGGAAATGAAGTACGGACGAATGGAATAGTTTAGGAAAAGGATATGATCAGACTTGCCACAAACAACGACCTTGCCGCCGTTGCGTCCATCTACGACCTTGTGCTCATACAGGAAGAACGAGGACTGACCACCGTAGGTTGGCAGCGCGGCGTTTACCCCACGGAGGATACCGCGCGACAAAGCATCGACCGCGGCGAACTTTATGTGTACGAAGACGACGAGACACACCAAATCCTTGCAACGGCAATCATCAACCACTTTCAACTGCCGGCGTATGCGGACGGCACATGGAGCATTCAGGCAGACGGCGACGAGGCCTTGGTGCTGCATACCTTGGTAGTCAACCCGCAGACGAAGGGTAGGGGCATTGGTACGGCCTTCGTAGCCTACTATGAGCAAATGGCGAAGGACAAAGGGTGCAAGACGCTCCGCATGGACACGCAAGAAAAGAATGCCGCCGCCCGTGCGCTCTACGCCAAACTCGGCTTCAAGGAGATAGGCATCGTGCCCTGCACCTTCAACGGCATAGCGGGCATCCAACTCGTACTCTTGGAAAAACTTCTTTGATTATGGAGACTGCTGTATTCGTTTATCTGCTCTCCATCACCGTAGTGACCTTCTTCGTCTACGGCATCGACAAGTACAAGGCGAAGCACGGCAAGTGGCGCATCTCTGAGGCCACGTTGCTCCTGCTCGCCGCTCTGGGTGGAAGCATAGGGGCATGGTGCGGCATGAGAGCTTGGCACCACAAGACGCTGCACAAAAAGTTTAAGTACGGCGTCCCCGCCATCTTCCTCCTACAAATAGCTTTGGCGGTATGGTTGGTCAACGTTGTAGTGTGACTGGCAACACAGAAAAGCGGTGATAAGATTTAGGCTCTTATCACCGCTTTTCCTTTTGATGTCTGTTGCTTTCTGGTATGCCTTTCTGCCCTTTTCAGTCGGGTAGGAGGATTTGTTTGAGAGTAACATGTATACAAAAAAGCCCCACTCATTTGAGCATCGTTGAGAGGCTTGGTGGGAACTGACACTGCGAAGATACGAACTTTCTAGTAAGAAAATCCACGTAAAAAGTCGGTTCTTTCAACAGACTTATATTTGATAATGCTAAATCAGACCTCAAAATCACGTTTTGTTTGCTAAACATAGTAGTTCTCAAGATGAAAGTGTTACATTTCCGATTTCTACGCCATGCCGAAAGCCCTCGATGGGCAGAGGTTGGGCAGACATATACATAGTAAAAGGCGTATCTGACGCTTTGGTTTTGACGATTCGTGAACTTCGCAAACTCATTTGTCAGTCAAGAACAAAGCAACAAAGAGCGTCTCATGGGTGTATTGTATACAGCCCTCATTGGCTTCGGTTGCATTTCGCATTCGTTGCGAAGAGAGGGTAATTATATACTTACACATTCGTGGGGCTTTCGGCGTTGCTCGTTTCGGACTGACAGGGCAATGCGAAGGCCTACGAATCGTGGAACGAGTGACAGACTGGCTCCACGTTTTTTGTTTTGTATATTCACCAATAAAAATTAGCTCTGCCGTGGTAGCCAGCAGTCATCTTAAAACTATAACAAGATGA
>CAVKGN010000122.1:0-6186 GCA_963655595.1 uncultured Oscillospiraceae bacterium
TTGCGCACGTGGGCAAAGTCGGTTACGATGGCTGCACCGCCATACTGGTTGATGTTGGCGTTGCCGCTCACCACGTTGGTCACCTGCGCGTCGGCATTGCCGCCCATCACGTAGAGACCGTCAATCACGGCGCGGTCGGTGGTGACCGTCTTCATCGTCAGGTAGTCGGAGCCGTCCGTCCAGGTGCTTTCGCCGCCCACGGTGTCGCCTACCTTGTAGGGCTTGCCGTCGCCATCGAATACGCGGTCGGTGAACGTCACCACATGATAGGTAAAGGCGTTCTGCTTCTCCGTGGAGTTGTAGTAGGAGGAGTTGAAGTAGGTGGGGTTGCCGAGGATGTCGCGTTTGTCGGTCACCACGTTGGTCGTGGTGTTCTTGGTGTAGAAACCGTTGTCGTCGGCTGAGTTATAGGTGTCGGCATAGCCGCCCCACACCTCTACGCCGCGGGGCACCATGATGGACCATACGCGCACACTCTGGTCGGCCTCGTCGGTGGTGCGACAGGCGTAGTACTGGAAGGGATTGCCTGCCTTTTCGAAGGCAGCACTGTTGGCCACCTTGACGATGATGGTGTCGGACGGGTTCTGGTATTTCCAGCGGCCAGCGGCATCGAGCACCTTCTGCAACTTGCTGGCGCAAGCGGCGTTGGTGGGGCTGTTGGCGGAAGCCGTTCCGCGACCTTCGGGGGTGACGTAGAACACCAGGCGCCGGTGGGTGGCTCCCGTGGCGGTGGTAGTTTCTGGACTGATTTCGAGCGACTGGTTGTACTCGTAGGCGCCCTTATCGATAGTACAGTCTTGCACGCGATCCGCACCATTGATGTCGACAGTGATGTCGAGCTGGGTGAGGGCGTCGTATTCTGCCCCTTGGTTGATGCACTGCACGGCGGTGGGTTTCAGCGAGTAGTCAGTGTTGCCGGCAGCGTCGCGTACAAAAGGCTCGTATCTATGGCACCTTATATTGAACGTATCGTAGTCGGTGGCGACGCCATCACCATCTCCCACGAGCTTTACAAGATTGCTGTTGGAAGCATCGTCTGAAGCAATCTTTGAGCTCCAAGCGGAACTATAACAGTTAAAGAATGCATCGTTGGTACTACCTGCACCCTTATCCCAGCCCGACATACCCACCTGTATCATATTCTCGGCAGTTTTACCTGTGGCATAGTTGCCCCAAATGATACAATTATAGAATTTCGACTGATTGTTGTATACTCCCCCGCCCACATGCGTGGCTGCCGCATCCCAAACACCGCCAGTAGCAGGGTAAGTGGATATTCCGTTACCCACGTTATAGGCAATTGTACAGTTGTATAGGCTACTCGTCTGAGAGATGTAGAAACCTGCGCCAAGCATATTCCAACCCGTACTCGTGGTGCTGTTCTCAACGATGAGTGAGTTGATGAGCGTACCGCCTGCGGCATATACGCCTGCTCCACCTATAAATATTACGTACCCATTACCCAAAACAGTGTTCTTCATGACCTTGCAGTTCTTAACCACAGAACCATTGGTCATGTAGACGCCACCGCCGCCCTGTTTAGATTCAGTAGTGTTACTGGCAGAGAACTGATTGTTCTGCACAAGGCAGTTCTTTAGGGTGCCATTGCTGCAGAGGTACACGCCCGCACCATAGGTTTTGCCTGTGCCGTATCCGTTCTGGATGGTAAAGCCCTCAAAGGTGGCTGCCACGGAGAAGTCGGCATTCTGCGTGAGTCCGCGGCCGGCTTTGTTGGCATCGATGATTGTCTGGTAGTCCGGGTCGGAGTTGGAGATCTTTCGCTCGTCCTCGCCGGGATTGCCCACAGCAGGATAGCCGCCTCGAACGTTCACGCCGTCCTTCCAGGTGAGGTTGGCCGTGTACGTACCAGCTGCCACGAGCACCTCGCGCAGAGTAGTCTGATCCGCCGTCCATTTCGTATTTGCCTGATTGAGCGCATACTGGAGGCCCTTCACACCGCCATAGGTGGCGTTGCCGTTGATGGCCTTGCTCCACGACGAACCGTCGCGGCCGTCGGTACTGGTGTCGATGTTGCCGTTGCTGTCGCGGTAGTCGCGCACATAGAGTGCACCGCCGTAGGGGGGCTGTCCGTTGGGATAGGCCTTCTCGCCCTCGTCGTCGACGGAGCTTTGGTGGTTCTCCACAGCACCAATGTCGGGCAGACCGCCGTAGTCGCGGGTAATGATGCCCGTCATGTCGGTGCCCCACTGGGTGTGGTCAGACGTTTCCGTGCCGTCGCTGCCTACCGTTGAGGCGCGGTTCACCATGGGGTTGTTGTTGTGCGGCTGGAAGGAGATGGTACGGCCGTAGTAGGTCACATCGCCAGCAGACGACACGCCCGCGTTCTTCGTGGGGTTGATGAAGCGCGGATAAGTGACAGACGTTTCGCTGAATGTGTAGGTAAGGATTGCCTCGTTGGTGTTGTCGAGGTTGTGTGCGGTGATGAAGTCAGCCGAGGCGGCATCATAGAGGTTGTGGTCGCCCGTGAACGACGAACCCGTGCCGAGCAGACGCACGGCCACGAGGGCCTTGTCGGCATTGTTGCGCGTGTCGTCGAGCGGTTCGCGCATATTGCCGTAGAACACGGAGTTGACGGCCTTTACCGTGCCGTAGCAGTCGATGGCATTACCCACGTTGCGCAGGAAGTCGCAGTGGCAGAACACGGCGTTTGAACCCTCACGCACCAACACGTTGCCCATGGTGGACGTAACGTTTCCGCTTGCGTCGAGTGCGCGACTCTCGTTGTTGTGGAAGATGCAGTTCTCAAAGTACACCTCCGAGTTGGTGAGTTCGGCTGCTGCGCCTTGTGTGGCGGTGTTGCCAGCAATACCGCAGTTGCGTATCTTCACGCCCGTGGCATTGGTGAACGACAAGCCTGCACCCGTGGTGACGGCCGTACCCTCAATCATCTCGGTGCTGCGGGCGTTGGCGTAACGGATGGAGAAGCCGTCGAGCACAGTGTTCTGCGTACCGTTGAAGGTGAGCAGGTGTGCCACGTTGAGGTCGTAGATGTCCTGCGCCTCAGCCGTCAGGGTGGTAACGTAGACGTTGGAGTTGCGCTTGGCAAGACTCGTACCCGTGTTGGTAGAGGCATAGCCGCCGTAGATGTTCACGCCACTCGGTATCTTGATGTCGGTGACGCGGATACGTCCTTCGGCAGAGGTATTGGTGTTGTTCACCGTGCCTTGCTTCACATACACGTTGACCGTGGTGGTCGACGGGTAGCTCTGCGCAGCTATGTGCGTCATGGCATCGGAGAAGAAGCGGATGGGACGGTCCCAGCTGTCGCCCACGGAGGCGTACTCCGTACCGCCGTCGTCGTTGGGGTCGACGTAGTAGTTCACCACGCTGTTGCCCGCTGCGTCGGTAGTCTGTTGGGGTTGCAGAACAATGGAGGCGCTGGTGTAGGCGCCGGTGGTGGGACGAGGTGAGTAGCGGCGTCCCACGATGTCGTAGTCCACCTCGTAGGAGGGCGTCCACCCGTGGCGGTCGATGTCGACGGTGAGGATGCCCTTGTGGTTGAGCGACGAACGCGACAGGGGCTGGAAGTCGTAGGCATCGCCCATATAGGTGTAGTGCTTGCCTTCCTGAGCCACGGTCTTCTGCGCGGCATCTATATAATAGGTAGTGCCAAGCTTGATGTCGGCTGCCTTTACGGTCGCGCCCTTTGCGTCGTAGAGGGTCACGCCGTCGGCGATGGTGCTTGTGCCGCCAAAGATGAGTTGCTGCGCCTGCGCCGAGCTGACGTAGCCAGCGTTGGGCGTGGGGTTGCCGAAGAGGGGGTAGCCCTCCGTAGCGTTGGCGGTGCCTTGGTCGTGGCTGTTGTAGTCGGTCAGTTTGGTCACCTTGGTCTTGACAACGCCGCTCCAGTCGGTGATGTCGGAGTTTGTGAGCGAGGTGTAAAGGATGTACGGGCTGAGCGAGGAGCTGTTGCCCGACTTAGACGTGGCGTACTGAATGTTGCTATTGGCGTTGCACACGCCGCCCCACATCACGGAGTTGGCCACGATGGCATTGTCGCGACAGTAGACGCCTGCGGCACGACCGTTGGCCATACCGTTGCTGATTACGCCAGCACCGTTGCACTTGTTGTTGACGATGGTCATCTGCGTAACGGCACCGCCGCGGTTCATGTACACGCCACCTGCCTCGGTGGTTGCGGTGTTGTTGGACACGACGCAGGCCACGCAGGCTGTCTTATACTTATTCGTTCCCGTGGTGTCGTTGGCAACGAGGGCGATGCCGCCGCCCATACGTCCCACGCAGCCGAAGATAGCCGAGCGGCGCATAATCATCGGGGTGGACGACTTGCCGTAGGTGGCGGGGCCGTCCATGCACACGCCACCGCCGTAGCCGTAGGTAGTACCGATGCCGAGGGTCTGGCAGTCGGTCACGGCGATATGTTCCACGTAGCCGCCGCCGTCCATGTAGATGCCGCCGCCGTCGCGGTAGGCCACGCACTGGCGTACCTGGCAGTTTACCAGACTTGAGCCTTCCACCATATACACGCCGCCGCCGTAGGCATTGTGCGGACGACCGGTGATTTCGGAGTTGTAGGCGTTTCCGTGCTCAATGATGCAGCCTTCGAGGAGGGCCGAACGGGCACCGCCGCCGTTGGGCTTGGCACGTCCCGACGCGTCGAAACCGTTCGTGGCAAAGAATACGACGTGGTAGCAGTTGCCGTAGAAGGAGGTTTCCCACTGTTCCTTGGTGGAGTTCCACTTGAACTCGGCAGCTGAGGAGAGGTCGCCGCTGAGGACGGTGGCGTTGGCATAGACCGTGCCGAGCGCCTTCGTGGAGCTTTTGACGCGGTCGTCCTTCTTGGCTTCCGTGCCAGCGAAACCGCCGTAGACGCTGATGCCAGCGGGTATCTTAAACGACATATACAGGGTGCTACCGCCTATCTGCTCGGTACTTTCCGTCGGGGTGTAGGTGCCCTTGGCTACCCACACCTCGCCGGTCAGTCCGTTGTCGACAAGGTCGTTGATGGCATCCTGTATATTTGCCTTGGCCGTACTCCACGAGCGTCCGTCGTTGGAGTATGTACCCGACTTCGACACATACCGTATCTCCTGGGCCGACGCGCCCGTTGCCACGAGCAGCATCAGCATAGTAAACAGGGCGTAAATCTTGCGTTGCATATCTATATATGTATACTTTCGTTCGTACTTATTCCTTCACGTCGGCCACTACTCGATACCAACCTGTAAAGGTGGTGTTGTAGGTGGCGGTGGGGGGCGTTATCGTTCCCGTGCTGGTGGGCCGGTTGCCTGTGCCGCCAAAGGTGACTGTGTAGCTGACGGCTCCGGGCGACGGGGGCTGGAGCATATAGGCGTAGGCGCGGCCTATCCACTTGTTGCCTTCGTTGACGTAGTTGGCTGGGTGGCTCGCCGAGAGCGTCGTGGGGGCAATCACGAGTGACGTGCCCGTACCCACGGGGTTGTCGGTAGGGACAAACACCTTGCATGTGGTGGGCAGGGCGGAACATTCTATCTTCTCCATCTCTACCGACGAACGCAGCGACGAGGGTATTTCCCATGTAAAGTCTACCTTGGCAGCCACGTGGTAGAGTTTGACGGTGCTACAAGTGAGGGCGTTGTCGTTGCTCACGATGACGCCGTTGTCGGTGCTGGCGACAGGCGTTGACCGGTCGCGGGCTGGGGTGGAATAGATGTCTCGGAGCTGGTCAGAGGTAAACGCCGAGAGGTCGAGGGTGGTAGCCTCGATAGCGTCCATCGTGGAAGACGAAGCAAGCGCCGCAGGCAATACGCCGCTGAGGTCGGTGCGCGAGGCAATGGCGTAGACGCGGCTCTTACCGATGACGTTGTTGAACGCACGACTAATTTGGAACGTCACACGCACCTTTTTGTGCCAGCGTTCGTTTTGGGTGTCGGCGTCGCGTTTTGTCCACGCCGCATCGAGTTCGTCCTCGGGGATGGTGACGGTCTTCGTCAGCAGTTCGTAGTCGTTGCCGTTGTTCTCCGACACGTAGGCGTAGACATATAAGTAGAGGGGGGCTTTGAGTGCGGCGTCGTTTCCCGGATCGCCCTGGCTGGCGGCACGCACATCAGCATTGCTCGTCGCCGTATAGATGTCGACGGGGATGTCAATGGTCACAGTCCGCACCGCCCGTTCCTCATCAGCCGAACACGCCATGAGGAAAAGAGTCGTTAGGAGGAGGGGGAA
>CAVKGN010000123.1:0-6031 GCA_963655595.1 uncultured Oscillospiraceae bacterium
GAGGGTACTTTTGTCCTTACAGGACGTCAACGTCCGGGGCGTGGAAAACCCAGGGCGTCGTTCGGGACTTTGTCCCTCACTGTGCCCTGGGCTACAGACTTGCAAGGCTTTCAGCCTTTTTATGGGGAAATCACTTCCGCCCCTTCTTCTGCACCAGGTGGATGCCGTCGGGGGCGAGGGTGATGGCGTGGGCTTTGTAGAGTGTGCCGAGGGCGCGCTTGAATGTCTTTTTGCTGACGGAGAAACGCTCTTGGATGCTTTCGGGCGTGGAGTTGTCGGTGAAGGGGAGGAAACCGCCGGCGGTGCGGAGCTCGTCGAGGAGCTGTTCGGCAAAGTCGCGGAAACGGCCCTTGCCTATGCGCTGGGGGGAGAGGTCGAGCTTGCCGTCGGGGCGCACCTTGACCACGGTGGCGGTTAGGACGTCGCCGGCGTGGGGGACGTTGGTGGAGAAGATGTCGCTGTCGTAGATGAGTCCCGGGTGGCGGTTGTCGACAATCACCTTGAAGCCGATGGGCGTCTTCTGCTGCACGATGCACTCCACCTCCTTGCCGCGGTGGTAGGACAAGGTGGAGGCGGGCACGAGGTAGCGCTCCACCTTTGCCGACGCCACGATGCGCTGGCTCTCCTCGTCGACGTGGATGTGGACGAGGTAGGAACGGTCCTGCTGCATGGGCAGCTTCTGCTCGCGGAACGGTACGAAGAGGTCCTTCATCAGTCCCCAGTCGAGGAATGCGCCGTACTCGTTGACCCACGCCACGCGGAGAAAGGCAAAGTCGCCCACGCGGGCGAGGGGCGTTTCGAGCGTGCCCACAAGGCGTTCGCTCTGGTCGAGGTAGACAAATACCTCCACCTCGTCGCCAGCGTGCAAGTCGTCGCTTACGTAGTTGCGGGGCATGAGTATCTCGCCCAGGTTGCCGCCATCGAGGTAGGCGCCGTGGTCGGAGAAATGCGTGATGCGCAGTTTGTTGTATTGTCCTAAGTGTATCATTCGTTGGGTCGGTTTTCGGCGGTTTCGGTCTGTTGCGGTGTGGTGGGTTCAGCGGCGGGGGCGTTGTCCGTCACGTCCTTCTCCACCTGTCCGTCGAGGAGGTGGATGGTGCGGTCGGTGATGGAGGCCAGTTCCTCGTCGTGCGTCACGATGACGAACGTCTGTCCCATCTCGTCGCGCAGACGGAAGAAAAGCTGGTGGAGTTCCTGCTTGTTGCGCGTGTCGAGACTGCCCGAGGGCTCGTCGGCGAGAATCACGTCGGGGGCGTTCATCAGGGCGCGCGCCACTGCCACACGCTGCTTTTCGCCGCCAGAGAGTTCGGAGGGCTTGTGCGAGGCGCGGCCGGAGAGGCCCATGAAGTCGAGCAGTTCAAGGGCGCGCTTCTTCACCTCGCCCTGCGAACGGCGGGCTATCATACCGGGGATCATTACGTTCTCCAACGCCGAGAACTCTGGCAGGAGCTGGTGGAACTGGAACACGAAGCCGAGGTGCTCCGCACGGAAGCGGGCCAGCTTGCGCGAGGAAAGGCTCAGCACGTCCTCGCCGGCAATCTCTATCTGTCCGCAGTCGGGTTTGTAGAGTGTACCCATGATTTGCAGCAGGGTGGTTTTGCCCGCACCGCTGGGGCCAACGATGCTGACCACCTGGTGCGGGTTGATGGTGAGGTCGATGCCCTTGAGCACTTCGAGTTGCCCGAAAGACTTGTGGATGTTCCTGAGTGTTATCACGATAAGTGCACGAATAAAAAGGAAAAGGCACGCAAGCCATGAGTGATAGCCTGTGTGCCTTTATGTGGGTTTGTTGGTTCGCCTGCGCCGCTATGTCCTCGTTGACCGTGGGCTATGCTGCAAGCGAGCGAAATGGTTTCTTTACTTTGTTGCAGAAGCAGGCTTGGCAGTGGTGGCAGAAGCGGTGATGCCAAGTTTCTTCATGATGAGAGACGTTACGTCGGTGTTGAGCGCGTCGTTGAGGAACACGCCAGCCTGCTGCGAGGCGTTCTTGTCAATGATGTAAACGTAGCCGCCTTCCTGAGCCACGGTGTTCACAGCGTTCAGCACCTTCTGCATGATGGGCTGCATGAGCTTGCTCTGCTCCTTCTGCATGTTCTCGCTGTTGTCCTGCTGAGCCTGTTGCAGACGCTGGTACATGTCCTGAAGTTCCTGCTGGTGACGCTCGCGGATGTTTGCGGGAGTGGCGTCGGTGTCCTCTTTCTGATACTTTTCAGCCTTTGTCTGGAGTTCTTTCTGCATGCCCTCAATCTCAGTCTGGTACTGCTTGTAGATGGTTTCGAGCTGCGTTTGGGCAGACTTTGCCTCAGGCATTGCCTGCATGATAGAAGTATAGTCGAACTGGGCGAACTTTTGTGCGCAAAGGCTCAGAGGTGCTACGAAGAGCACGAGGAGAAATAGTTTCTTAAACATTTTCGTGTAAAGTTGTTTGATTTCAGCGGCAAAGATAGTGCAAGGTGAGAGAAAGACAAAATAAGGTATTCACAATTTGCTATTTGCGGCCTTCGGCGCGCGCCGTCAGTCCACGGTGAAGCGGGCTGTGTCGGCCGTAGCGGTGCCTACCCCGTTCTTGGCGTAGGCCACTACGTAGTACTCCCCAGCCCCGAGCGAGTCGGTAAAGGCACGGAAAGACGTCGTGGCACTGTCGGCCACCGTCTTCAAGGAAAGCGTGTCGTTGCCGTAGTAGAAGCCGCACTCTTTGAGCGAGCTGTTCACGGAGGACGTCACCGTGGCCGTGAGGAGTACGGAGTCGCCCTGCTGAACGGCCGTGCCCATCACCACGGTGGGAGCAAAGGGCTGCTCGCCGCTGCGGTCCTCGCCGCACGAGGCAATGAGGGAGAGCATCGGGAATAAAAGAAGGAGAAAGATAGGAAAGTTCTTCATTGCAGAATGGTGAGTTAGCTGGGCTGAGCCGGGGAGCAGACAAGGTGAAGGACGCAGCACGTTTGGGGAGTGACCGCCGTGCGGGCGTCGGCACGTTCGCCAACCACCCAGAGGATGCCCCGGTCGTCGCACAGCACAAAGGTAAGCATTTTGTCCAGACGCGAGGCGTGGCGGTTGGTGAGGAAGTCGCTCACGAGCTGCGAGCCCTTCATGCCGAACGGCTGGAAACGGTCGCCCTCAGCAAGCGGCCGCAAACGCAGTGTACCGCTTATGCGATCGGCATTAATCAGCACTTCGTTCTTGGGGCAGCGGAGGGACGGGATGTACTTACGGTAGGCAAGCGTGGCAGTTATCAAGTAGTTGCCGTACGGAGTTGTGGAGGCCTCGCCCAACGAGGCGGGGTTGTTCAGCAAGGCAGGCGAAAGTCTCGCGGGCAACGGACCGAACACGAGGCTGTCCGCCGTGCGCGTCAGGATATGCGTGGCACTCTGCATCACTGCCCCCACACGCATCTGCAAAGCCTCGTCGAGCTGGGCGGAAGTGAAGCGACAGCCGTCGAGAACCTCGTGGAGCAACGTGCGGCACTCAGGGACGGCGGTGAGTTTGCTGAACGACAACCGCCAATATCCGGGTCTGCCCGTCAGCGGTTGGTAATCGCATTCGGCTTTAAGCCTATCTATCCCCATACAATACACGCCGTAGGCCTCACCGAGCCGCTGCGTCGTGGCAGAGAGCGTTTGCAGCACGGAGGGGTTGACCTCCGCGAGTAGGGGGAACACGTCGTGGCGGAGTTTGTTGCGCTTATAGTGCGTGTCGACGTTGGTGCTGTCCGTCACAAACGGCTGGTGCTGTTCGTTGAGGAAGTGGAGAATGTCGGCCTTCGTCATCGGGAGCAGCGGGCGGTATATGCGTACACCACACATAGCCGTTCCCCACTCTTTCATCCCTACGAGTCCTTTCAGCCCCGTGCCACGGCAGAGGTTGAGCAGGAGCGTCTCGGCGTTGTCCTCCAAATGGTGACCCACAGCCACGGCCTCGAACGAGGGATTGTCGCGGAGCAAACGGGCGAACCATTCGTAGCGCAGACGGCGCGCCGCCATCTCAATGCTCTCGCCCGTGGCACGAGCCTCAGCCTCGGTGTCGAAGTGCTGCACAAAGAGTTGCACGCCGCGCTCCCGACACAACGTCCTGACGAACTGCTCATCGCGGTCGCTCTCCTCGCCGCGCAAGTGGAAGTTGCAATGCGCAGCCGCCCCCACCTCGTCGCGCTGAAGCAGACGGAGCAGGAGGCACACGGAGTCGGCACCGCCGGAAAGAGCTACCAAGTACTTTGCCATTGCCACACCTATATATTAATAGGCCACTTCCACGTCGAAGCCCGCCTGGCGCACCAAGGCGGCAATGCGGTCGAGCTCCTCGGGGGTGGCTTTCTGAAGGTCGGGGTCGGGGGTCTCGCGGTCGATGGTGTAGATCATCACCTGGCGCGGACGGATGCGCTTGACGGCTTCGAGCCAAGGCAGGACGTAGGCGTCGGACGTGTTGTCCACGCTCTGCCCCTGACTTGTGCCCTTCATGAAGAGCGACTGCACAATGACGCGTCCGCCAAACGAGCAGAGAGCGTCAATCACCTCTTCCACGCTGTACGAGCCGACGGGACGGTCCACGCGTGAGATGTAGTCGGCATCGGCCGTGTCGAGTTTCAGAATGTTGTTGTCCACCTGCATGAGAGCTTCGTGCACGTCGGGAAGGGCTGCCCTGGTGGAGTTGCTCAGCACGCTGACCTTTGCCGCAGGGAAATAGGCGTCGCGAAGGCGAAGCGTGTCGGCAATGATCTGCGCAAACTCCGGGTGCGCCGTGGGTTCGCCGTTTCCAGCAAAGGTCAGCACGTCGGGGCTTACGCCTTCTTGCTTCATCTTCTGCAACTGCTGCTCGAGGGCAGCGGCCACTTCCTGGCGCGTGGGACGCGGCTGGGAGGGACGATGATCCTTGTTGAAGCCACATTCGCAGTAGACGCAGTCGAACGTGCACACCTTGCCGTCGGCCGGCATAAGGTTGATGCCGAGCGACACGCCGAGGCGGCGGCTGTGGATGGGACCAAAGATGGGAGAGGGATAGACGATGCCTTTATGATTCTTGTTTTCAGGATAACCGTTTGCCATAATCGCTTGTATGGGGTAAAACAAAAAAGAGACCTCCGCCTTGTTTGAGCAGAAAGTCTCTTTCTTATCATGATTTCTTTCGCGAGGGCAGGATGCCTTGTCGGCTGCCGCGCCCCTCGTCGTGAAGAGGCATGATTGGTGGTTGCGGAACGTGGTTCGCTTAGTCGTTCTTGACGATCACGCGCTTTTCCTTGATACGTGCCTTCTTGCCCGTAAGGCCACGGAGGTAGTAAAGCTTTGCGCGGCGCACCTTACCCACCTTGTTCACCTCGATGCTTTCGATGTTCGGGGACTCAATGGGGAAAATACGTTCTACACCTACGGTACCAGACATCTTGCGCACGGTGAAGCGCTTCTTGTCCTGGTGACCATTGATTTTGATAACAACGCCGCGATACAGCTGTATACGCTCCTTGTTACCTTCGACGATTTTGTATGCTACAGTAATGGTGTCACCAGCCTTGAACTTGGGGAACTGCTTACCAGTAGCAAAAGCTTCTTCAGCAATTTTGATTAAATCTGCCATTTGATGATGGATTAATTAATTGTTGTCCGTCCCAGCCAAGCTTAACGGGGAACTCTGCATCCCGACAGCGGCTTGGCGGAAAAGCGCAGCAAAAGTACTGCTTTTCTCTTTCATACACAATAGTTTGCGGCAGGAAAGAGCGTTTTTGAACGCCGAGGGGCGCACCGTGCCTTGGCTGAGTAGCCGTGGCGGGTGCGCCCCTCTGGTTCGTTACGCACGGTTTTTGCCGTGGCAGTTCTTATACTTCTTACCACTGCCGCAGGGACAGGGATCGTTGCGGTTGGGCTCAGCCTCCTTGGTGTAGGGTTGGTTGGTTTGCTCGCGCGTGTCGTTCTGTGCGGCAGCCTGTGCCTCAGCATTGCCAGCCTCGTCGAGCGACTCGTGCGTGGTGGTGAGGTTCTGCTGCGGTGTGCTCTCCTCGGGAGCTGCCTCCTGCACTTCCTGGGGTGCCTGAACGGGGATCTGT
>CAVKGN010000124.1:0-5983 GCA_963655595.1 uncultured Oscillospiraceae bacterium
ACCTCAATGTCAAAAGTCTGCTTGAACACCCAGAGAAAGACTGGGAAATGGCAGTAAAAAAGGCCATAGAAATACCCCCAGAAGAAGAGTGATTCTCCAACTGGGGGCTTGTACGCCACCTTTATAACTGGGATTCCTTTAAGCAAAAGGAAACTCAGATGGATAACCTATGTTTAGCGGACACTAATAATCTCTAAACGTTCTCCCCACACAGTAAACCGCCACTCCCCCTTGCAAGCGAACAATGCTTGCAAGGGGGAGTGGCGGTTTCTGGCCTTTCGGGGATTAGCCGCAGTAGACTGACAACAACAGCAGCATCGGGCCGACAATAACAAGGCCCGCACTGCCCTACCCCATTAAACGAAACGGAGGCAACTTCCCTTGCAGGAAATTGCCTCCTTGTTCTGATGAACTATAAGCGTCTATTGCGGCATTTACTTTGCCTTAGCCACGATAGCCTTGAATGCCTGAGGATTGTTTACAGCGAGGTCAGCGAGCACCTTGCGGTTGATCTCGATGCCGGCCTTGTGCAAGCCACCCATGAGCTGAGAGTAAGAAAGACCCTCGAGGCGAGCGGCAGCGTTGATGCGCTGAATCCACAGAGCGCGGAAGTTGCGCTTTTTGTTGCGACGGTCGCGGAAAGCGTAGGTCAGACCCTTCTCCCAAGTATTTTTGGCAACGGTCCAAACGTTCTTGCGCGCACCGTAGTAACCGCGGGTGAGCTTTAAAATTCTCTTGCGTTTAGCTCTTGAAGCTACGTGATTTACTGATCTTGGCATTTTGTGTTACTTTTGGGAAGTTAGCGCCGCTTGCCCTTGTATTGTTTCGGCAGACGGACTTGGAAGCTAAGCATCCGGTTAGACTTTTGTGAAGATTAATTTGTTTGTGAGAGCTTTTGCCTTGACAGCTCAAACTCTACGAAGAATTTAGCGGAGGCAGAGGAGCTCGCGAACCTGACGTACGTTGGTGCTGTCGATGATAGCAACGTGGTCGAGGTTACGCTTCTGCTTCTTGGTCTTCTTCGTCAGAATGTGACTGTGGTAAGCATGACGTCTCTTAATCTTGCCCGTTCCGGTGAGAGCGAAACGCTTCTTTGCGCCGGAATTAGTCTTTACTTTTGGCATTTTCTTTTGTATGGTTTATTGATTAATACTCGCTGCGGCTACGTGAGATACCGAACGCAGCGCGCAAGCGTTTTTCTTTTCTGGCTTCTTTGTGGCCTTTATTAGAATTCCTCGCCCTCAACAAACGGACCAGTGTATTCCTTCTTGGCCTTCACCTGCGGGGCCTTCTTTACGGGCTTTGCCTCAACGGCTTGCTCGGTGGTTTCGGACTCTTCGGCCTCGGCTTTCTTTGCGCCGCCCGTCTTCTTGGGGGCGATGAAGAGTATCATACGCTTGCCTTCGAGCACAGGCATTTGCTCCACCTTGCCGTATTCCTCCAAATCGTTGGCGAAACGCAGGAGCAACACCTCGCCTTGTTCCTTGAAAAGGATGGAACGACCGCGGAAAAACACGTAGGCCTTCACCTTGTCGCCCTCCGAGAGGAACTCCTTGGCGTGCTTGAGCTTGAAGTTGTAGTCGTGTTCGTCCGTCTGCGGTCCGAAACGAATTTCCTTCACCTCAATCTTCACCTGCTTGGCTTTAAGTTCCTTCTGGCGCTTCTTCTGCTGATAGAGGAATTTAGAGTAGTTTATCAGGCGGCATACGGGAGGTTCTGCGTTGGGGGAAATTTCAACAAGGTCAACCCCCATTTGCTGCGCCATCTGGATGGCCTGGCGCGTAGGGAGCACTTGCGACTCCACTTCGTCGCCCACCACGCGCACTTCGCGGCAGCGTATTTGTTCGTTAATGCGGTGTTGGGGCTTGTTGTTGCGCTCGCGGCGGTTTCTCTGCGGTGCTGGCATTAAAAGTTGTTTGTTTGGTTTCTGACAATACGCTGTGCGGCCTGCCCTCAGGGGCTTTTTCTGGACTGCGCGGCGTTTGCCGTGTCTTTTTCTTGTTTTTCCGGCTGCAAATTTACTCCATCTTTTCCATACAGGAAAGATTTCGCCCCTTTTATTCCGCCTTTTTCGGCTCAAAACCAACGAAAAAAGCCGCCTTTCAAGGGTGCGTCGGCCGATACGCCCCGTCCTTGTTGCAACGAAACGGCAGACGTTTCCGTCCGTCAGCCTCTCCGCAACAACCTAAAAAAGGCAAGGACTCGCGCTACGGCTTATCCTTGCCTCATTTATCTATTCCTTGCGGAGGTATCCGCTTAGTAGTCCTTGGTCATTTCGGCCACTTCGTCGTTCACCTTCTTGGCAAAGTCGGCCACGGAGAGAACGCCCTGATCGCCTTCGCCCTGCTTACGCACGGCTACGGTACCGTCAGCAGCCTCCTTCTCGCCCACAACGAGGAGATAGGGGATGTGCTTAATCTCGTTGTCGCGGATCTTGCGGCCAATCTTCTCAGAGCGATCGTCCACGAAGGCGCGAACGCCCTGTGCGTCGAGTTCCTTGCGAACCTGCTCGGCATAGTCGTTGAACTTGTCGGAGATGGGCAGCACTGCCACCTGGTCGGGCGTGAGCCACAAGGGGAACTTGCCAGCTGTGTGTTCGATAAGCACGGCCACGAAGCGTTCCATCGAACCGAAGGGGGCGCGGTGAATCATCACGGGGCGGTGCTTCTGGTTGTCGGCACCGGTGTATTCAAGCTGGAAGCGCTCGGGCAGGTTGTAGTCTACCTGGATTGTACCCAACTGCCAACGGCGACCAAGTGCGTCCTTCACCATAAAGTCGAGCTTCGGGCCGTAGAAGGCAGCCTCACCATATTCTATATGTGCGGGCAAGCCCTTTTCCTCGCAAGCCTCGATGATGGCGCTTTCGGCGCGTTCCCAATTATCTTCGGAACCGATGTACTTCTCGCGGTGTACCTTGTCGCGCAGCGAAATCTGAGCTTCAAACTTGTCGAAGTTGAGCGCACGGAAGATAATCATGATGATGTCCATCACGCGGAGGAACTCACCCTTCACCTGGTCGGGGGCGCAGAAGATGTGGGCATCGTCCTGCGTAAAGCCACGCACACGAGTCAGTCCGTGGAGCTCGCCGCTCTGTTCGTAGCGATAGACCGTACCGAACTCAGCTATGCGGAGGGGGAGGTCCTTGTACGAACGGGGCTTCCAAGCGTAAACGGAGCAGTGGTGGGGGCAGTTCATCGGTTTCAGCATGTACTCCTCGCCCTCTTCGGGGGTGTGGATGGGCTGGAACGAGTCCTTGCCGTACTTAGCGTAGTGACCCGAAGTTACGTATAGGCTCTTCGACCCAATGTGGGGTGTCATCACCTGCTGGTAGCCGTAACGCTTCTGTATCTTTTTGAGAAAGTCTTCGAGGATAAGTCGCAGCGTAGTGCCCTTGGGCAGCCAGATGGGCAGACCCTTGCCTACGAGTTCGGAGAAGGTGAAGAGTTCCATCTCCTTACCAATCTTGCGGTGGTCGCGGCGCTTGGCCTCTTCGAGCATCTGCAAGTATTCGTCGAGCATCTTCTTCTTGGGGAAGGTGATGCCGTAAACGCGCGTCATCATGGGGCGCTTTTCGTCGCCGCGCCAGTAGGCGGAACTTACGGCCGTCACTTTGACTGCCTTGATGGGAGCCGTGCTGAGCAAGTGCGGACCGCGGCAGAGGTCGGTGTAGTCGCCCTGCGTATAGGTGGTGATGTGGCCGTCTTCGAGCTCTTCAATAAGCTCGTTCTTGTAGGTCTGACCGCGCTCAGCGAAGAACTTCAAGGCGTCGGCCTTGCTGATGTCCTTACGCACGAGCGGTTCCTTCTTTTGGGCCAACTCCTGCATCTTCTTCTCTATCTTGGCGAAGTCTGCCTCGCCTATCGAAACGCCCTCGGGGGGCATCACGTCGTAGTAGAAACCGTTCTCAATGGCCGGACCAATGCCAAACTGCGTGCCGGGCCACAGCTCCTGCATAGCTTCCGCCATGAGGTGGGCAGAGGTGTGCCAGAAGGCGTGCTTGCCCTCCTCGTCGTCCCACTTATAGAGGGTGATGGAGGAGTCGGAAGTTATGGGGCGGTTGAGTTCCACTGTATTGCCGTTCACGCCACACGCCAGCACGTCCTGTGCCAGCCTTGACGAGATGCTCTCGGCAATCTGAAGCCCCGTTACGCCGTTTTCGTACTCGCGAACAGAGCCGTCAGGAAAAGTGATCTTGATCATAACAATAATGTCTTCATCGTTGGTAATTGCCGCAAAGGTAGTGCAAACGTCAGGAAAGGCAAAAGAATTGCTCGATGTTTTTCCCCTCCCCCGACGCGCTGCAAGAGCCGCTCGCGCCGTCTTGGGGCGAGCAACGAAAAGGGCGAGTAGTGTCTCTTAAAAACTTTCGCCATTTGTAAAAATGCGGACAGGTTTGTTTACAACTGAACGGGCAAATCTGAAAAAACATTTATATGCCTATTTCTTTCTCATTTTCGCTCCTTTTCATCGCCCGGAAGATTGTACTTTTGCCCTGCTTCTTTGAGGAACGAGTCCTGAAACGGCCATTTCTCGGGAACGACAAAGCTTAACGCAAGCTTATCATGAGGAAACTTCTGCTCATATTGTCATCCGTGCTGCTCTGTGCTTCCTGCGCCGAGCAGTACAACATCGCAGGCAACTCTACCGTGCCTTGCCTCGACGGCCGTATGCTCTACCTGCGGGTGTCGTCGTCATCCACAGGCACCGACGGACACGTGGCTCAGACGGAGCGCAGCGTGTCGGTCTGCCTCGACTCCTGCAAAGTGATACACGGCCACTTCAACTTCGAGGGCGACGTAGACTCCGTAATGATGGCCATGCTCTACACGGGCAACCAGTGCGTAATGCCGCTCGTCATCGAGAACGGCAAACTCAGCATTCAGGTGGACAACGCCACGCAGCGCGTGTCGGGCGGCCCGCTCAACGACAAGCTCTACGCCTTCTTTAAGAAGCGCAACCGCATAGACAACGAGATGTGGGAGTTGCAACAACAAACTATGCGTATGATGCGCGAAGGCTGCTCGCCCGACGACATCCAGCACAAGATTGGCAAGAAGATGCGCAAGCTCAATCAGGAGTCGGAGGACCTGGAAACGCGCTTCGTCAAGGACAACTACACCAACGTACTTGGGCCAGGCTTCTTCCGCATGCTGTGCAGCCAGTTCCCCTCCCCCATCCTCACGGAACAACTGCAACGCATTGTCAACGGTGCACCACAGCAGTTCCTCAACGACCCGTTCGTCAGAGCGTACATCCGCCAGGCAAACGAACGCGCCCCCCTGTCGCCAATCCCCCACACAACCATATTCTGCCTACCCTAACCCCAAACAAGGCAACACAAACATTCCCCAAGGCTACCAGCCGAAACATCCCCAAGACATCAACTCCTGACGTCTTGGGGATGTTTCTGTATGCTCGGCATGAGCATACAAAATAAGGCCACCCGAAGGCAGCCTTATACTCTTCTTAGGAGCAGTGTGGTCCGTCCCCCAGCATCATTGCTGAGTTGTCATAACATAGTCCAAATACTGATTATTTAAGGTATCAGCGTCAAAACCTTTTTATCATTTAAGCCCCGCGCTCGTCAAGGAGGCTCTTTGTTTCGTCCGAGCTAAGCTGGCGCGGCTCGCCTTTTTCTACAACAATATAAACGGTCGTCCCTATTAGGTCGCGTTTTCGTTTCTTATTCCACCAACGTATATCGGCAACATACAGGGCTTGCTTTCCGAAAAGGCCATCGCGGTGGGCGTAGTCAAAGCCCAGCTCTTTGGCGAAGCGGCACGCTATTGCTTTCTTGCTGAAATGTCCCATCTTTCTTCTTTTTGCAAAGGTAAGGCGCGGCTCCTTATCTTGCAAGGCTCAGCCCAGAACATTTGCCACACACATATATATAAAACGGAAGGCTGACATCAATGCCAGCCCCCGCAGTCGAGGAATCGGTAGTCATTAGCTACGGAATCCTCGCTGCAAAGATAGATACTTA
>CAVKGN010000125.1:0-5923 GCA_963655595.1 uncultured Oscillospiraceae bacterium
AGATACAAGGAATAAAAAACGTGGAGCCTCTTGTTGCTCGTTCCACGTTCTGAATTTCATCCGTAAGAAGATTTTGCGAGATTCCCAGAACGTCAAAACCAAAGCGTACAAAAACGCCTTTATAGAATGTATATCTGCCCGCCCGCTGCCCGTTGGGGGCTTCCGGTTGCTGTGCAGACGCTACAAATCTAATGAAACTTTTTGAAAAACAAGTAAAAACGCACAAATCTCCGCACACGTGTCTTGTGTGCGGAGATTTGTGGGATAGGGTTCGCCCCTCGCTTGGGAGGCGGTATTGTGTGCTTACTTCACGCGCTTAGCAGTGGTTGCGCCCTTAGCGGTGATGCTCTTTTCGAGGTATACGCCGTGAGCAGGAACGCGGGTGAGGCGCTGACCGCTTACGCTGTAATATTCCGTTGAGAGCACCTTGCTCGTAGCGTCCGTCTTGGCAGAGCGTACGGCAGCTGCGTTGGTGCTGAGGTCGATGTAGTAGGAGAGGAGAGACGTGTCAATGTCGTCGTAGTCCTCATCGTCATCGTCGTCTGCGTCGACTACGGTGTCGTCATCGTCGTCGACCACTTCTTCGCTCAGCAGGCTCTTGTGAGCGGAAACAAAGCTGCGAGCGGCTGTCGGCTTCTTGGCGAGTGCGCGGTGGTTGCTGAATGCAATGCCGCCGTCGTCGGTGTCGTCAGAGAACTGGTCCTGAAGGTAAGCTACGAACTTGTTGCCGTCGGGGCTGATGAATACCGTACCCGTGATGAGGCTGTCGGCTACCACGTCGGTGATGAGGTTGCCGTCGTCGTCGTAGTTGTAGAGCGTTACGTCGAAGCAGAAGTTGTTCTTGAGGAATTCTACTGCGCTCTTCTCACGTGCGGCCAGGTAGTCAACGAAGGAAGTAGCTTTCGTTTCGCCAAGCTTAATGATGCCCGACTGGCGAGTGTATTCCAACACGGGACTTGCCACAGCCATGGTGCCATCGTTGGCCACTGAGGTAGCGTAGGAGTCGTCTTCATCCGAGATGTAGTGCTTCAAGTCGTCCGTAGTGAGGTCGATGATCGTGGGGTGATAGAGTGAGCCACCGCCAAATTCGGGGTCGCCGTTGGGGTCTTCCTCTACCACGGAAACGGCGAGGTACTTACCGTTTTGCGAGAGGTGCAAACCGTTGAACGAGTAGCTCTTGCCCGTCACGGCCTCGTCAAGAGCCGTCTGGTAAGCCTCCCACTTGTCCATGTAGCTGGCCGAAGCTTCTTCGTAGGCCAGAGAATCAGCCTGCCACTTAGCCTTGTTGTCGGTGATGAACATTTGGTAAGTGGGGTAGGCGGGAACTGAGTCGTAGGGAATAAGTTGAGCATAGTACTGGTCTAACTTGTCGCTGTACAAAGTCACAGCAGCGTTGTAAGCGGCGCTGTCGCTCTTGGTCAGGTAAGTTTTTGCATCGGGAGTGACCGGTTCTGCGGGGTATTCGGGAAGTGCGTCGATGAGTGCCTGGCTCTTGATGATGAGGCTTGTGCACTCCGTGTATTCCCATTCGCCCTTTGCGTTCTTCTTGTAAACTACGGGGTAGCTGAAGCGACCCGTGTAGTCACGCACCTGGCCGATGATGACTGAGCCGTCCTCAGAAATGTCGTTGGCCATGACGTACTGCGGATTGCGGCCGGTGAAGTCCTTTGTGGGGGCAGGCAACTTCTCGCAGGTGTAAGTGCCGTCTTCTTGGAGGGTCCAGAGAACGGGATAGGTCATGCAGTCCTCACCGCCGAAGGTGATGTTGTCGTAAGCCAGGTCGCCCACGATATATTTGCCGTCGGCGCTGATGGCGTTGGCACCGTTCATACCAGCATCGATTCCCGTAGACTGGGGCAGCACGTACGTTTCGCCGTTGAGCCAGTAAACGGCCTCTGCGCCGTTGTTGCCCACGAGCATACCCTTGTTGTTGACTGCCGAACCAAGGCCGTAGCCGTAGTAGAGCGCACCTGTCTCGTCGGTGAACGTCCACGTTTCGTCCGTTTCGCGGTCCATGAGCGTGATCACGCCGTTGTTGTCCTCAACAAGGTACTTGCCGTTGGGCGACATATTGCTAAGGAGCATGCCCTCCGTCTTTTCGAAGAGCTGGGCAGATGCCGTGCCGCCAAAGAGTGCGGCGCAAGCGAGTGTGAGTAGAATTTTCTTCATATACAAATGTTTTGGTTTGTTCTTTGTGAGTTCCCTTTGCGCCAACGTGGCGGCTGGGAAAAATTAGCTCAGGGCTGGGAAAAATTCTCCCTGGGCAAATTCCAGTCCTCCCTGGGGGGACTGCAGTCCTCCGCCGGGGGACTCGAGTCCTCCCCGGGGGGACTCTAACGCCCCCGCGGCGCATTTTACTTAATGCACTTTGCGGTCTTCACGCCCCGGGCGCCGACAATCTTCTCGATGTATGCGCCGTGAGCGGCGGGCTTGTTGATGCGCTGGCCTTGCAGGTTGTAGTAAACGTGCTGACCTGCTTCGGCATTGTTGCCCGTCTGAACCGTGGCGATGCCGGCAGTTGAAGACAGCTTGAACTGTTCGGCGTTGAGCACCTGCGCTGCCGAAGTGTCGGAGAGCGGACGGTTGACGAATGCCACAATGCGTACGTGGCTTGCGTCCCAGGTGTCGGGCAGGGTATAGGTGTAAGTTTCCTTATAGCTGTTGTCGGTCCACTCAATGTCGTCGCCAACAACCCTTGTGAGCGCCTTGCGGAACACGTTGTTGTGAACCTTGTCGCCCGAACCAATTTGTTCGCCCTTGGTGTTCACTTGGTCTTCTACGAGTTCCACGGTGAGTTTCGACTCCGGGTAGAACATGTCGAACAGAGAGTTGCGCTCGCCCTCGACGGTGGCGCTCACCTCGCGCGTCTCGGCATTGTAGTCGGCGGAGATGTTTACCGAAACGAAGGCCGGCGTGGAGGCGCACTTCTCAAAGTTGGGTGCCAGGGCCTCGTAGCCTGCGAAGGCGTTGGAGTAGCCGATGCTGAACACGGGGAGAGCCGTGCCGTTGCTGTTGCCAAACACGGTGCGGTCGAACGTGGCGAGGGGAGCGGATGTAGCTCCAAGGCCTTGCAGGTCGTACGACGACTCCTGCGTGAGTTCATCGGTGAGGTAGCCAATGTGATGGGCCACCCATACGTAGTTGCTCTTGCCGGCGAGAATAGTATTCAGCGTGCGCAGACCATAAGGGCAGTTGGAGCAGGGCAGCGTGGTGAAGTGTTCCACCAGCACCTTGTGGGGATACGATGTCTTGTAGCAAAGCAGCTCCGTTGTGCAGGAGTTGTTTCCTTCGTAGCCGTCGCCTTCTGCTACAATCCATGTGCGGAGTTCGTTCTTTCCCTCGTTCAGTCCTTCGGTCGGTACCTCAACGGGGTAGCTGTTGGTGCCGTTGGCAGAGATTGTCCCCGAAATGGGCACTTCCACTGCGTCGCCGTCGTTGAGGGAATAGTAAAGCTTGGGGGCGCTGACGGCAGCCTCGCCGTAGTTGCCCAGGTCGACTGTGGCTGTTACTGTGTCGCCCACCTTGGTGTAGGTGTCGGCGAGGGTGCAGCGCTCTACAGCTACGTCGTTGATGGTTGTCTCGTCGTCCACCTCAACAATGGCCTGAATGCAGAGAGCAGCATAGCCCTGGCCCGAAAGGTTTGCCCAATTGTTCGAAGCGTCCTTGAACCAGCCTGCGTTGGTGTTTGAAGGACCGTCAAAGTAGACGCCCGTGCCCGCAGGGGCTTTGCCGTTGAAGCCGACGTAGATGTCGTCGCCCGTGATTTCTATCGGTTGCGCCAGCGTTACGTCGTTCCAGCCATTCAGCGTTTCGCCAACCTTTGTGGGGCTGCCGATGGAGTAGCCCGTGAGGCTGTTGCGCACCCAGCAATAAACGCCCGTGAGGCTGCCAAGCGTGGCAAAACGTACGCGTGTGATTTTTGCCCCTTTGAGCACCTGCAAGCGGGAGCTGGGCAGGCAGATGGCAAACTGGAAGGTGAGCGTACCGGAACTGTTTGTGTTTTGTATGGCTTCTGCGTTGCTTGAAAGCTCAGTGTTGCAGTAGCCCAAGCGCAAATTGTGCTGCGCAAAGCCGCATGTGGCAACACACAAGCACAGCATCAGCGCAAACGTGCGTAGAAATTTGTTCATGTTAACGAATTTATGGGGTTGATCTTGATGTGCAAAAGTGCAATTTCCTTTTAGATCTGCAAAGGACGAGCCCGCTAAAACTTTCATTCGTCTACAATAATGCTCTGATTTGTGACGTTTGTGCAAGTTTGCGCCTCGTTTTCCCGCGCAAAAGTTTCTTTTTGATAGATTGGCGGTCTGCGGGATAGTCTACCCAATATAACTTAACGCAGCTGCCAGGAAGGAGGCTGCGAACCTCAGACATAGAAAAATCCCTCGCACTTCACGGGGAGTGAGTGCGAGGGACATAATATAAAGAGTGACTATGAGAATTCTGAATTACTCAGCGTTGTTCTCGTGACGGGGACGGCGCGGACCGCGTCCTTCGCCACCTTCGCGGCGAGGACGGCGAGCGGGACGGTCTTCCCAGCCCTCGGGCTTCTCTTCGAGCACACGGTGAGAGAGGCGGAACTTGCCAGTCTTCTCATCAATCTCGAGGAGCTTCACCTTGATGGTGTCGCCTTCCTTAATGCCAGCCTCTTCTACGCTTTCAAGGCGCTTCCAGGCAATCTCCGAGATGTGGAGCAAGCCTTCCTTGCTGGGCATGAACTCAACGAAGCAACCGTAAGGCATGATGCTGACAACCTTTGCGTCGTACACCTCGCCCACTTCGGGGATGGCTACGATGGCGCGGATCTTTGCCACAGCGGCGTCGATGCTGTCCTTGTTCGGACCCGACACCTGGATCTTGCCTACGCCGTCTTCTTCGTCGATGGTGATAGTCGTACCCGTGTCTTCCTGCATGCCCTGGATAATCTTTCCGCCCGGGCCAATGACTGCGCCAATGAACTCCTTGGGAATTTCGAACGCCTCGATGCGAGGTACGTGCGGCTTGAGCTCGGGACGGGGAGCGGGCATCGTCTCAACAATCTTGCCGAGGATGTGCTCACGTGCTTGCTTAGCCTGGTTGAGTGCCTTCTCAAGGATTTCGTACGACAGGCCGTCGCACTTGATATCCATCTGAGTAGCGGTAAGACCCTTGGCAGTACCCGTGGTCTTGAAGTCCATGTCGCCCAGGTGGTCCTCGTCACCAAGGATGTCGCTGAGGATAGCGTACTTGTCCTCGCCGGGGTTCTTAATCAGACCCATAGCGATACCGCTCACGGGAGCCTTGATGGGCACACCAGCGTCCATCAGGGCGAGCGTACCAGCGCAAACGGTGGCCATTGACGACGAGCCGTTCGATTCGAGGATGTCGCTCACCACGCGGATAGTGTAGGGATAGTCTGCGGGGATTTGACCCTTCAGAGCGCGCCAAGCCAAGTGGCCGTGACCAATCTCGCGACGGCCTACGCCGCGCTGAGCCTTAGCCTCGCCGGTTGAGAAGGGAGGGAAGTTATAGTGAAGGAGGAAACGCATGTAGCTCTTGTCGAGCACGTCGTCTACCATCTTTTCGTCGAGCTTTGTGCCGAGCGTAGCCGTAGCCAGAGCCTGAGTCTCGCCGCGGGTGAAGATGGCTGAGCCGTGGGGCATGGGCAGGGGTGACGTTTCGCACCAGATGGGGCGGATGTCCGTGGTCTTGCGACCGTCGAGACGCTTGCCTTCGTCGAGGATGCAACGGCGCATAGCGTCGCGCTCCACGTCGTGATAGTAGCGGTCAACCAGGGCGTTCTTCTCTTCGAGTTCTTCGGCAGAGAGTTCGGGGTGAGCAGCGGCGTAGCGAGTCTTGAAGTCCTCGCGAATCTGCGTGAAAGCGTCCTCGCGCTGGTGCTTGTCGTGGTCGCCGGCTTCGGCAATGGCGTAGGCGGGCTGGT
>CAVKGN010000126.1:0-5874 GCA_963655595.1 uncultured Oscillospiraceae bacterium
CCAGCAAATACTCCGACACTATTATAAAGGAGTGAGCATACAGCGCTTGTCGCAATTCTTCGGCAAAGAGCGGAAGTAGTCGGCGCGCGTTGAAAGCCACAAAAAGAAGACAACCTTGGCAACCTCTCTGCAACGGGGAGGATTTGCCAAGGTTGTCTTTGTTTTTACGGTGAGGGCATCATCATACGATGCGATGCCCGCAGTGAGAATGACGCTCCGCCGTCGCAAATATTTGCGCTTATGGTAGCAAGGTTTTGCTACGGCGGAGCGTTCAGCCTTGCGGTAGGGCGCGTTTTATTCGTCACCAAAGTAGTCCACAAACCGCGCCCCGAAGGGGCAGCTCCCCATAGCCCAGGGCAGAGTGGCGGCGCGAAGCGGCGACACGGCACCCTGGGTAACCCGGTGGCAAACGTTGGCGTCCTGTAAGGACAGCTCTCTATATGAGGGGCAACGCCCCGCTAATCCTTCGTGGATAAAGCACTGCTGAACCCGGGCGTTGCCCGGTATCAAGAGAGCTGCCCTTACAGGGCGGCAACTATTCCTCACAGCCTACCCAGGGTGCCGCTCAGTCGCTTCGCTCCTTCGCTCTGCCCTGGGCTATGGGGAGCTGGGCTTTCAGCCCGCGGTTTGTGGACATAGCCTTTATAGGGCGCGTTCTCTAATCGTCGCCTTAGTAAGTGGCCTGGATACCCGGACTGATGACGAACGTGAAGCTGTGGTCTGCGTAGGGGATTTGGTATTTGGCGAGCGGCCAAGAGCCCCAAGAGTCTACGCAACCCAAGCCCATCTGGCTTTGTGATATGTGTACCACTGTGAAGGGGCGCGGCGTGAGGTCACCTGAGTGCATCTGGTGCGCTTCCTTCACGGGACCGCCGTCGAGGTCGCTTGTGAGGTAGTTGAGCGATGCCATTTCGAGCGGTTCGGCGGCGTAGAACGTCAAGCCCTCGTCGGCTGACTTGTCGTACACGGTCCACCAGCGCACGTCAGTCTTGTTGCCACTCTCCTGCGGACGGATGTAGGGAGAGTACTGTTCAGCCACCGTCTGTGCGTATTCGCCGAGGAAGGTCGACGTGTGGCGGTCAACGTAGTTCTCTATCGGGCCGCGGCCGTAGTACCAGATGTGGTCGTACTGTGAGGGCATCACCAGCGTCATGCCGAAGCGGGGCAGTACGGGTTTGTTCTTCGCCTCGGGGTTCACCTTGAGCGACTGACTCACGATGAGTTTACCCACTGGCGTGAGCGTGTACGACAGCGTGAGCGTTGCGTCGGGCTCGGGCAGTTTGTAGGTAGCCGTTGTGCGCTTCGACAGAGCTACGTCCTCCGTCACAAGACTTTGCAGTTGCAGTTCGGGGTTCTTCCACGCGGCGAGGTGCTTTTGGATGCTTGCGCCATAGTCGTTGTCCGTCGGGGCGCGCCAGAAGTCGGGCGTGAGCGAGTAGCCGTCCTCAAACATCGGTTTGCCGTCAACGTCGAGATAGTCTATCAAGCCCGTCTTGCGATTAATCATCACTGTGGTCTGCGGCGACTTCAACGTGATGCAGGCAATCTGTTCCTCGGTCGTTACCTTCGGCGTGGGAGTGCTGTTACCCATAACAGCCAGCCTCTTAGGCAGCGTGGAGGTGAGCTTAGCGATGTTCGGGAAACTGTAAGGTTTGAGCAGGAACTCCTGTCGAGCCACGGTGTAGCCAGCAGGCAGGAGCGGCGTGGCCTTCTTCGTCATGTAGTCAATAACCAGCGTGTGTTCACCGTGTTCCGTAGGCGCAGTGTAGCCTTCGAGTTCCACGGTGGCGTGGCTCTGCGGCTTCACGTCGATGTCCGCCACGGTGCCGGCAGCTATCTGCTGACCATTGAGCAGGAGCGTCCAGTTGAGCGACACATTGTCGAGCGAGGTGAAGAAGTTCTCGTTGTAAACGTCGAGTTTGCCCTTTGCGGTGTCGGCGAGCGTAGTCCAGATATCCTGGTAGAAGTAGCGCACCTCATCGACGTGCGGATGTGCCACGCGGTCGGGGTTGAACAGACCGTTGCAGTTGAAGTTGTGGTCGCTGGCGGGGTAGCGTCCGTAGTCGCCGCCGTAGGTGTAGATGTCCTTTCCCTGCTTGTTCTTGCCGTGCAAGCCCTGGTCAACGAAGTCCCAGATGAAGCCGCCCTGGAACTTGGGGTACTTGCGAACGAGGTCCCAGTACTCGGCAAAGCCGCCCTCGGAGTTGCCCATGGCGTGGGCGTATTCGCAGAGGATCAGCGGTTTCGTGCCTTTGCCCTTGGCGTAGCTTTCGCAGTACTGGTAAGGCAGGTACATCTCGCTGTAAATGTCCGTGCCGCGTTCCTGAATGGCTCGTTCGTAGTGTACGGGACGCGAGGGGTCGTAGGCTTTCACCATGTCGTAAGCCTTCTCCATGTTGATGCCGTAGCCGCTCTCGTTGCCCAAGCTCCAACTAATGATGCAGGGATGGTTTTTCAGTACGTGCGTATTGTTGACGTTGCGCTCGAGGTGCGTCTGCTCAAACTTAGGCACTTTTGCCAACGTCTTTTCGCCGTAGCCCATGCCGTGCGTTTCGAGGTTCGCCTCGGCCATAACGTAGAGGCCGTATTCGTCGCAAAGGTCGTACCAGCGCGGATCGTTGGGATAATGACTTGTGCGCACGGCGTTGATGTTGTTCTCCTTCATCACGCGGATGTCCTGCACCATACGTTCGGTGCTTACCACGTAGCCGCCGTCGGGGTCCATCTCGTGGCGGTTCACGCCCTTGATGAGTATGGGCTGCCCGTTCACAAGGAGCTGCGAGCCCTTAATCTCCACCTTGCGGAAACCCACGTGCTGTTGCAAACTCTCCACCACGCGGTTGCCGTCTTTCAAGTCTGCCCGCAGTGTGTAGAGGTTGGGCGTTTCGGCGGTCCACTTGGCGGGGTTCGTCACGCGCCATTCCGTGTCAATATCTTTGGTGATGGGTAGCGTCTGCGTCTTCACCGTGTTGCCCTTGCTGTCGGTGAGCGTCAGTTCCACCGTCTTTCCCTTGCACTGCACGCCTTGCATCCTGATGCGGAGCGTGCCGTTGGTGTAGTTGTCAATAAGGTCGGGCGTGATGAAGAGGTCGGCAATGTGACTTTGCGGACGGGCATAGAGGTACACCTCGCGGGCAATACCTGTGAGTCGCCAGAAGTCCTGATCCTCGAAGTACGAGCCGTCGCACCAGCGCATCACCTGCATAGCTACGAGGTTCTCCTTGCCGGGCGTGAGATAGGGCGTGAGGTCAAACTCGGCAGCCGACTTAGAGTCTTCGCTGTATCCCACGTGTTTGCCATTGACCCACACGCTCAGGTTAGATGTGGCGGAACCTACGTGCAGGTATATCTTCTCGCCCTTCCACGAGGCGGGAATTGTCACCTTCTTACGGTACGAGCCGGTGTAGTTGTTCTTCTCTTCCACATAGGGCGGATTGGGTTCAAACTGCGTGGCCCAGGCGTAACCGATGTTCTTGTACGTGGCGTCGCCGTGGCCGTTGAGCTCAAAGAGTCCCGGCACGGGGAAGTCCTCCCACTCGGAATCGTCGTAGTTGGTGGCGTAGAAGTTTTCGGGCGCTTCGTTGTGGTTCTTCACAAAGTTGAATTTCCACTTGCCTTCGAGCGAGAGGTAGCGTGCGCTTTGCTTCTTGTCGTTCTTCTGAGCAGCGTTGACGCTCTCGAAGGCGAAAAAGTCGGAACGCGGGGCTTCCGTCCCTACCCTGTTGTGTGCAGGATCCAGCCAGTAAGGCGTGGACTTGCTCTTCTGTGCAGCGCAGGTGAGTGTGCCGGCGGCAAGCAGAGAGAGGATGAGTTGTGTTTGCATGGTCTTAGGGTTTAGTTATTTCGTGGAGCCAGCCGTCCTCGTGGGCGGCGGCTATTTGTTTTGCTTAATGAGTGCGTAGGCCTTGTAAAGTCCCAGCTGCCCAGCCCGGCTGAGGTCGGCAAAGGCTTTGTCCTTGTCGCCCCGTTGCAGGTAGAGCAAGGCGCGGTTGTAGTAAGCCTCGGGCATTCGGCTGTCCTGGTTGATGGCTTGGGTGTAAGCCGCCAGAGCCTCGTTGTCTGCGTGGATGTAAGCGAACAGGCAACCTTGGTTGTAGCGGACGTAGGCGTTCGCTGGGGCAAGCTTCGCCGCACGTTCAAGGTCGGTCTGCGCCAGGTGGAGCCGGGCTTTGCGTTGCTCTGCGTCGAGCGTGCCAGCAGCGGTGCTTCGCATAAGGATGCTACTGCGCAACATCAGGGCTGCCACCGAGGCGGAGTCTGTTGCAACGGCGCGGTTCGCCTCGTTCAGGGCGGAGGTATAGTTGTACTTCGCCGCATAGATGGAGGCAGCGAACAGTGCCTTTTCGAGCGTGGTGCTGCTCTTTGCCGCCCTTTCTGTTTGCCGTTCGTCGCTCTCGGCGTTTTCGAGGTTGTTTCCCTCGCTCTCTGCCGTCAGACCGAACTGGCGGTACGACGTGTCGGCGTGCTTGTAGCGGTTCATCTCCTCCATAAACCCGATGGAGTGGTAGCCGCGAACGTACACGTTGTGGAACGCTGGGGCGAACATGGGCAGCGGACTGAGGTCGGCCTTTTCGTTCTGCACCTTGCCGTAGAGCGTGCCGAACACGTTGCGCACGGTGTCGGGGTCGTCCTGCACGAGTTGCTTGTACTGGTCGAGCTCGTGTTCGGAACGCAGCCTTACCTTTGTGCGAGGCAGTTTGCGCGCCGTGCCAAACGATAGGTCGAGGTTGCGCCGTGCCACCACGCTCTCGTCGTTGGCAGCCCCTCGCTTGTCGCCCACCTTGCGACGCAGGGCAGCGCGTTGCTGGTAGCCGTAGAGGAAGTCGGGGTACTTGCGCAGCAGCTGGGTGTAGTCGGCAATGGCTCCGCGGTAGTTGCCCACCTGGGCGCGGAGTTGGGCACGGTTGTAGCGGGCAAGGGTGTTGTCGGGCTCCGTCTTCAGCACAAAGTCGAAGTCCTCGATGGCGCGGTTAAGGTCGCCCACAAAGGAGCGGAGCAGACCGCGGTTGTAGTGTGCCACGAAGTGCGTGGGTTGCAGTTCAAGCGTGCGGTCGTAGTCGGCGATGGCCAAGCCAAACTTACCCAGGGCGTGCCGTGCCTGTGCACGACTGATGTAGAGTTCAAAGTCGTTGGGCAACAGGGAAATGGCTCGGGTCAGACAGGTGTCGGCCTGGGCAAAGTGTTCCTTGCTCAGTTCGTAGCGTCCTTTGAAACTCCACGCATTGGCCTCGCGCGGTGCCTTCTGCAACAGGCGGTCAATCCACTCCATGGCCTGCGCCGTGTCCTTCTGTTCCAGGAGCGACTGCGCCTTTACCATATATGTGCGGTAGTACGTTGGCCATTTCTGCATCATGTAGGCAAGGTCGGAGTCGGCGCGGGCGTAGTCTTTGAGTTGCAGGTAACAGAGCGAACGGTTGTAGCGCGCCCCTTGGTCGTCGGCGTGTTCGCGCAGCACCACGTTGTAGTCCGCCACGGCTCCCTCAAAGTTGTCGGCATGCACGCGGCAAAGTCCTCTCAGCTGGTACACCTCGGTGATGAACGGATTGAGCGAGATGCTTTTGTCGCAGTCGGCCTCCGCCCCTTTGTAGTCCTCGAGCGTTAGTTTGGCGTAGGCGCGGTAATAGTAAGGAGCGGAGAGGAAGGGCTTGCTCTCAATGGCTTGGTTGAAGTAATGAATGGCCGTGAGGTAGTCGTCCACGCTCAGGGCGTTGCGCCCCATGATGGTCACCATCTCCGCGTCCACCTGCGCCCTCATGCCCAAGGGAACGGACAAAAAGAAAAGGAGACATAAAGCCGCATACGTTCCCGCCCAGCGCAAAGCACGGCGAAAGGTGCGTGGTTTATGTCTCCTTGTGGTTTTCATTGGTTGATTGG
>CAVKGN010000127.1:0-5849 GCA_963655595.1 uncultured Oscillospiraceae bacterium
GAGGTCGGAAAACGAAAGTAGGAGAAAAACTACTTCGTTTTCCTCCTACTCGATTTCCCCGCGGAGGACTGTGGCAAAGTCGGGGCAAAAAAATACTGCGCGGCTCATCGGGGCGAGCTGCGCAGTATTGGGGGGATATTGTCCGCGGTGGGCGTGTGGCCCAGGCGGGGGACTATTTCTTTTTCTTCGTAGTGGTTGTTTTCTTCTTGGTTGTTGTGGTCTTCTTCTTGGTGGTTGTTGTCTTCTTGGTGGTAGTGCCCTTCTGCGTTGTGGTGCTCGTGGTGGCGGGGGTGGTTACGGGCGTGTAGTACTTCTGAGCCTCGGGCAACCACTTCTGGATGTTGGCTATGCGCTTGGCGTCTGAGGGGTGGTCGCTCAGGAAGGCGAGCTTCGAGCTGGTAGTGCTGGCGGCCATGCGCTGCCAAAAGGTTACTGCCACCGAGGGGTCGTAGCCTGCCAAGGCGGCAAACACCAGTCCCATGTAGTCGGCTTCCGTTTCGTTGTCGCGCGAGTATTTCAGGCTGCCGAGCTTCGAACCGAGCGAAAAGGCTCCCTGCGCCAGTACCGACGTGGTGCTGCTCACGCCCGTCGCGCTGAGCACCGTGCTAAGCAACTTCGAGCCCATGTTTTGCTTCACCTGAGTGCTGAGCTGTTCGGCAGAGTGTTTTGCCACGGCATGGGCAATCTCGTGTCCCAGCACAATGGCAAGCGAACTCTCGTCCTGCGTGATGGGCAGCAGTCCCTCGTACACCACAATCTTGCCGCCAGGCATACAGAAGGCGTTGGCCGAGTTGTCCTGCACCAGGTTGAACTCCCATTGGTAGTTCTTTATGGCGTCCGTCTGGTTGTTCTTTTGCAGGTAGGTCTGCACGGCGTTGGCAAGGCGCTGTCCCACGCGCTTCACCATCTCGGTGTTTGTGGCGTTGGTGGACACCTTGGCGCTTTGCATGTAGCTGCTGTACTCCTGCGAACTGAGGCTAAGCACTTGCTCGTCGCTCACCCAAAGGCGCACCTTGCGACCCGTTACGGGCACGGTAAACTTCGTCTGTGCCTCCACGGGGGCAACGGTCAGCAGGCAGAGGGCTAAAAGGAATAGTTTGAACGTTTTCATTCGTTATCTGTTTTTTAGACGTATTGTGTTAACAGCCGCAAAGTTACATATTGCAACCGGCAGCTGTGCCGTCGGGCTCCGCCTTTTCGCCTTTTTTCAGTTCGCGAGCGGTGTACCCGAAGCTTTCAAAGGCCTTGATGAGTTTGGCCACGGAGGTCTTGTCCGCGTCGTACTTCACGGTGACGGTCTGGTCAGGCACGCTCGTCACAATGTCCTTCACGCCCCGCTCAAAGCGCAGGTTCTTTTTGATCTTCGCCTCGCAGTTGCTGCAATGCATTTGGGGCGTAGTGGTGAAAACGGCGGTTTTGATGTCCTTTGCCAGGGCCATGCCCGCACTGAGGGCGGCAGCCAGCATGAGTGAGAGAGTTCTTTTCATTACTTATAGGGTTTTGTTTGATTGTTTCGATAGGTCGAGACGTTTCAGTCCGCTGCGCAGAGAGTTTGTCACCACGCTCACGCTCGATAGCGCCATTGCTCCGCCCGCAATCATGGGGCTGAGCATGGTGTGGCACAGCGGGTAGAGCGCGCCGGCTGCCAGGGGGACGCTCACCACGTTGTAGAAGAACGCCCAAAAGAGGTTTTGCCGAATGGTTCGCACCGTCTGCCGCGAGAGTAGGAGAGCCTGCGGCAGACGTCGGAGGTCGGTGCTGAGCAGCGTCACCATGGCTGCATCGATAGCCACGTCGCTCCCTTGCCCCATGGCAATGCTGAGGTCGGCCTGCGCCAGCGCAGCACTGTCGTTGATGCCATCGCCCACCATGGCCACGCGCCGTCCCTGCGCTTGCAGTTCCTTGATGTAGGCCGCCTTCTCGTGCGGCAACACCTGCGCCTTGTGGTCGTCAAGCTCCACCTCGCGGGCCACGCATGCCGCCGTCCGCTCGTTGTCGCCGGTGAGCAACACGGTGCGTAGCCCCATGGAGCGCAGCGTAGCCACCGCCTCGCGGGCAGTGGACTTTACCTTGTCGGCCAAAGCCAACAAGGCCACGACCTCCGCCTCGTCGCCAAGAGCCACCCAGGTGTAGGGCTTGTGGGCTGTGCGAGTAAGGACGTCCCTAAACGACGGTGCAAAAGTAACATTTCTCTCCTCGGCGAGCGTCAGACTGCCCGCCCAATACGTGTGTCCGTCCGCCTGTCCCTGAACGCCCTTGCCCGGGATGGCCTCAAACTGGCTGATGGCAAAGGCCGTTTCCCCGTCGAGGTAGTTGCACACTGCCTGGGCGAGCGGGTGCTCCGACAGCCTTTCGAGCGAGAGCAGAATACCCTTGACGTGCGGCCGATCCTCCGCAAACAAAGCCTCGACCACCTGCGGGCGTCCTTCGGTGAGCGTGCCCGTTTTGTCGAATACGAGGGTGTCCACCTTGTGCGCCACTTCCAGACTCGTGGCGTCCTTGATGAGGATGCCAGCCGAGGCTCCGCGCCCTATGCCCACAATGAGCGCAGTGGGGGTGGCCAGTCCCAGCGAGCAAGGGCAGGCAATCACCAGTACCGACACCAAAGCCACCAGTCCGTGGCTCAGTCCGTCGGTAGGGGCAAGCAGAAGCCACAGGGCAAAACTCGCCAACGCAATGCCGATGATGCAAGGCACGAACACGGCGGCAATGCGGTCGGCCAACTTCTGGATGTGCGCCTTGCTCCCCTGCGCGTCCTGCACCATGCGCACAATCTGTGCGAGCAATGTGTCCGCAGCCACCCGTTCGGCCTTGTAGTAAAGCACGCCGCGGCCGTTCACCGTGCCAGCTTTCACCGCGCTGCCCTCCTGCTTGTGCGAGGGCAGCGGTTCGCCGTTGAGCATACTCTCGTCCACGTACGAGTTGCCCTTCGTCACCGTGCCGTCGGCGGCAATGTGTTCACCCGGCCGAGCCAGCAACACGTCGCCCGTCCGGAGTTCGCTGATGCGCCTGGTGCGCTCCGTTCCGTTGGGGAACACCACGGTCACTTCCTTCGGCTGCAACCCCATCAGTCGGCGTATACTCCTGGACGTGCGCCGTTTGGCACGGGCTTCGAGCATTCGTCCAAGCAGGATGAACGCCGTGATGACGCCCACACTGTCGAAGTAGAGAGCTGGCTCCATGCCATGCGCCACGAACCACTGAGGGAAAAACAGGTTGAAGAAACTGTACGCGTAGGAAATGCTGATACTCAGGGCAACGAGCGTATCCATGTTGGCCGTGCCGTGGCGCAGCATTTTCCACGCCTTGGCGTAGAACACGCGGCCGTATTGCCACAGCGACCACGAGGCGAGGAAGAAGAGCAACACCTCCTGTCCGCTGAACAGCCCCTTGGCCACGCTCAGCACAAACAGCGGTACGGCCACCGCCAACGCCCCCAGCGCCTTGCGCCGTACGGTGCGGAAGGCGGTGTCGTCCTGTCCTTCATCGTCCGTTGCCGCCGAAGTTTCCGCCTCAGTCGGAACAATCAGTTCAAAACCCATACGCTCCACGGCCTGCTGCAAGTCGGTGGGCGTGCAGCGCGCCTCGTCGAACGTTACCTTCGCGTTGTTGAGCGCAAGGTTCACGTTGACGCTCTCCACTCCGTTGACGGAGCGCAGAGCCTTGTCCACATGGGCCGAGCACGAGGCACAGCTCATGCCCTTAACAGGGTAAGTCTTTGTAGTCATGAGGCAGTTAGTAGTTTATGCGAATGCCAGCGTAACCCATTGCACCGTGAACGGGCCCCCACACCTGCGTGGCGTCGAACTTGTCGCCCCAGGGGTGTTGGGCGTGCAGTATGGGGTTGCGTTGCTTGTAGTTCGTGAGATTTTCGCCGCCCACGTAGATGCTGAAATGTCTGAACCAGCGAGTAATCTGCGCGTTGAGCTGTCCGTATGCCGAGAAGTGCGTTGGAGCATCCGCCTCGCCGTTGGTGAGCAGACGGCCGCCGCCGTTGAGTTGCGCCGTCACGTCGAACTGCCACAGCTCGAGCGGCGTCTTGTACGACACGGTGAGCAGACCCTTGTAGCGACTCGTGAAAGGCTTTTCGCGGAGTTCGCCCCCCGTGGTCTGCCGCACAAGGTTGTAGCGGTAGGCAGCTGTTAGCGTCAGGCCGCGCACGGGCGTATAGGTGGCGTCGGCCTGCACCGTGTGCGAATAGCTCCGTTCGCCTTGCAGCGAGTGTACATATATATATGCGTTGTCCGCATCGTAGTCCACAACGGCCTGCTCGTCGAAGTCCGTGAAATAGTAGTCGGCGTTCAGGTCGAGAATGTGTCCGCCAAGGGGAATCTTGAAGTTCAGGCTCGCCCCGTAGTTCCACGCCGCCTCCTGCCCAAGGCTGCCCACGGAGAGCGTGCGGTTGCTCGCCAACAGGTAGTTCATCTCCGCCAGGGCGTGCACCGTGCGGTAGCCCTTGCCCGCCGACAGTCGCAGACTGAACAGGTTGGCAGGGGCGTACTTCACGTGGAAACGCGGCGTGACGAACGTGCCGTACACCGAACTGTGATCAGCCCGCAGTCCCGCCATCAGCACCAGTTTGTCGTGGAGGTTGTACGTGTACTGCGCATACGCCCCCGGCACGGTCTCGCGCTCGCGGCGGTGCAGCAAAGTCTCATCGACGTTGTGCGTCAGACGGTAGGCCTGGTTGTAGTAGTCGTGGTTGAGGCTCAGGCCGGCGGATAGACTGTGCTGCGACGTGAAGTTCGTCTCGAAGAGCAGCGAGGCATAGCCCGTACGCTGCGTCACGTCGTAGAGTCGCCTGCCGTAGGTGGCGTCCGCATCGTGGTACGAGCCCGAGAGCATCAGCGCAAGGTTCGTCCCCTTTTCAGCGTTGAGGATAAAGGCGTTCTTTGCGAATGCTGAAAGCCGCGTCGTCTCGTGATTAATCACGTAGCGATCCTCGCCGTGCAGGGCGGCGTGGGCAGTCTGTCCGCCCTCTCGCCTTTCGCCCAGTCCGCTAATGGCAGCCTGAAAGATGTAGCGACTGCTCACCCACGCCCAGCGGTTCATAGCGTTGAACTGACGCACGTTCGGCTTGTCGAGAAAGCCGTCGCCGTTCTCGTCGTGGTGGGCAAAGGCATCCTCGTAGTGCGCCAGTATGCTCGTGCTGAGCCGTTCGTCCTTGAAGTGCGTGTTGGCCATGACGTTCGCCTCAATGCGACTCTTTGTGTCGCCGAAGAGGTTGGCCTCAATCGCCCTTTCGCTCTGCGGTTTGAGGTACTCCACGTTGATCTGCCCCGTGATGCTCTCGTAGCCGTTCTTCACCGACGCGCTGCCCTTCGACACCTGAATGCTCTGCATCCACGGTCCCGGCACGTAGCCCAGGGAGTAGGGCGAGGCCGCACCGCGCAGGTCGGGAATGTTCTCCGTGAGCATCTGCACGTAGCTGCCTGCCAAGCCGAGCAACTTAATCTGCTTAGCCCCCGTGGCAGCGTCGGAGTAACTCACGTCCACCGAGGGGTTCGTGGTGAAACTCTCGCCCAGGTTGCAGCAAGCCGCCTTGAAGAGTTCCGTGCGTTGCATCACGAGCGAGTTCTCCGGCCCCCCATTTCGCGACACCGACTTGCGGCGCGCCGTCACCTGCGTCTGTTGCAGCGTCTGTTCCTTAACAGCCGCCGTGTCAGCATCCAGAGCCTGCGCCTGTGCCGAGAAGCAAAGAGCCGCAAGCGTGCAAAGCACCGCCGCCCGCCGAGTAGGTACATTATTATATGTCATCGTTCGTTTTCAGTGTGTCTAATTGCTTGTAAGTTTCCTTTCACGCTGCAAAATTAGAACCACGCCCCGACTCAGCCGTTACACAATTTCGC
>CAVKGN010000128.1:0-5842 GCA_963655595.1 uncultured Oscillospiraceae bacterium
GTAAAGCAAATGTATTCAGATGCAAATAATATGAAGGCATCCGCTGACTCTCGAATTCTTAGAGGTTATTCTATCGATGACATTGACATGCCAACTTTACACCAATATCGCCGTGCATATAACATAAAGCATGAAGATCATCCTTGGACAGAAGTTGATGACAAGACTTTTTTGGAAAACATTGGCGCTTATCGCAAAGACAGAGCTACATCAACGGAAGGATTTACTGTTGCTGGAATGCTTATGTTTGGCAAGACCAACAGCATTACAGACCCTGAGTGTTGTCAAGAGTTTTTCCCAGATTATCGAGAACATTTGAGTTATAATCCCCAGACACGTTGGACAAACCGCATTTACCCCGATGGAACATGGGAGGCAAATGTCTATCAGTTCTTTACTCGTGTCTTACCTTTATTACAGCATGCCTTGCCAATTCCATTCAGTCTTGATAATAATCTGATAAGAAACAATACGACTACCGCTCATATCGCTTTGCGTGAGGCATTTGCAAATAGTTTGATTCATGCAGCCTATACAGTAAAGGGGAATATTGTTATTGACAGATACTTCGACCATATTGTGCTGTCTAATCCCGGCACGATGCTTATCAGTATGGAGGAATACTATGAAGGAGGACACAGCGTTTGCAGAAATCCTGTCATCCAAAAGATGTTTGTATTCTTAGGCATAGGCGAGAAAGGCGGCACTGGCGCAGATGTCATCGCAAAAGGATGGAAAGACAATGGCTGGAATACGCCCAAGGTTGAAGAAAGAAGTAATCCAAACAGGGTAGAAACTTGCCTAAGATTTGACAGTGGTAATTATGTCGAACCTACTACGAAAACTACTACTAACACTACGGAAACTACTACGAAAACTACTACAATAACTTATGCTGAAACTACGGAAATTATCCTCAAAATAATCAGTAAGAACCCTAAGGCAACAGCCAAAGATATTGCCTCTGTTTGTGGAATCACAGTAGATGGAGTTGCTTATCATATAAAGAAATTGAAACAATGCGGTCGAATAATCCGTGTTGGAGGCTCACGAAATGGGGGCGAATGGAAAGTACTTGATTAGTTCCGAGTCTATCCATCCCCCCATCCGCCCCAAAACCGACTGAAACATAGGGAAAATCAGAGGCGAGGAAGCTCCGTCAAACCTCAAAAACGAGTGCGTTTGCGCAAAAAGTTAAGCAAAACATCACGTTACGCGTTCTGTTTGAGTTATCTTTGCACGCGTATACAACTGCACACTTAAACACAATCCTACTATTTGTTGGCACATCATGGATTTGGATATACTTACCGCCGTATCGCCTATTGACGGCCGTTACCGTTCGAAAACTGAACCCCTTGCTCCTTATTTTTCTGAATACGCGCTGATGAAGTACCGCGTACGCGTTGAGGTGGAATACTTCATTACGCTCTGCGAACTTCCCCTGCCGCAGCTCAAGGACTTCCCTGCCGAGTTGTTCGAAAAGCTCCGCTCGTTCTATCGCGACTTCTCCGAGGCTGACGCAGCCCGCGTGAAGGAGATTGAGAGCGTGACGAACCACGACGTGAAAGCCATTGAGTACTTCATCAAGGAGCAGTTCGACAAAATCGGCGGGCTCGACAGCTTCAAGGAGTTTATCCACTTCGGTCTGACCTCGCAGGACATCAACAACACATCGTTCCCCTTGATGCTCAAGGAGGCTACGCACGACGTTTACCTCCCCCTTCTCCAAGAACTTATTGACCAGCTCAACGCCTACGCCGAAGAGTGGAAGGACATCCCCATGCTCGCCAAGACGCACGGGCAGCCTGCCTCGCCCACCCGCTTGGGCAAGGAGGTGAAGGTGTTTGCCTACCGTTTGGAGAAGCAGGTGGAACTGCTCAAAGCTTGCCCCATGACGGCCAAGTTTGGCGGCGCAACGGGCAACCTCAACGCCCACCACGTGGCTTACCCCTCGTACGACTGGCGCACGTTTGCCAAGAAGTTCGTGAGCGAGAAGCTGGGGCTGGAGCGCGAGGACTACACCACTCAGATAAGCAACTACGACAACATGGCTGCCCTGTTCGACGCCATGAAGCGCATACACACCATCGTGATTGACATGGACCGCGACTTCTGGCAGTACGTCTCCATGGAATACTTCAAGCAGAAGATTAAGAAGGGCGAAGTGGGGTCGAGCGCAATGCCGCACAAGGTGAACCCGATAGACTTTGAGAACTCGGAGGGCAACCTCGGCATAGCCAACGCCATCCTTGAGCACCTCAGCCGCAAGCTGCCCATCAGCCGTTTGCAGCGCGACCTGACCGACTCCACCGTTATCCGCAACATCGGCGTGCCTATGGGTCATGCGCTCATTGCCTTCCAGAGTTCGCTGAAAGGCTTGCGCAAGCTGCTCCTGCACGAGGAGAGCATCCGTCGCGACCTGGACAACTGCTGGGCCGTGGTGGCCGAAGCCATCCAGACCATTCTGCGCCGCGAGGCTTACCCCCACCCCTACGAGGCTCTGAAAGCCCTCACGCGTACCAACGAGGCAATCACCGAGGAACGCATCCACAACTTTATCGACGGCCTCGACGTGAGCGACGTTGTGAAGGCAGAACTGCGCGCCATCACGCCGCACAACTACACCGGCATTTAACCGACAGACACACATTATATTATATACACAACACAAACTGGTGCCGGAAGTCATTCGTGAGAACAAGCTTCCCCCACCCTTATTTACAACAAGATGAACAAAGACTTTTTTAACGACAGCGACAATGGCCGTGATGGTTACAGGTCGCATGGTGACAACAACGGCGCACGCGGCAACCGCTTCGGCGGCAACAACGACCGCCCCAGCCGTCCACGTTTCAACCGCAATTCGCAATCCATGAACAACGGCGGCTATGCGCCGCGCAACGGCGAGGGCGGCTACCGTCCGCGCTACGATGAAGGCAACAGCCAACGAGGCTCGTACAACCGTGGCGAAGGCAACGGCAGCTACGGACAGCGTCCGCAGCAGGGCGGCTATCGTCCCCGCTTCAACAACGGTGGCGAAGGCGGCTATGCCAACCGCGGCGCACGTCCCCAACGTCCTGGCTACGGCCGCAACGAAGGCGGCAACAGCTATGGCCGTCCCGGTGGCTACGGCCAGGGCAACAACCGCAGCGAAGGCGGATACGGTCAGCGTCCGCAGCAGGGCGGCTACCGTCCCCGTTTCAACAACGGCGGCGGCAATGGTGGCTACCAGCCCCGTCAGCGCACAGCCGGCTACGACCCTCACGCAAAATACTCGCACAAGAAGCGACTTGAATACAAGGAGGAGAACTACGACCCCACGGTGCCTATCCGCCTCAACAAGTACCTCGCCAACGCGGGCGTTTGCTCGCGCCGCGACGCCGACAAATACATCGAAGCCGGCGTAGTGTCGGTCAACGGCGTAGTGGTTACGGAACTGGGCGCAAAGGTTCTGCGCACGGACGAGGTGAAGTTCCACGACAACACCGTGAAGATTGAGAAGAAGGTCTACGTACTCCTCAACAAGCCCAAGGGCTACGTCACCACGAGCGAAGACCCCCAGAACCGCAAGACGGTGATGGACCTCGTGCAGAAGGCGTGCATGGAGCGCATCTACCCCGTTGGTCGCCTTGACCGCAACACTACGGGCGTGCTGCTGCTTACGAACGACGGCGAGATGGCCTCGAAGCTCACTCACCCCAAGTTCTTAAAGAAAAAGATTTACCACGTAACGACCGACAAGAACGTGACGGCTGCTGATATGCGTCAGATTGCAGAAGGCATCATGCTCGACGACGGCGAAATCAAGGCTGACGACATTGACTACGCATCTCCCACTGACAAGAAGGAGGTAGGCATTGAGATTCACAGCGGAAAGAACCGCATCGTGCGCCGCATCTTCGAGAGCCTCGGCTACCACGTGGTGAAGCTCGACCGCGTATACTTTGCCGGCCTTACCAAGAAGAACGTACGCCGCGGCGACTGGCGCTACCTCACCGAGAAGGAGGTGCAGATGCTCCGCATGGGTGCCTACGAGTAACTTACAAGAGAAACAACAATGAAAAGAACAAAAATAATCGACTTGCTTCAGCGCACCGACTTTGGCGCTGAGGTATGCGTAAAGGGCTGGGTGCGCACGCGCCGCGGCAGCAAATCGGTCAACTTCATCGCGCTCAACGACGGTAGCACCATCAAGAACGTGCAGGTAGTGGCCGACGTAGAAAAGTTCGACGCTGAGATGCTCAAGCTCATCACAACGGGCGCCTGCCTGAGCGTGGAGGGCACACTGGTGGAGAGCCAGGGCGCCGGACAAAGCGTTGAGGTGCAGGCCACAGCCATCGAGGTGCTCGGCACCTGCGGCGCGGACTACCCCATGCAGAAGAAGGGGCAATCCTTTGAATACATGCGTCAGCACGCTCACATGCGTCTGCGTACGAATACGTTCGGCGCAGTGTTCCGCATCCGCCACAACATGGCCATCGCCATCCACAAGTACTTCCACGACCACGGCTTCTTCTACTTCAACACGCCCATCATCACCGCCTCCGACTGCGAAGGCGCAGGCCAGATGTTCCAGGTGACAACGAAGAACCTCTACGACCTGAAAAAGGACGAAGACGGAAAGATTGACTACTCCGACGACTTCTTCGGCAAGACCACCTCGCTGACCGTTAGTGGCCAGCTCGAGGGTGAGCTGGGAGCCACGGCTCTGGGCGCAATCTACACGTTCGGTCCGACGTTCCGCGCCGAAAACTCCAACACGCCTCGCCACTTGGCAGAGTTCTGGATGATTGAGCCGGAGGTGGCGTTCAACGACATCACGGACAACATGGACCTGGCCGAGGACTTCATCAAGTACTGCGTGCGCTGGGCTCTGGACAACTGCAAGGACGACCTTGAGTTCCTCAACAAGATGATTGACAAGACGCTCCTCGAACGCCTCCACTTTGTTGTTGAGCACGACTTCGTACGTTTGAAGTACACCGAGGGCATCGAAATCCTTGAAGAGGCAGTGAAGAACGGCCACAAGTTTGAGTTCCCCGTGTACTGGGGCGTTGACCTTGCGAGCGAGCACGAGCGCTACCTCGTTGAGGAACACTTCAAGAAGCCCGTCATCCTTACGGACTACCCCAAGGAGATTAAGGCGTTCTACATGAAGATGAACGACGACAACAAGACGGTTCGCGCCATGGACGTGCTGTTCCCGCAGATCGGCGAGATTATCGGCGGTTCGGAGCGCGAGGAGAACTACGAGAAACTCCTCGGCCGCATCAAGGAACTCAACATCCCGATGAAGGACATGTGGTGGTACCTCGACACGCGCCGCTTCGGCTCATGCCCCCACTCTGGTTTCGGCCTCGGCTTCGAGCGCCTCATCCTCTTCGTCACGGGTATGCAAAACATTCGCGACGTAATCCCCTTCCCCCGTACGCCCAAAACGGCGGACTTCTAAGCGGAAGGAAACAATACTCCTAATATTAAAGCGGTCGTAACGCTGGGCATTTCCCCGACCTTACGACCGCTTTCGTTTGTCTTCACGTTCTGGCTATTCTGACGTATATAAACAAAAACGCCCCGCACGATTTGAGCATTGTTAAGAGGCTTGGCGAGGACTGACGCTGCAAATGTACCAACTTTTTGTAGACAGCCCAAACTTCTGACCAAAAGGGAAGTGCTGACAAAAGCCTGTACATAAACTGCCGCTCCCTTGTCGTGGTTCATCTCCCCGTCCCCGTGAGCACAATCCCCGGGGTTGTGGATAAATACTTGACAAGCAGCATATTGAATACTTGGCAAGCGGTAACGTGAATACTTGATAAGCGGTAACGTGAATACTTGC
>CAVKGN010000129.1:0-5659 GCA_963655595.1 uncultured Oscillospiraceae bacterium
CTACACCCTCATGAGGTCGCTCATCACGAGGTCGCTCACCATGATGCCCTGACGGGTTAGGCGGAGGGTGGAACCGTGGCGGACGAGCGTACCTTTGCGCTGGTGGGGAGCGACGGCTGCGAGGAGTTCTGCGAGCGGCTGGTTGCCGTAGCGGCGTGCCAGTTCGTCGAGGTCGAGGCCGCTTAGGGTGCGCAGGGAGGTAAAGACGTATTCGTTGAACTGCTCGTCGGGGGTGAGCTGCTCCGTGTCGTATTCGGGTTGCCTTGGATTGTCAATGTATTGGCGCAGGTTGGGGCGGTTTGCTCGGCGGGTGTGTCCGTCGTAGGAGTGTGCGCCGGGGCCAATCCCCAGGTAAGGCAGTTCGTGCCAGTAGCCCGAGTTGTGGCGCGACTCGTAGCCGGGCAGTGCAAAGTTTGAAATTTCGTAGTGTACAAAGCCCTTTTGCTCTGCTGTGTTGAGCAAAAGGGCGTATTCGTTCAGGTAAGTATCCTCGTCCATGAGTGCGAGGTTACCGCTTGCCACCTTTCGCGCAAGCGGCGTGCCCTCTTCCATAGTCAGCGCATAGGAGGACAGGTGACTAATGGGGAGCGAAAAGGCCTCGGCGAGGTCGTTCTCGAACTGCTCCACGCTTTGTCCGGGCAGTCCGTAAATAAGGTCGATACTCAGGTTGCCGATGCCGTTCTCCCGCAGTGTCTGCACGGCCTGGCGGGCTTGTGCGGCCGTGTGGCGGCGGTTGAGAAGACGCAGCGTGTCGTCGTTGAAACTCTGCACGCCCAGACTCGCGCGGTTGAAGCCCAGTGCCTGCAACTGGCGGGCAAATTCCGGTGTGATGTCGTCTGGGTTGGCCTCAATGGTAATCTCCGCATCATCGCAGACGCAGAACGAACGGCGCACGGCGGAGAGTATTTCCCCAAGCTGATCCACGCCGAGCTGCGAGGGCGTTCCGCCGCCGAAGTACACGCTCTGGATTTCCTTAGCGGGGAAGCCCTGAGCCCTGCGACTTATCTCCTCACAGGCAGCACGGGTGAAGCCCGCCCGGTTCTCGGGCGTCTGTATAGTGGAGTAGAAGTCGCAGTAAATGCAGCGGCTTGCGCAGAAAGGCACGTGTACGTACACCATTCCGCGTGCGGCAGAGCGTTCCATAAGTTAGTCCTCGCTTTTAAGTCTGGGCAGGTGAATCTTGTAATGCACCGCGAGGATACGCGAGATGATTACGAGCAGACCGCAAACCACGCCCGACGTAATGTTGCCAAGCCCGAAGTGCGAGCAAACAAAATAGGCTATACCGCCCACCACGCACGCCAAGGCGTAGATTTCCTTGCGGAAGATGAGCGGCACTTCGTTGATAAATACGTCACGGAACACGCCGCCGCCCGCACCCGTCATGGTGCCCATGATGATAGCCGTCCAGAAGGGGAAACCCGCCGCGAGCGTCTTTTCAATGCCCGTCACGGTGAAGAGGGCAAGGCCGATGGTGTCGAAGAGGAACCACGTATTGTTTTGCTTCACAAGGAATTTGCGGAATGCAATCACCCACAGCAGGGCGAACGCCGTGCAGACCAGGTAGAAGGCGTTGGTCATCCAAAAGGGGGGCTGACTCAGCAGCAGGTCGCGCATGGTACCGCCGCCAATGGCCGTGGTGAGACCTACGACGTATGCGCCAAAAAGGTCGAATTGCTTGGCCGAAGCCAGACGGATGCCCGAGATGGCGAACGCAAGCGTACCGATAAAGTCTAATATCTGAACAAACATGTCGGGGCTATGGTTAGTTTACTACGCTCACGGGCGTGCCGTTCAGGTAGCCCTTGATGTTCTCCGCCAGCAAATTAATGATACGTTCCACAGTCTGTGGCGTTTTCCAGCCGATGTGGGGCGTCAGGTACACGTTTGGTGCGTGCAGAATAGGGCAGGAGTCCGTGGGCGGTTCCTGTGCCAGCACGTCGGAGCAGTAGGCACCGAGCTGTCCCTTGCCGAGTGCGTCGGCTACGGCCTGTTCGTCAATCAGTCCGCCGCGCGCCGTGTTGAGCAGGATAAGTCCTGGGTGCGCCGCTTGGAGCAGTTCAGCGTTCACAAAGGCGCGGTTTTCCTCGTTGAGCGGACAGTTTAGGCTCACGATGTCGCAGGTGGCGAATGCCTCGTCCCGACTGATCTTCGTTACGTCGGCGGGCAGTTCCTCCTGACTCTTGCTCGTCACGGCAAAGAGCCTTACACCCAGCGGGCGCACGCAGTTGGTCAAGGCCTGGCCTATGCTGCCGAAGCCCACCACGGCAAAGCGTTTCCCTGGCAGGTCGAAGCGTGGACGCGACACGTAGCAGAAGTCCTTCGACCGGCACCAAGCTCCGTTCAGGTTCTCCTGGGTGTAAAAGCCCACGTGATCCACTGCCTCCAGTAGCAGCGACAGCGCCATCTGCGCCACGGCCTGCGTGGAGTAGCCCGCACAGTTGCACACCGTTACGCCGTGTTCGCGCGCCGCCAGGGCGTCCACCTTGTCGAAACCCGTACCTGCTACGCAGATGAGCCGCAGTTCGGGCAACTGTTCGATGATTTGCCGTGTCAGCACCGTTTTGTTGACAATCAACACCTCTGCTCCTGCGGCTCGTTGGAGCGTTTCGTCAGGCTGGGTGCGGTCGTAGACGGTCAGGTCGCCCAGGGCGCGCAACGGACTTAGCATCTCGTCGCTTGCTTGCAGCGTGTGTCCGTCAAGGAAAGCTATTTTCATTGTATATGGATCGTTTTGGAAATTTACTGTTTGCGGTATTTGGGCGTCACGCAGCCCACGAGTTGCCAGTAGCGCGAACCCGTTGGGCGGTAGTACACGAGTATGTCGTATTCGTTCTCTGTTTGGTAAAAGTCGCCCTCCACGGGTTGCGTGCTGCCCGTGGTGGGATTGGCGTCGGTGGTGCGTAGGTACATATAGTTGTAGTATCCGCACTTCATCAGCACGTCTGCCGTGTAGGCCTGCTCGCCCTCGTTGTACGCCATTTCATATTCGGGAACGAAGCCCGTATTTGTCCACTGCCCCGATACGTATAGGTGCTCGTTCGCAGCCAGTTGCGGCATTTCCAGGCGGAAGTGCGTCATCACGTAGTCCGCCTCGGTGTCTGCATCGCCGTTGCCCTCCCAGCGCACCACGCTCAGGCCGTTGCGGTCCTCGTCGTAGAGGTAGTTGCGCCGCGGGTAGTCGGTGAAGAGCGTGTAGTGGTAGAGTGGGGCTATCCAGCGAACGCCCTCGCCGTGCATACCGGGGTAGCGGGTGGAGAGGATTTCCATTTTGCGATACTCATTGCCCGCCGTGAATATCAGGTCGCGCGAATGTTCCCACAGCAGGGCGGTGCCGTTCTGCGAAGTATAGGGCGGATTGACCTTTGCGTTGTCCAGCCGGCGGTTTTGCATCACCACGGTCTTCACCTCCGTACGAGCGTCGCGCACGGTAAGGCCGTTCATGTCCACACTGAGCGAAAGTTGTTGGTGGGCATTGTTCCAGTCCACCTCGGTGTCGGTGGAGCAGGTGGGACGTATACTCACCTGCGTGTCTACCACAGCGAAATAGGTCTTGATGACCACCACGGGGTCGCCGTCCTCGTTCTCCGTACTGACGGTTAGGCAGTAGTTGCCCGACAGTAGCGGACGCATCTGCGAGTTAGGGAGCGACAGGGAGTAGTGCGTGTAGAGCTGCGTCGTGTTCTGACTCGTTTCGTAGTCGTCTATCACCACCTCGTCGGCGGTGCTGCGCACGTAGTCGCTCTCAAAGAGTTCGTCGGACGGGTTCCCCTCAGCATCGCAATGCTCAATGCGGTAAGTGTAGCGCCGGTACTCGTGCGTCATGTCGTCGAAACTCACCGTGAGCGTCTCGTTCTGTCCCTTTTGCAACACGGGCAAGCGGTCCGCATTGTTGTCAATGCAGAGGCGCAGCGTGTGGATGTTAGGGGCTGTGTAGGCAGGCTTAGCAATCTGCCCGCTGGCGGAAACGACGGCAACCGCGGACAGCACGGCAACAAAGAGCAGCCGAAGGAGACCGCAGAGGGTATGTTTTTCAAAAGTTGTTTTTCGTGGCATATCTCAGTAGAGGGGAAAAGCACGGCGCATAGCCAGCCTTTGCCCATTGTACTGCAAAGTTAGCTTTATTTTCAAAACCAGTTGCCCCCATGCCGCCGCTCGTCACTCCGTTCCCCTGAAAGCAATTCGCCTTCCAGTCGCCGTCCATCGTACGGTTGACGTGTGTCCAACGTACGGCACACACACGTCCATCGTACGAGTGACATGCGTGCATCGTACGATGTCCGTCAACTCCATCGGGGCTAATCAAGCCTATCTCGCCAACCGCTCCGCAGTCCACCCCCAACGCAAGAATTTACGCTCCGCCGTGGAAAAAGAAATCCCACGGATGGAAAAATCTTTCCACGGCGGACAAATTTTAGCCCAGTTCTGAAATTGGAAAACTTTGGAAAAGGCGTATTCAACCGGGGGGGGTAAATTTGTGGCAGATATTTACAGACATGCAGACAGGTTTTCAGTTTTCTGCATGAACCTGTCTCAAATATCCCTGACACGACTGTATAAACTTAAACTATATCCCGTATGGAAAACCTGCTAAAAAGCGACCAACTCTCCGAACTTCAAAACTCCATCGACCAAAGCCACAAGATCGTGGTGTGTGGTCACCGAGGCCCCGACGGCGATGCTGTAGGCTCGACGTTAGGTTGGACCAGCTACTTGCAGTCGCTTGGCAAGCAAGTGACGATTGTGTTGCCCGACGCCTTTCCCGATTTTTTGAATTGGATGCCCAACTCAGAGAATATTCTGATTTACGACAGTGACAAGGAGAAGGCTACAAGCATCATCAATGAGGCAGACCTCATCTTCTGCCTCGACTTCAACAACCTGGGACGAATGAGGGAGATGGGCACAGTCATTAAAGCGGCTAAGGCAGACCGCATACTGATTGACCACCACGAAAAGCCCGTTCTTGAAGATTTCCCCAAGCAGGTTATTTCTCGTCCCAATTTCTGCGCCACTTGCGAGATAGTGACCCGCTTAATCCATCAGTTGGGTGGCTTTGAGGATTTGAGCAAAGACGCTGCCACCTGCCTCTACACGGGTATGATGACAGACACCATTGGCTTCACCTTCAATGCGAGCCGCAGCGAAATCTACGAAGCCATGTGTCTGTTGTTGACGAAAGGCTTCGACAAGGACGAGGTATACCGCAACGTATTCAACAGCTACTCCGCAGACCGATTGAGACTGATGGGCTACATTCTCAACAAGAACGTAAAGTTCTATGCCGACAACAAAGCCTCAATCTATACACTCAGCGAGGAGGAAAAGGAACTCTATAACTTCCAAGACGGCGATACCGAAGGGATAGTGAACATGCCCTTGCAGGTAAAAGGCCTGCGTTTGAGCATCTCGCTCCGTGAGGACAGAGCAAAAGGCGAGGTGAGTGTATCTCTCCGCTCCGTACCTGGTTTCCCGTGCGACGAAATGTCGAAGGAGTTCTTCGGCGGAGGCGGACACAAAAACGCTGCCGGCGCAAAACTGAAAGTCTCCCTCCACGAAGCCGAGCAAATAGCAATATACGCCATTGAGGCTTATCAAAAGAGAGGCTTATTTAAATAGAAAAACAGAAAGCAAAGTAATTACATCCGAAGAATTTAAA
>CAVKGN010000130.1:0-5629 GCA_963655595.1 uncultured Oscillospiraceae bacterium
CCCCCCACGCAACATCAAAAACCATGAGCATCACATCCTTTGTCCGTCCCCTGTTCCTTAAACGTTTGCATGCGATTGACCGCTATGCCCTCCATACTGAGGACATTCAGCGCGGCGTGCTGGCTCGCCTTGTTCGCGAGGCCGCTGACACGGAATGGGGCAAGAACCATAATTTCAGCAACATACACAGCTACGAGGACTTTGCACGCCTCGTGCCCATAAACACCTACGAGGAACTCAAAGGCGGCATTGACCGCATGCGCCACGGCGAACGCAACGTGCTGTGGCCCGGCGAGGTGAGGTGGTACGCCAAATCGTCTGGCACCACCAACGACAAGAGCAAATTCATCCCCGTGAGTCGCCAAGGGCTGCACGACACCCACTACCGCGGTGGCACCGATGCCGTGGCCCTCTACCTGCGCAACAATCCCAAGAGTCGCCTGCTCGACGGCAAGGCCCTCATCCTCGGCGGTAGCCACGCCCCCAACTACAACGTGGCCCGTTCGCTCGTGGGCGACCTCAGCGCCATCCTCATTGAGAACATCAATCCCCTTGTCAACCTCCTCCGTGTGCCGAAGAAGAGCGTGGCCCTGCTCTCCGACTTCGAGGAGAAGCGCGACCGCATAGCCCACCTTGCCATCCGCGAGAACGTCACCAACCTGTCCGGCGTGCCCTCGTGGATGATGTCCGTCTTGACCCGCGTGCTCGAGGTGAGCGGCAAGGACAGCATCGACCAGGTGTGGCCCAACCTCGAAGTGTTCTTCCACGGCGGCGTGGCCTTCACCCCCTACCGCGAGCAGTACAGCCGCCTTATCCGGGGCGACCAGATGCGCTACATGGAGACCTACAACGCCTCCGAGGGCTTCTTCGGTTTGCAGGACGACCCGGCGGACCTCGCCATGCTCCTCATGATAGACTACGGCGTGTTCTTCGAGTTCATCCCCCTCGACGAGGTGGGCAAGGACAACCCCGCCGTTGTCCCCCTGTGGGCGGTAGAACCCGGACGCAACTACGCCATCGTCATCACCACCTCGTGCGGACTGTGGCGCTACCAGATTGGCGACACCGTGCGGTTCACCCAGACAGCCCCGTGGAAGTTCGTCATCAGCGGGCGCACAAAGAGTTTCATCAACGCCTTTGGCGAGGAACTCATCGTCGACAACGCCGAGCGCGGCCTGCAAGAAGCCTGCCGCCAGACGGGTGCCGTGGTGAACGAGTACACCGCCGCCCCCGTGTTTATGGACGGCCAGGGCAAGTGCCGCCACCAGTGGGTGATAGAGTTTGGCACGCCCCCAGCCGACCTTGCCCTCTTTGCCCGCACGCTCGACGAGGCCTTGCAGCGCGTCAACTCCGACTACGAGGCCAAGCGCCACAAGGACATCACCCTGCAACAGCTCGAGGTGGTGACGGCGCGTCCTGGCCTGTTCAACGACTGGCTCAAAAGCCGCGGCAAGCTCGGCGGACAACACAAAGTGCCGCGCCTCAGCAACAACCGCGACATCATTGAACAAGTGCTGCGGCTCAACGGCTAACGCTCCCTGTGTCGTTCTATCTTTACAAACCCTGACACCCCCTCCGCCCAATGACTACAAAACGCCTCATACCCCTCCTCCTTCTCCCCCTTCTGCTCCTTGCTGCCCTGCTGGTGGCTTGCGCCAACCCCGGCTCGGGCCCCGACGGCGGTCCCTACGACGAAACACCGCCGCGCATCGTGCGCATGACCCCCTCGCTCGGAGGCACCAACGAGAAGGCCAGCAAGGTGACCATTGCCTTCGACGAACTCATCAAGGTGGAGGATATTCAGGAAAAGGTGACCATCTCACCCCCGCAGGTGGAAACGCCCGAGATTAAAGCCTCGGGGAAGCACATCAGCGTGCAGCTGCTCGACTCCCTGAAGCCTGGCACCACCTACACCATTGATTTCAGCGACGCCATCGTCGACAGCAACGAGGGCAACCCCCTTGGCAACTTCACCTATTATTTCAGTACGGGCGAACGTCTCGACACCATGGAGGTGGCGGGTCACGTCCTTGCGGCCTCGAACCTTGAACCCATCAAGGGCATCCTCGTGGGTCTGCACAGCAACCTGGCCGACTCCGCCTTCCTTACGCAGCCCTTCGACCGCGTGGCGCGCACCGACGGCAACGGCCACTTCTGCATAAAGGGCGTTGCCCCTGGCACCTACCGCATCTATGCCCTCAAGGACGTGGACGGTGACTTTAAGTACAGCCGCGGCGAGATGATAGCCTTCTCCTCGCAGACCGTCACCCCCTCGTCCTTTGCCGATGTGCGACACGACACGCTCTGGGCCGACACCGTCCACATCGACACCGTGCGCACGGTGCCCTTCACCCACTACCTGCCCGACGACCTGTGTCTGCTTGCCTTCAACGAGAGCAACCCCGTGCGCCAGCTGCTCAAAGCCACGCGCGAGCCGGAGTATTTCAAACTCTTCTTCACCGCTCCCTCGAAGGAGATGCCCCAGGTGCGCGGCCTGAACTTCAACGCCGACGATGCCTTCATTGTGGACCGCTCCGTAGGCAACGACACGCTGACTTACTGGCTGCGCGACACCGTCCTCGTCAACACCGACTCGCTCTGCATAGCCCTCACCTACGAGGCCACGAACGACTCTACCTACGAGCTCTACCAGCAGACGGACACCTTGGAACTCGTGCCGCAGTTCTCTTACGCCAAACGGCAGAAGTTCAAGGCCGAAGACGACGCCAAGTGGCAGCGCGAACTGGAGAAGCGACACAAACGCGGCGACTTCACCCGCGAAACGAAGACCGTGAAACCCCTCGACGTGAAGATGGGCAGCCAGGGCTCCATCAACCCCGACGAGAACATCCGCCTCACGCTCACCGAACCGCCCGTAAGGGTAGACACCTCCGCCGTCCACCTGTTCCTCAAAAAGGACAGCCTATTTACCGAAGCCCCCTTCCGCCTGGAACGCGACAGCGTGTCGCTCCTGAGTTACACCATCCGTGCGGAGTGGCGCCCCGGGCAGGACTACGTGCTCAACGTCGACTCCGCCGGCATTGAGGGCGTGTCGGGCAAGGTGAACAAGAACATCGACTCCAAGATACACGTGAACGACGAGACCACCTACGGCTCGCTCTTCCTCATCCTCTCCGACGCCGACACATCCACCGTAGTGCAGCTGCTCGTGTCGGACGACCGCGTGGCTAAGCAAGTGCGTGTGGCTCGCGGCGGCCGTGCCGACTTCTACTACCTCTCCCCCGGCGACTACTACCTGCGTGCCTTCACCGACCGCAACGGCAACGGAAAGTGGGACGTCGGTTCGTTCACTCGCAACGAGCAGAGCGAGGAGGTGTACTACTATCCCACGAAGATCACCGTCCGCGCCAACTGGGACATTGAGCAAAACTGGACGCTCAAAGGTCGCGACCTGACGAAGCAGAAGCCCTCCGACCTCGTCAAGCAAAAGGGCGAGAAGAAGAAAACGCCCCAGAACCGCAACGCCGAGCGTTTGCGCCAAAAGGGCAAATAACGCCCCCAGCCCTTCGCCCTAATCCCAAATAACTTACTAAGTTTGCAGCCAGCAAATGCAGGGGAACGACACCCCGGGTAGCCCCGTTCTACTTTTGCACTTTCAGCGCGGCAACTTTGCTGCAACGAAAACCCAGGGCGACGGCACTCCGCTTACGCTTTGCGCCTATGCCCTGGGCTAGAAACTCGCAAGGCTTTCAGCCTTTCCTGTGGGCATAACAATCGACAAGGCTTTCGGCCAAATACTGGGGGATTACCTTGGGACAACTAACGCCTAAGAATGGAACTAACGCCTATCAATGGGCACCTGCCCACAAACCGCGCCCTGAAAGGGCAGCTCCCCATAGCCCAGGGCAGAGTGAGGAGATGAAATCTCCGAACGGCACCCTGGGTAGTTCAGGGCGAATGCGTTGGCGCCCTGTAAGGGCAGCTACCTATACGAGGGGCAGGCCCCGCTAAGCATTCAGTTGCCCACAACGCCCCCGAACCCGGGCGTTGCCCGGTATTAAATAAGCTGCCCTTTCAGGGCGGAAACAATCCTGCGCCAGGCTACCCAGGGTGTCGTTCGAGACTCCGTCCCTCACTTTGCCCTGGGCTAGGTTAAGTTGCCCCTTCGGGGCGCGCGTTGCAGGACATGAGGATATGTACCTAGGGCCCGCTGCAGGACTCAAAGGAAGCATATAGGACACAACACCAATGTCCACAAACCGCGGGCTGAAAGCCCTGCTCTCCATAGCACTGGGCTATGTGCAACTGCCCCCACGGGGCGTTTGCCTACGGACGACAACTGCGGACGACCCATCACGCATTAAATGCCCCTGGGCCTATCAATGGACACCTGTCCACAAACCGCGCCCTGAAAGGGCAGCTCCCCATAGCCCAGGGCAGAGTGAGGAGATGAAATCTCCGAACGGCACCCTGGGTAGCCCGTGCGGGATAGTTGGCGCCCTGCAAGGGCAGCTCCCTTAACGAGGGGCAACGCCCCGCTAAGCATTCATGTATCCACAACGCCCCCGAACCCGGGCGTTTGCCCACGGACGCCCCCCTCGCATAACCCATCACGCATAAAACGCCCTCACGCCTCACGCGACATTCAAAACATTACGAACTCACACACATTCCCCCTACTATGCGGAAAATACTGTTACTCTTGATTATCGCCCTCACTGGCGCACTCAGCGCGGGGGCACAATGCTCGTCGAACAACACGTCGTTCAAAAGCGGCGAAACCCTCATCTACGACCTCTACTTCAACTGGAAATTCGTCTGGGTCAAGGTTGGCTCCGCCTCCATGAACACCACGCAAACCACCTACGGCGGACAACCCGCCTACCGCACCTACCTCATCACCCGAGGCTCAAAGAAAGCCGACAAACTCTTCGTGATGCGCGACACGCTCATGGCCTACATGGGTCTGAACCTCGTGCCGAAATACTACGCCAAGAAAGCCTTTGAGGGAAAGACCTACCGCAAGAACGAAGTGTGGTACAGCTACCCCTCCGGACAGTGCAGCGTGAAGATGCGCTACCAGCGCGACCAGCTGCAACCCTCGTTTAGCAACCACACCAGCAAATACTGCGCCTTCGACATGGTGAGTATGCTCATGCGCGCCCGCTCCTTCTCGGCAGAGGGCATGAAGGTGGGCCACCGCATCAACTTCCTCATGGCCGACGGCCACAACTGCGAGTGGAAGAGCGTCATCTACCGAGGTAAGAAAACGTTCAAGATGGAAAACACCGGCGTCAAATACCGCTGCCTCGTCTTCTCCTTCGTAGAAAAAGAGGACGGCAAGGAAAAGGAAATCGTCACCTTCTACATCACCGACGACAAAAACCACCTGCCCGTGCGTCTGGACATGAACCTCAATTTTGGCACAGCCAAGGCCTTCCTTAGCGGCGCGCGCGGCCTGCGCAACCCGCAGGATGCCAAACTGAAATAACTCCCTAACGGCGAGTCACTGCTTACTATGCGGCGGCTCGCCGTTCTTATATCCGGGGGTGTGGATAAATACTTGGCAAGCAGCATATTGAATACTTGATAAGTGGTAACGTGAATACTTGCAAGCGGTAACGTGAATACTTGCAAGTATTTATCCACGAGCCCGGATGTAAGAACA
>CAVKGN010000131.1:0-5569 GCA_963655595.1 uncultured Oscillospiraceae bacterium
GGCGAATTTTCAGAATACAAGAATTAAAGCTAACGCTTCCTTATATGTTTATTGTCTTGTTATACCATAGGCATTGGGTCTTATGTTGTAGGATTATTTACTTTTACGTAGGACAACACGCAACGTGGCGACTAATAAGACAGTCCCATCCGTGCATTGTTCAGCATCAGCCCGAGTCCTGCGTAACTTTGGTTGTAAACTTACGAACTTTCGTTGAAAGTTGATGCATATGCCTTGTTAAATGAGTCCTCGGGGCACCCAATTACATATTTTGCCGCCATAAATGCGCATTTTCCTACAAAATTGCGTCGAAACATACTTCAATGCGAGCTAATGCAGGCTTTTAATAATCAACCGAAACAGGCCATTACGCAAGCCCAGGCAGGACAAACGAACGGCACGGAAACTCGTCTGCCCGCTGGGGGTACGGTTTCCGTGCCGTTGTATTTTGCCGGAGGAATGTGGGCAGAGGGCTTATGAGAGCTTCTGCTTCACTTCCACCTCCTGGAAGGTTTCGATGATGTCGCCTTCCTTGATGTCGTTGCAGTTGGTGAGCGAGATACCGCACTCGAAGTTGGTCGTCACCTCCTTCACGTCGTCCTTGAAACGCTTGAGGGCGTTGATCTCGCCGGTGAAGATAACGATGCCGTCGCGGATGAGGCGAGCCTTGTCGGTTCTCTTCACCTTGCCGTCGAGCACGTATGCACCAGCCACGTAGCCCACCTTGGAGATGTGGTATACCTGACGCACTTCCACGTTGGCGGTGATCTCTTCCTTGATGACGGGTTCAAGCATACCCTCCATTGCCACCTTGACGTCTTCGATGGCGTCGTAGATGACGGAGTACTGACGAATTTCTACGCCGTCGCGCTCTGCCAGCTTGCGTGCCTGCTGCGAGGGGCGCACCTGGAAACCAACGATGATGGCTTCGGATGCGGCGGCAAGGGTTACGTCGTTCTCGCTGATCTGACCCACGCCTTTGAAGATGACCTTCACCACGATGTTCTCCGTAGAGAGCTTGATGAACGAGTCGGCGAGAGCCTCGACGGAGCCGTCCACGTCGGCCTTGACGATGATGTTGAGCTCGTGGTACGAACCGAGTTTCAGGCGCTTGCCAATCTTTTCGAGCGTAAGCACCTCGCGTGTACGGAGGTCTTGCTCGCGCTGGAGCTGTTCGCGCTTGTTGGCTATCTCGCGTGCCTCCTGTTCGGTGTCCATCACGTGGAACTGGTCGCCAGCCTGCGGAGCGCCGTTGAAGCCGAGCAGCGTGGCAGCCATAGAGGGGCCAACGTTGTCGATGCGTGCGCCGCGCTCGTTGAAGAGTGCCTTTACGCGGCCAAAGTTTGTACCGGCGAGTACGGTGTCGCCCTGCTTGAGCGTACCGTTCGACACGAGTATGGTGGCCACGTAGCCGCGTCCCTTGTCGAGTGAGGACTCTATAATCGTACCCGTAGCCTTGCGGTTGGGGTTGGCTTTGAGTTCAAGCATATCGGCTTCGAGGAGCACCTTTTCGAGCAGTTCCTTCACGCCGTCGCCCTTCTTTGCGCTGATGTCCTGGCTTTGGTATTTACCGCCCCACTCTTCTACGAGGAAGTTCATGGCTGCCAGTCCTTCCTTAATCTTGTCGGGGTTGGCATGAGGTTTATCTACCTTGTTGATAGCGAAGACGATGGGCACGTTGGCAGCCATGGCGTGCGATATGGCCTCCTTGGTCTGGGGCATGATGTCGTCGTCGGCAGCGATGATGATGATGGCGATATCCGTCACCTGGGCACCGCGGGCACGCATGGCGGTGAACGCTTCGTGACCCGGGGTATCGAGGAAGGTGATGCGGCGACCATTGTCGAGCGTTACGTTGTAAGCACCAATGTGCTGCGTAATGCCGCCAGCCTCACCGGCAATCACGTTCGACTTACGGATGTAGTCGAGCAACGACGTCTTACCGTGGTCAACGTGTCCCATCACCGTCACAATCGGTGCGCGGGGTTCGAGGTCCTCGGGAGCATCCTCCTCCTCTGCAATGGCTTCCTGCACGTCGGCAGCCACGTATTCCGTCTTGAAGCCAAACTCCTCGGCTACGAGGTCGATGGTCTCAGCGTCCATGCGCTGGTTGATGCTCACCATGATGCCGATGCTCATGCAGGTACCGATGACCTTGGTAACGGGCACGTCCATCATCTGTGCCAACTCATTGGCTGTCACAAACTCGGTGAGCTTCAGTATCTTGCTCTCGGCCTTTGCTTCGCGGCGTTCTTCCTCAGCACGGGCCTGCTGCTGTTCGCGCTTTTCCTTGCGGTACTTTGCGCCCTTGCCGCCCTTTTGCTTGCTTGTGAGGCGTGCGAGCGTCTCCTTTACCTGCTTGGCAACGTCCTCGTCGCTCACCTCAGTCTTTTGCTGCTCCTTGGCCTTGCGGTTGCGGTTCTTGCCTGCGGCCTTACCAGCGTTGGCAGCCTGACCAGCACCACCGGCCATTTCGTTGCGGCGCTTCTTGCCGTTGTTGTTGCCGTTCTGCTTGGGCTGGTTGGCGGCGTTGTTCACGTCCACACGTTCGCCACCAATGCGGTTGCGCTTCTTGCGCTGACCGTTGGCATCGGTTGCTCCGCCCTGGCGGCCGTTTTGCTCGCGGCGACGCTCGTCCTTGCTCTTCTTCTTGGGGCGAGTATTGGAATTGATGCTGCTGAGGTCAATCGTACCAAGCACCTTGGGACCAGTTATTTCGCCCTGCTTGTGAAGGGTGAACACGCCGTCCTTCTCCTCGCCGATGGCGTTGGCGCGTTCCTCCACGCTTGCCGTCTTTGCGGGCTGGGCAGCGGGTGCCGTCTCTGCGGGTTTCACAGTTGCTGCGGGCTGGCTTGCTGGCTTGCTCTCAGCGGGGGCTGGAGTGGGCTCGGGCTTATTTGCAGTTGCAGCCGGAGCTTTGGGAGCTTCGGCTTTCTCAGCGGGTTTGGGTTTGGGAGTGGCTGCCTTGGGGGCGTCAAGGTCAATGTGTCCGACCACGTGCGGGCCTTTCACCTCGGGAACGACAGTCTTCACCATCTCAGGTGCCTCGGTCTGACGATTGGCAATGCGCTTCTTCTCCTGGCGGTCCTGCATACGCTCTTCGGCCTTGTCGCGCAAGGTTTTGTCGGCGCTGAAAGCCTTTTTCAGGATTTCGTACTGCTCGTCGTCAAGGCGCTGATTGGGGTCGTTGCTTTCCACGGGGTGTCCCTTCTCTTTAAGGAGTCCGGTGATGGACTGCAGACCTACGCCAAATTCTTTAATTGCTTTATTTAATCTGATGCTCATGCAATGGAGTTGTGTTGCTAATGTGTGGTTGTGTTCTCGTTTGTGCAGTTGTTGAGCAGTGCGTGCCGGGAACGCTCAACGTCGTTTCCCAGGCACGCACTGCCCACTCTTTCCATTAGCTTTCCTCGCCTGTCGGCTCTTCGGCAGGTTCGTTAGGTGTCTCTTCGGCAGGAGCTGTTTCGGCGCTCTTGTCATCGTCCTCAAACTCGGCGCGAAGCACGCGGAGCACGTCGTCTACGGTGTCTTCCTCCAAGTCGGCCTTCTCAATGAGCATTTCGCGCGGGGCGTTGATCACGTCCTTTGCCGTACGCAGGCCGAGGCTCTTGATGGCGTCAATCACCCACTGGTCAATCTCGTCGCTGAACTCGTCGAGGTAGATGTCCTCTGTCTCCGTGTCGCCGTCGATTTCGCGGAACACGTCGATGGTATATTGTGTCAGCATGCAGGCGAGTTTGATGTTCATACCGCCCTTACCGATGGCGAGGCTCACCTCTTCGGGACGGAGGTATACCTCGGCCTTCTTCTCCTCCTCGTTGAGCACCACGTTGGATACCTGGGCAGGATTCAAGGCGCGCTGAATGAACAGCGACGGGTTGGCGGTATAGTTGATTACGTCAATATTCTCGTTGTGAAGCTCACGAACAACGCCGTGAATACGGCTACCCTTCACACCTACGCAGGCACCTACGGGGTCGATGCGGTCGTCGTAGCTCTCCACGGCAATCTTGGCGCGCTCACCCGGGATGCGGGCTATGCGGCACAGGCGTATCGTGCCGTCAGAGATTTCGGGGATTTCCATCTCCAAGAGGCGTTGCAAGAATACGGGGGACGTACGCGAAAGGAAAATCTTAGGATTGCCGTTCGCATTGTCCACGCGGTCAATAACGGCGGTCACAGTGTCGCCCTTGTGGAAGTAGTCGCGGGGAATTTGCTGCGACTTAGGCATATAGAGCTCGTTGCCGTCCTCGTCCATGAGGAGGGTTTCGCTCTTCCAAGTCTGGTAAACCTCAGCCGTGATAAGCTCGCCCACGCGGTCTTTATATTTATTGTAGAGCGCGTCGTGTTCGAGTTCAAGAATCTTGCTTGCCAAGGTCTGACGGAGCGTCAGGATGGCGCGGCGACCGAAGTCGGCAAAGTGTATCTCCTCCGACACATCCTCACCCACCTCGTAGGTAGCGTCAATCTTCTGTGCGTCAGAAAGGGATATCTGCTTGTTCGGGTCGTTCACCTCGTTGTCGTTCACCACCACGCGGTTGCGGTAGATCTCGCAATCGCCCTTGTCGGGGTTGACAATCACGTCGAAGTTCTCGTCCGAACCGAAGAGCTTAGCGATTACGCTACGGAAGCTCTCCTCCAGCACGCCCACCATTGTGGTGAGGTCGATATTCTTGTTTTGCTTGAATTCCGCAAAGGTTTCAATAAGACTTGCCGTCTCTTGCTTTTTCTTAGCCATTATGGTTTCTGTATCTTTTGTTTCCTTCTTATGTTTTCGGAGCCTCAGCCCGCCGCAGTCTCCCGCGGGAGGAGGCTACTTGAACGTGATGAGATACTTCGTGTACTTCACCTCGTCGTACTTGAACGTGTAGGGCTTCTCCACAATCTGCGGACGCTTCTTCCCTTCTTCCTTCACCTTCTCCTCTACGTTGACGGTGAACGCTTCATCGGTCACGTCGCTCAGCACGCCCTGGAGTTTCTTGCCCTCAGCTGTGAGCACTTCAACCTGCTCTCCTTGATGGATTTCGTATTGCCGAAGCACCTTGAAGGGCTGCCCAATGCCTGCGCTGCCCACTTCGAGCTCAAAGTCCTCCTGTTCGCGGTCGAGGTGGCTTTCAATGAAACGGCTCAGGTCGACGCAGTCTTCAATCCACACGCCTTCCTCGTGGTCAATCTCCACCACAATACGCGAGTCGGGACTAACGGTGAGGTCGGTCAGGAAATACTCCTTGCCCTCCAACCATTCGTCCACCAAACTCCTTACAACGTTCTTGTCTATCATACTTATAATGAGTAGTAAAAAAAGGTGAGGAACTTCATCAGAAAGCCCCTCACTCATTCTTGCTTGCAAAGATACGAATAAAACATTCTGATTTCCAAATGTTCGTAAAACAAATGCAAGAGTTATTTTCCCTGAGCCGACAAAAGTCCTCCGCCGAGAAATTCCGCCTATCACGCCCCACAGTAAAATCCTCCGCGGGAGGATCGAGTAGGAGGAAAACGAAGTAGTTTTCTTCCTACTTTCGTTTTCCGACCTCTCACACCACCGTACGTGCCGTTCGGCATACGG
>CAVKGN010000132.1:0-5436 GCA_963655595.1 uncultured Oscillospiraceae bacterium
TCCGTTTGATCCGCCTCCATGTTCAACCGACTTTGCGGATGAACGCACAATCAGAGAAGTAGGTGGCTCGATTGTTATTAGAATGGTTCCATAAATCACTGCCAACAGACTGGGCTTCGTGGTACTATCCGTTGAGCTATCTTCCAGATTCCCTTTGTGCCCAAAATTTTCGTCACAAAGGCGCACATTCTTTGCCTTTCCCGTCTTTTCCTTAACTTTGCAAAGATGCCGGCTGACCGTTGCGGCTGGGTACTACTGAATAGGGAAAATATGCAATACCGTATATTATATAGCGTGGTCTGGTTGTTGTCGAAGCTACCCCTGTGGTTGCTCTACGTCATCTCCGACGCGCTTTTTTTCCTTGTGTACTACGTAGTTCGCTACCGTCGCGTCATTGTTCGCCGCAACCTTACGACGGCTTTTCCCGAAAAGGACAGTCGGGAAATTAGGCGCACGGAGAAAAAGTTCTACCATTTCTTTTCGGACTACATTGTGGAGACCATCAAGCTCTGCACTATGACGGAAAAGGAGATGCGGAGGCGCATACAGTTTGAGGGCGTTGACGAGATGGTCAGCACGCTGAAGAACGCGAAGAAGGATTTCGCCTTTATCTACGTGGCCCACTACGGCAACTGGGAGTGGGTGGCATCGCTCAGCAAGTTTGTTCTCGACATCGACCCGGGCATTGCAACCGGGCAGATCTATCACCCTCTGCGCAACCCGGCGTTCGACCGCCTGTTCCTGCACATCCGCAGCCGCTACGGGGCGGTGAACATCCCCATGAAGGAGACCCTGCGCTACGTGGTGCGCAACAGCCGCAGCCACACGCCGACAATCATCGGTTTCATAGCCGACCAAGCCCCCAAGTGGAACAGTATTCACCACTGGGTGGACTTTCTGAACCACAACACCCCCGTGTTCACTGGCACGGAACAGATAGCGCGCAAGGTAGACGCCGCCCTCTTCTACCTCCACCTCGAAAGGCCACGCAGAGGCCGTTACCGGTGCGTCATCTCGAAGATTACCGACGACGTGAGGAGCTGCCCCGAAGACGAGCCTACCGACACGTACTTCCGCCTGCTCAGCGAGACGATCAAAGCACGTCCTGAGATATGGCTGTGGTCGCACGACCGCTGGAAAAGGACCTATGAAGAATACCTGAAACGTAATGAAAAGCACAACTCGTCCGTACAATAAACTATCCTCCCCATGGACATAAGCATTCTGGGCGCGGGCAACGTGGCCACCCACATAGCCCGAGCCTTGCAGAGCGGCCCGTACCGCATTGTCTGCGTTTACAGCCGCACCCTCAGCCATGCGGAATGTTTGGCAAGGGAGGTAGCGGGCGCAGGTACGTTCACAGACGACATTAGCTGCATACCTCCAAGCGACATCCTGCTCTTTGCGCTCAAAGACGACGCTGTGCAAAGCATTGCCGCCGAACTTCACCGCACGGGCAAGCACGAGGACGCCCTCTGGGTGCACACGTCGGGAAGTCTGCCGCTCTCTGCCTTGGGAAAGGGCGAAGGGGCGGCGGTGGTCTACCCCTTGCAAACGTTCAGCAAGAGCAAGCCGCTCGACTTTTCCCAAGTGCCGCTCTTCGTGGAGGGCGCGGACGAGGCCTCCGTACGCCAGGCAACGGCGTTGGCACACGCCCTGTCGCCCAAAGTCCTCCCGTTGGACTCTCGGCAACGAGCCTCGCTGCACTTAGCTGGCGTGTTTGCCAACAACTTTGCCAACCACTGCATAGCCATCGCCGCCCAGATGCTTCGCGACAACGATTTGCCCGCCGAACTGCTCCGCCCCATCGTGGAGGAGACCGTCAACAAACTCCGCACGCTCTCGCCCGTTGAGGCACAGACGGGGCCTGCCGTTCGCTGGGACGAGAACATTATGGCTAAGCACCTGCAAATGCTCAGCGGAAACGAGACTCTGCAACAGCTCTACCGCCTGATGAGCCGAGACATACACGAATACAGCAAAACCAACAACGCATGATCAACTTCGACCTTACTCGTATCAAAGCCCTTGCATTCGACGTCGATGGCGTGCTGAGCGCAAGCAACGTGCTGCTGCTCGAGGGCGGCCAGCCCTGCCGCACAGCCAACATCAAGGACGGCTATGCCCTGCAACTCGCCGTGAAGCGCGGCATGCCCGTAGCCATCATCACGGGCGGCAGGAGTGAGGCCGTCAGGGTGCGCTACGAGGGCCTTGGCATCAAGGACGTATTCCTGGGCACAGCCGTGAAAATCAGCAAGTTCCAGGAGTGGACGGCCAGCCTCGGCATCCAGGAGGACGAAGTGCTATACATGGGCGACGACATCCCCGACTACGAAGTGATGCAACGCTGTGGCTGCCCCTGCTGCCCAGCCGATGCGGCGGCGGAGATCAGGGAGATTGCCACCTACGTCAGTCCGCTCAACGGTGGCTACGGCTGTGTGCGCGACGTTGTTGAACAGGTGTTGCGCGCACAGGGCAAATGGATGGGCGACTCCACGGCATTCGGCTGGTAGCCCCACCCTATTCATTGTAAACAATAGAGAAAGAAAAACCTAAAAACAGAAAGACACATGCTCGAAAATCTTAAAAAGTACCAGATAGTTCTCGCGAGCAACTCGCCGCGGCGTAAGGAACTGCTCCAGCGCATGGGCGTTGACTTCAAGGTGCGTACGCTCTACGGCATCGACGAGAGTTTCCCCGACTCGCTTCGCGGCGAGGACATTGTGCGCTACATCTCGCGCAGCAAAGCCAATGCCTACCGCACGTCCATGGCTCCCAACGAACTACTCATCACAGCGGACACCATCGTCTACGTGGAGGGCGAAGTGCTCGGCAAACCCAAGGACGCCGACCAGGCGCGCGCCATGCTCCACCTGCTTTCGGGCAAAAGCCACCAGGTGATCACGGGCGTAACCATCGTCACGGCGGACCGCACGGAGAACTTCGGCGTGACGAGCTTGGTGAAGTTTGCCACACTTACCGACGAGGAGATAGACTACTACGTGGACAACTTCCTGCCCTTCGACAAGGCCGGCGCATATGGCATTCAGGAGTGGATTGGCGTCGTAGCAGTGGAGGAAATCAAGGGCAGCTACTTCAACGTTGTAGGTCTGCCCGTACAGCGTCTCTACCAGAAGCTCAAAACGTTCTAACCCGTTAGTTTCCAACTCATTGCCATGCTTAAGCTCTACACAAAGAACAACCCGCCCGAACGCTTGCAGCAGGTGGCAGACGTGCTCAACGACGGCGGTGTGATAATCTACCCCACAGGCACCACCTACGCCCTCGGCTGCCACGCCCTGAAGGAGCGGGCTGTGGAGCGGATATGCAAAATCCGCCAAATCAGCCCTTCGGCCCACCCGCTGTCGGTCATCTGCTACGACATGAGCTCCATCAGTGACTATGCGCACATCTCTACCCCCATCTACAAACTGATGCGCCGCAATCTGCCCGGCCCTTTCACGTTTATCCTTTCGGGAAAGAACAAACTGCCCAAGGTGTTCCGCACCCGCAAGACGGCGGAGATAGGCATCCGCATGCCCGACTCGCCACTCGTGCGCGACATCCTCGAAATTCTCGGCGCACCGCTCATGACGGCCTCGCTGCCCCATGAGGGGGAACTGGAAGACCCTGCCTACCGAACCAACCCCGACCTAATAGACGAGACGTTTGGCGCGCAGGTAGACCTCGTAATCGACGGAGGGAACGGCACGGAAGGCGAAAGCACCGTGGTGAGCTGCCTCAGCGGCGAGGCTGAGATCGTGCGCCAAGGCGACGGAACGCTTATCTGACACACAAAAACGATATTATGGCAAAACACATCCTACCCGCCCTTACGGCCTTCGCGGCTGCAGCGGCTTTCACCTCGTGCTCGCAGGACAGCGACAACGAGAAGTACGCACAGAAGCCTCCCACGTTTAGCGAGCTCCGCGTGGTGGAGAATAGCACCGGTAGCACAACAATCCACGTGGGCGAAAAGGCCGTCGCCACCGCCGTACAGAAGACCACGGGCCGACAGCTCAACAAGACGACCTACGCCTGGTCACTCTCGCCCGACGAGGCTGACAACAAGCACCACTACACCTCGCAGGTAATCTACGACTACGAGAAGGACAATCCCGTAGACACCATCACGTTCCAAAAGAGCGGCGACTACACCCTCACCTTCAAGGCCGTCTACAACGGCTCGGGCAACACCACCGTCTGGGCAAATCAGTACGGCAACGAGTACTCCGAACGACTCGACGACCGCGGCCTAACGAAAGCCACCTACACCGTTCGCCCCAACTTCGGCTTCACCGTAACCATCACCACGCGCGTCACCGTAGTGGACTAACCCCTTCTATCCCGGGAGTACGCCTCCGTACCCCCGGGCTTTTTCATGTCCCCCGTACGATGCACACACGTCCATCGTACATTTGACACATGTACATCGTACACTTTACACATATACGTCGTACGAGAGACATGCGTCCATCGTACGGTGAACGTCGGCTACATCCCATCTAAGGGCGACTTTCCCTGAACCCATACGAACCAGCCCGCTCGTTTCCCCTTAAAAAACAAGCCCATGAACAACGAAAGCAAGGTGTCTGAGATGCTCCCAAAAGGGAATTAACCGTCAGTTTAACTTAAAACATGTAAATCAGCAAGTTGGAGGTTGCAAATACGCGTGTATTTTCCTAATTTTGCGGATATGGAGTTCAAAAGCTTATTTAACCTTACACGATATACCTCTCGAATTTGCGCTTTTGCCCTCGGCGCGCTACTCATTGCGCCGTTGCACGCCGCCCCCCGCAAGGAGAAAAAAGGCGACGGCAGGGGCATGGCTGCCTACCAGGCTGCTGAGCCCGACGCTCTGCCAGTGAAGACGGCCAACGCCAAGAGAATGGCGCACGCAAGTTCGGTGTTTCTGCGCATTAGCAATGCGCGTATCAACTCAAAGTACAAGGAAGGCATCGACGTGTCGCACTATCAGGGGAGCATCAACTGGGATGAGGTGGCCAACGGCACTCCCATCTCGTATGTGTACCTCAAAGCCACTGAGGGAGCGTCGCTCGTGGACGACACCTATGAGCGCAACCTCAACGAGGCACGCCGCGTGGGCTTGAGCGTGGGTAGTTACCACTTCTACCGTCCCAACGTGGACTGGAAGAAGCAGTTCGACAACATGACCGCAGTGGTAAAGATGGATGAGCAGGACCTCGTGCCCATCATCGACATTGAGCACCGCGGCTCCACGAGTCTCAACGACTTCATCGCCGACCTCCGTTCGTTCATCGAGAAGGTAACGGAGTACTACGGCAAGAAACCCCTGCTCTACACGTACCACAACTTCTACAACAGCTACCTGCAAGGCGCATTCACCGACTACCACTTTATGATAGCCCGCTATCGCAGCGACTCCCCAACGCTGAACGACGGCAAGGACTACAT
>CAVKGN010000133.1:0-5431 GCA_963655595.1 uncultured Oscillospiraceae bacterium
TCGCGCTGGTGCTTGTCGTGGTCGCCGGCTTCGGCAATGGCGTAGGCGGGCTGGTAGCACTCGTCCTTCACCTGCTGACGGAGTTCCTCGTCGTTTACCTCGTCGTCGTATTCGCGCTTCACGTCGGTGCCGAGTTCCTTAGAGAGCTCCTTCTGCAACTGGCACATGGGCTTGATAGCCTCGTGAGCTGCTTTCAGTGCGCCGAGGAGTGCGCTTTCGGGCACTTCGTCCATCTCGCCTTCCACCATCATGATGTTCTCTTCGGTAGCGCCAACCATGATGTCCATGTCGGCACTCTTGAGCTGCTCAAAGGTGGGGTTGATGACGTACTCGCCGTTGATGCGGGCTACGCGTACTTCGGAGATAGGACCTTCGAAGGGAATGTCGCTGGCGGCAAGTGCTGCCGATGCGGCAAAGCCGGCCAGAGCGTCGGGCATATCTACGCCGTCGGCTGAGAAGAGCGTGATATTTACATAAACCTCGCAGTGATAGTCGCTGGGGAAGAGGGGACGCAACGCACGGTCAACGAGACGTGACGTAAGGATTTCATAGTCGCCGGCGCGGCCTTCACGCTTTGTGAAACCGCCGGGGAAACGACCGGCTGCGCTGTACTTTTCCTTGTAGTCACACTGTAAGGGCATAAAGTCTGTGCCGGGCTGAGCCGTCTTTGCAGCACAAACTGTGGCAAGCAGCATGGTGTTGTTCATGCGCAGCATTACGGCGCCGTCGGCCTGCTTTGCCAACTTTCCTGTTTCAATGCTGATGGTACGTCCATCGGGCAGAGAAACGGTTTTCGTTATCACGTTCATCTTAATGTTGTTTGTATAATTCGTTCGTTTTACCTTTTTTGAATCGTGCAAAAGTAGCAATTAATTTCCACGTTGTTGCTAATAATCAATTACTTTTTGCCGTTTGCAACCCCGCGGAGCTGCCCCCGAAAACGCCCCTGTCTACCATTCGGCTCGCTCGGTCACTTTCTGTTCCTCCACGTGCCAAATGCGACGCCCCGCCACGTTGGGGAATTTGTGCTCGTCGTGACTCACTACCACCACGGCGCGGCGATGGTTCTCCTGCGTAAGTATTTGGTAGAGTTCGTCGCGCGACTGTTCGTCGAGGTGCGTCTCTGGTTCATCGAGCAGCAGGAGGTCGGGCTGCGACACGAAAGCCCGTGCCAGCAGGGTGCGTTGCCACTGTCCGCCGCTCAGTTCGGCGATGGGGCGGTGCGCAAGTTCGGTGAGGTGGAACTGTTCGAGCGTCTGCGCCACCTGAGCCTTGTGGGCGGCCGTGAAGGGTTGAAGAAGCCTTTTGCGACAAGCCATGCCCGAGAGCACAATGTCCGCCACAGTGGTGGGAAATTGCCGGTCGATGTGGCGGTACTGAGGAAGGTAGCCTATCACCGTGTTTGCCGTGCGCCGGATGTGGCCGCAAGTGGGTTGCAGCAGACCGGCAATGAGTCGCAGCAACGTGGTTTTGCCCCCGCCGTTAGGTCCTGTGAGTACCACAAAGTCGCGCGCCGCAAGCTTCTCCTCAATGTGGCAAAGCACGTGGCGCTCCCCGTAGCTCAGGCACACGTCGCGTATTTCCAGAAGTGTATCGTTCGTCATGCAGTTTCCGTTATTTGCTTTGCTCCCCCTTCAACGAGGCAGCGACAAGCCGCATTTGCGCTTTCACGTCGTAGTCGAGCGGATTGATAGTCACCACCTTAGCCCCGATGGTCTGTGCCGTCCGTAGGGCAGTGCGGCCGCTGTGTTCCTTCGACACGAAGACTGTCTGCACGCCCTTCTTACGACACTCGTCCACCAGGGCTTGCAGGTATTGCGCCGAGGCCTCCTTCCCGTCGTGCTCCACGGCGAGTTGTTGCAAGGCGTATTCCTTGGCAAAATAGCCCAGCGCGGGGTGGTAGATAAGGAATGCCTTGCCCTGTTCCGCTTGCAGCTGAGCGGAGAGTTCGGCGTGCAGCGACTGCATATCCTTCTTGAAGGCCGCGAGTCGCTCCTGGTAGTAAGGGGCGTTTGCGCTGTCGGTTGCGCAGAGGGCGCGACAGACGTTCTCCGCCATCACTTGCAGGTTTTGCGTGGACATCCACACGTGGGGGTCGCCGCTTTCCATACTCCCGCTGCCGTGTTCGTGACTGTCGTCGATGAGCGTAATCCCTTGCGAAAGGTCTACCAACGTAGCTCCCTTCGCACTTTTCAGCATTTGCGGCAGCTTTGTCTTTTCAAAACCCAGCGTGCCAACGCGCAGCACGAGGCGGCTGTCGCTTAGCTCCATCATTCGTTTGGGGGTAGGCTCGTACGTCTCAGGACTTGCCCCCTGCGGCATGAGCGTTTGCACCTGGTACTTGTCGCCTGCGATGGCTTCTGCCACGTAGCGCAGCGGTTCAATGCTGACGGTGATGAAGCGTTCGGACGTTTCGCCCCCTTGCTTCTTGGCACAGCCGCAAAGAAGCAGGGCGAACAAGAGGAGGGAGAGGGAACGTATATATATAAGGAGTGAAGTTCGTGTCATTGCAGAAGTCCAACGGTTTTGAGCAGCAGCCAGTAGCGTACGTATTTGCCAGCGGCAACGGTGATCATGGAGTAGGCGAGCTTTACGCGCAGAAAACCCATTGCCACAGTGATGACACTGCCCAGGATGGGTATCCAGGCAAGCAGCCCTGCCCAGGCACCGTAACGGCGTACCCAGCGTTTGCCACGTTCCAGTTTTTCGGGGCTAACCTTGGCGTATCGCTCAATCCATTCCTCCTTCCCCAAGGAACCAATGCCGTAGTTGAAGAGTGAGCCCAGCGTGTTGCCAGCCGTACCCCAAACCAAGAGTTCGCCGCTGTCGGCCCCTGCGGCAAGCAGGGCGAGCATCACGGCTTCGGAGCTGAACGGGAAGAAACTGCCGGCCAAGAAAGCCGCCACAAACATCCCGGCTCCTCCGTGGTCGGCAAGCAGTGTTACGATAGCGTCCATCGGGTGGGGAAGGTGTTAGAAAAAGTAGTTGTAGATGCCCACGGCTGCCATTGCCGTAACGCTGAGGTTGAACCACGGGTCAATGAACCGCCCCGTCGACAGGGCGTAGTAGTGGGCAATGAGTAGGGCAGAGTTGGTGAGGAATAGGCGGAACTGCACGTCGTACTGTTCCGGCAAGAGGACAATGCCCACGGCGAGGAACACTTCCGTTACGAGGATTGCCAGCAACAGCAGCCGCGTGCGGATTTTCTCTGCGTAGGCCGTGCGGCAAAAGTGTATCACTGCCAGGATTGCAAAGAACGCAATCGCTCCCATCGACACCCACTCGTGAATGCCCAAGACGGCGTAATTCGGCGTGCGGAAATGCAGCCACGGCTGAATGAACAGGAAAGCCGTGTCGAGCTGGTTTTGCCAAATGGCGTAGGCGGCATATCCCCAGTAGGGCAGAGCCATCCCCATGAGTCCAGCCAGCACCGTGCGCCACGTGAAGTTGTGCAGCAGGAAAGCCATGCAACCATAGTAGCAAAGGGCCAGAACGGCAAAGGGCGGGAAAAGCAGACTGCCTACGCCGAGGCAGAAAAAGGCGTGAAACACATAGCCCGGGGCGTTCGAGGCCTGGTACGACCCGAACAGGGCAAAGTAGCCCAGCACAAGGAGCAAGGGCAGCAGGGCATTCGTGCTCCACTGGTGCAAGTTGGGGCACACCACCATCAGGAACAGGAACGTGACGCTCATCATGCGCGACCGTATGCGCAGCAGGGCGTTGCGGTTGTTGAGTTCCATGATGAGGTAGGCCGTGGCCAGCGTGCAGGCCAGTCCGCCCCAAAGCGGCACAGAGGTTGTGCTTGGCAATATCCACGCAAGCACGCTCGCCAATGCCGTAACGGGCAGGGTGAGCGTGCTTGATACTACGCTATTTCGGAATGAATGTAACAAGTCGGAGTGTATGCGCCTCAGGGCGGTTGTGCCTTGGCGGACTTATTTGTTCAGCAGGTCCTGACCAATGTCGCTGCGGAAATATTTCTTCTCAAAGGTGATTTGCTTAGCCCCCTGCATCGACTTTGCCAAAGCCTCGCTCTGGGTGCTTCCGTACGAGCTGACTGCAATTACGCGGCCGCCAGCCGTTACCAACTTGCCGTCCTTGCGAGCCGTGCCAGCATGGAACACCACGCTGCCTTCTACCTCGCTGCCCGTGATTTCAAAGCCCTTCTCGTAGGCTTGGGGATAACCGCCCGACACGCACATCACGCACACAGCGGCACGCGGGTCGAACTCCACCGTCTTCTCGTCGAGATTGCCTGCTGCAACGCCTTCGAACAGGTCCACGATGTCGCTCTTTAAGCGCAGCATCACGGTCTCCGTTTCGGGGTCACCCATGCGGCAGTTGTATTCAATTACCTTGGGCTGGCCGTCGCAGTTGATCAGCCCGAAGAAGATGAAGCCTTTGTAGTCAATGCCTTCCTCTGCCAAGCCGTCTACCGTGGGACGGATAATCTCGTCCTCCACCTTCTGCATCCACTCTTTGGTGGCAAACGGCACGGGCGAAACAGAACCCATGCCGCCGGTGTTCAGACCGGTGTCGCCCTCGCCAATACGCTTGTAGTCCTTTGCCTCGGGCAGTATCTGGTAGTGCTTACCATCGGTGAGCACAAACACGGAGCATTCAATGCCTGAAAGGAACTCCTCAATCACTACGCGACTTGAGGCATTGCCAAACATTCCGCCGAGCATCTCGCGGAGCTCCTTCTTAGCCTCTTCCAACGTAGGCACAATCAGCACGCCCTTGCCGGCGCAAAGGCCGTCGGCCTTCAGTACGTAGGGGGCTTGGAGCGTTTCGAGGAATTTGCAGCCCTCTTCCACCTGCGTGCCGTCGAAGGTGGCGTAGGCGGCGGTGGGGATGTTGTGACGCTTCATGAAACTCTTGGCAAAGTCCTTTGAGCCTTCGAGCACGGCACCCGCCTTCGACGGACCGATTACGGGGATGCTGCTCACGCGGGCGTCGGCTTTGAAGTAGTCGTAAATACCCTTTACCAGCGGGTCCTCAGGACCGACAACCACCATGTCGACGCCATTGTCTGCCACGAACTGAGCTACTGCGTTGAAGTCTGTTGGGCTGAGCTGCACGTTCTCGCCCGCGTTTTCCGTGCCGGCATTGCCCGGGGCGATAAAGAGTTTCTCAACCTTGCTGCTCTGCGCAATTTTCCATGCCAGGGCGTGTTCGCGCCCTCCGCTTCCCAAAAGTAAAAGTTTCATGTGTGCTTCGTGTCTTTATTTATTGTGTGGCAAAATTACCTTTTCGCGCTTTATGCGCCAAAGGAACGGCGGCGAAACTTCCCACAGACGGCCTTTGCGCTCTCGTCGTCAGGCGTTCTTTCCTCCCGCCTGCTCGTTCATACCCGCGGGGTAGTTGTTCTTACCTCCGAGGTAGTGGATAAATACTTGGCAAGATACATACCTGTATCCTGCAAGATACA
>CAVKGN010000134.1:0-902 GCA_963655595.1 uncultured Oscillospiraceae bacterium
CGTAGGGCTTGTTAGCCTCGGTCTCGCTTACCTCTGTGAAGTAGAGCATACCGCCTTCCACTCGGCCGAGCTGGGCGATGGTCACGCCCTGGGGCACTGTGAAGCCGAAGGGGAGGATGAATGTGGACACGTAGTTGTCGGTAATATTGAACTCACGTGAGTAGGAAATCGTCTTAGCGGTGAAGTCCTCGGGGATGTAGAGGCTGGGATGGTCTTCGTATTCATCCTCGTCGGTAAGAGCGAATTTTTCAGCCGTTCCGTCCTTGATAGCTCTGTCCGATCCATCGACCGTGCAGTCGCTGGACAGGTAGAAGGGGACGTTGGGGAAGTAGTCCATAACATCGCTAAGTATTTGGGTAGTCACTCTAGCATCCCTGAAGTCGAAGGCTGACACGTCGATATCATCAACAAGAGTAACCAATGAGTATATTGACACATCGTCGAGCGTTCCGCTGGTCAGTGTCACCTTGTTGTCTTCGGAGATTGTGTAAGTGAAGGGCTGGGGAGTAACGGCTACTGGTATTACCTGCTCCTGCCAAGTGATGCTCAGGTTGGCACTGAGCTCCTTACTGGTGGGGTTTACAGTAGCATTAAGCGTCATGGGAAGATTCGTCAAACCCATTCCGGCTGCCTCATCGGTAGTAGTCTCAATGTCGATGTTCTTGCTGCATGTGAGTGAAACGTTGCCATTTGCATCCCAAGCAATGGGCACATTCTCTACATTGACATTGCCAATCTCCACTCCATTGAAAGCAAAGCCTTTAAGCACAAAGTTCATTGTGTTGTCAGTATTGGCTTTGAGAATCACGTCGTTGAATGTATAGCTTGCATCATCTCCTTCGCCCACGACAATCTGGCTCTTGTAAGTAGCATCGATAGTCGAAGCGTCGGGTATATAGTTG
>CAVKGN010000134.1:912-5147 GCA_963655595.1 uncultured Oscillospiraceae bacterium
GTGTAATTCTGCGTGCTTTTGTCGTTGGCGGTTACGGTAAGAACAATGCTGTTTGTTGTGCTGTTATAACTACCGTAGCCTACGCTGGCAAAGGGACTCTTCGTAGTGGCAGAGATGCAACCTTCGGTGTATTTTCCCTTCACGGTATAGGAGTACACGTCATCCTGAAGCGTTATGCTCTGGTTGTTGACGGTAAGAGCCGAGAGCGTCTTGTAGTAAACAAACTCCAAGTCGTCTATGTAAAGAATGTCGCCGTCTGTGCCTGCACCAGGCTGCGCGTTGGTGCTGAAACCTACATACATATACGCAGGGGTGTCGTCGGTCAGATTGTCGTGGTAGGTGAAGGGGATTTCAAGCTTCTGCCATTCGCCATAGCCGTTCTTACCAATTTCAAGGTCGGAAGCTTCGGCTATCTTCACCTTCGAGTAGTCGGTAGCTTCGGGGTCTTGGTAGCGATTATTATTGTGCAGCACAGCCTTCACGCTGGCATATTTATATGTAGCATTCTGCGTGGCAGTTTGGGCATCAAACTTCACCCACACGCGCATCATATCAGGCTTGCCGTTGAAGGTCGGCGTAAAGTTGGTGTTCTGGTTGCTATTGTCAGTGTAGGTACCACCCGGTGAGTAATTGTAGTTTTTGCTTGCATCAGTAGGAGTTGTGCTTCCACTATACACTCGGCCGCTGGTCAAAACACCATTAGCTAATTTGGTAATAAATGATACCCCTACTTTAGTGGCTTTAATGTAAACGCTCTTGCTTCCAGAAGAGCCTGGGCGAACGTCTGTTGACTGAACCATCTTGTCTCCACATTTTCTACCAACGGTAGGATTAGCACCAGATCCGTCCATTGTGGGAAAACCGTGCCAATTGGGGGCTTCCTTCGCAGTGCTTTTATATCCATAAACAAAATCCGCCTCAAAGTCTGAGTTGGGCAATTGGTACACTTGTCCCCAAGCCGTTCCGCCGATTGCGCAGAGGGCGAGGGCTAACACTGAGAATTTCTTTTTCATGAGTGTTTGTGAATGTTTTGGGGCATTTTTACCCCCCCCGTTACGCAAAGAGTGGCTCTGCTTGGCGCAAAGCCGCTCTTTGGTAGGGTATGTTTGTATGTATATATTATATAATGCGTGTGAGGGTTACTTCACCGTCTTCTTGCCGTTGACAATCAGCACGCCGTGGGCAGAAGTTGCGGCACGGCGACCGTCGAGGCCGTATGCCTTGGCTGCTGCGGCAGGAGCTGCGGTGGCGTCCTTGATAGAGGTGATGTTGCCACCGAACTGGATGGTGTAGGTGGTCACTTCCTCGGGCTTGTACTTCACCTGCTGGCTGGCTACGGTGATGGTGAGCGTGTTGGTGGCGTCGTCGTAGTTCTCAGTAACGGTTGCACCCTCACCAATCTTGGTGTAGGTGAACGTGTTAGCGTCGTACTTCAAGTCCTTGCAAACGGCGTTGTAGTCAGCATCGAAGTTGATGGCTGTGTTGCCCTGCTTTACGTTGGCAATGCCGTGGTAGTAGAGGAGTTCTACGTCGTCGATGATGAGCGTGTTGCCAGCGCCAATCTTTGAGCGGTCACCAAAGTAGTCGTTAGCGGCGAAGATGATGTTGAGCGAGTCGGGCGTTACGTCCGTACCAGCGTACTTGCCGTAGTCGAGGGGCACGATCATCTCGGAGGGAGTAGCTGAGGTAGATATATCCGTGATGCTTTCGATAACCTTGGCAATGCAGGCTGCGTCGTCGCTCGTAGTTGTGGCACCGCCCTCAGCTGTTTCGAGGCCGAGGATGTTGCGGTCGCGGCCGTACATGGTAACCTTCTTAATGCCGTTTGACGGAGCCGTGTTGCCAGGAACTTCTTCCTGCTTGTACACGCCCTTCCAGAGGTAAGCCACTACGGTGGCTGGCTCTTCCTTGTTGATTACAGCTGTCTTGGAGTACTTGCTGTCCACCTCCTCGTTGATGTGTATGTATTTGAACTTCACAGCGTCGGGCTTGCCCGTAAAGGCTACGCCGCCAAAGGTACCGCCGTCAGCATTTTTGGGGGAGAGTGCCGAAACGGCAGTTGCCCACGACGTGCCAAGCGTTACATAGCCCGGCACAGTGTTGGAGGGCATGTACGGATTGGGAGTGTTCGTCAAGGCTACGGCGTAGTTGGACACGTAGTCATCGGCTTCGGTGTCGGTGCCTTCCACAGCGTTAATGTCCAAAGGCTCAGCCACGCGAGTTGCACCCAAGCCCTTAATACCGATCACGTTCGATACGCACCAGGGAGAGGGAGTGACGTATGCTGCACGAGCGTCTTCACTGACCGCGCTCGTACTAATGTCATCCCAATCCAGATAGCCGTGTAAGCTATCCCAGGGTTTGTTCTGCGTCCACGTGCTTTCGTCGAACGTGCTATTATCAAGTTGGAACACATTCGCAAGTTTGCCTTTGAAGAGCACGTAGATGGGAGTGTCGTCTTCATTTGTCCATATTACCGGCACGTAGGCTACGAGGCTGTCGCCCTTCACGTAGCTCCTTGCTTCGTCGAGGTGTGCATCGGCAAGGATTGAACCGTCGAGAAAGTCAAAGCTCACCGTACGGTTCTCGCCAAAAGTATAAGAGCCGTTGTTCTGCGTGAGGCTAATGTTGGGCAGGTCGATGTTGCCGAGTGGCATACCGCTGAAGGAGAAGTTGGGGAGCGAGAAGTTTACGCAGCCCGCTGTTTCGCTTTCATTGAGGTAGACGTTGGCGTCCATCTTGGCCTCGTCGTCGTATACTTCCTCGCTGAGAGCGATGTAGAGGTCGCCGGCGTAGCGGCCAAGCACGGGGCTAACGTCGGTAGTTTGCGCCGTAGCTGCAACCGAAACGGCTGCAAAGGCGCAGGTGAGTAGAATTTGCTTCATATAGTATTTTGTTGGTTGTTTTCTTGGAAGAGCCTATTGGGCATCTTGGGCATAATAGGCCTATTAGGCATAAGGGGCACTTAATAGGCTACCTTAGAAAAGATAATGGAAGCCCAGCGTGCCGTAGATAGGATAGAGCGCAAAGGTCACGCTCTGGAAGTCGGAGGGGAAGATGCCGTTCAAGCCCCAGGTGAGGTCGGCACTGATGCTGAGGTGCTTGTACGCCTTGAACTCGCCGCCCACTTGTAAGCCCCACTGGAAACGCCTGAGGTCGGAGGAGAAGTCGTACGAGGCAGTGTTTATCTCGCTCTTCGTACCCGTAGGGTCCTGGTCGCGGATGTAGCCGTCGTAGGCTTCGCCGGTGAATGAACCGTTGATGAGGTAGGAGAAGTAAGGGCCTGCCTGCACCTGCCAACGGTCGTTGAAGGAATAAGTGGCCAGCACGGGGATGGTGAGGTACTTGTTGTTCACCTCGGTCTTTACCTTACCCGTCCATGCGCCCACAACCTTGCCGGCTGTTTCGCCAGCCGTCTCGGCTTTGTTCACGGCCTCCATGTGGTAGTTCTTCACGGTAGCGTCGGTCTTCATGCCTTTGTTCTCGAAGCGGATGCCAATCATCGTGCCCCAGTGTGCGCCGAATTTGCGCTGGGCAGCACCCTCAATCATCACGCAGAGGGTAGGGTTGTAGCTATTGATGTGGCGTATCTCGGCGGGTAGGGGCAGGGGCGATGTGCCGCCCACACTGAAGCCCGCGCCGAGGCGCACGTGCCAGCCGCGCAGGGCTGCTTTGAGGATATTGTCGTCGCTGTCTTGTGCCGACCTTACCTGTGCCGTCATGTTTGCCGTGGCAGCGAGGGTGAGGGTTAGCAAGAGGAGAAATCGTTTCATTGAGTTTATTGGATGCGGCGAGTGTTTCACGCCTAAATAATATTCATAGGTCTACCACGGGGGGGCGGGCTGTAAGCCCAGCTTATCATAGCCCAGGGCAGAGTGGCGACGCGTAGCGGCGGCACGGCACCCTGGGTACTCCGTAGCGAAGTAGTTGCCGCCCTGCAAGGGCAGCTTATTTGATACCGGGCAGCGCCCGGGTTCAGGAACGTTTTGCCAATGAATGCTTAGCGGGGCGTTGCCCCAGGGTGCCGTTCGGAAACGTTGTTTCCTCACTCTGCCCTGGGCTATGGGGAGCTGCCCTTACAGGGCGCCGACTATCCCGCACGGGCTACCCAGGGTGTCGTTCGCTTCGCTCACTCTGCCCTGGGCTATGGGGAGCCCTGGGCTATGGGGAGCTGCCCTTACAGGGCGCGGTTTGTGGGTAGCGGCCGCTTTTATGCCTAAATCCTCAAAGATTTC
>CAVKGN010000135.1:0-4994 GCA_963655595.1 uncultured Oscillospiraceae bacterium
GCCGCAAAAAACTGATGAAGACTCCCTTCTCGCCGCGGCTTGTTGAGGAGGTGGACCGCGCGCTGAAGGAGGACTGCCAGGCCATCCTCTTCCAAAACCGCCGAGGCTACGCCCCCGTGTTGGAATGCAGAGCCTGTGGATGGACGCCCCGCTGCACGCGATGCGACGTTAGTTTGACGTACCACCGGCAGATAAACAAACTCATCTGCCACTATTGCGGTGCGCAGCACGGCGTGCCAGATGCCTGCCCGTGCTGCGGCGGCACAGAACTGCGCGACCAAGGGTGCGGCACGGAGAAAATTGAACTGGCAGCCGAGGAAACGTTTCCCACGGCACGCAGTGTGCGCATGGACCTCGACACCACCCGCTCACGCACGGCCTACGAGGGCATTATCAACGACTTTGCCCGCGGAAAAACAAACCTGCTCATTGGCACCCAGATGGTGACGAAAGGACTCGACTTTGGAAAGGTGAGGGTAGTGGGCATACTCAACGCCGACCAAATGCTCAACCTCCCCGACTACCGGGCGTGGGAGCGTGCTTACCAGATGCTCTCGCAGGTGGCGGGGCGAGCAGGGCGCAGGGGCGAGCGCGGCCTCGTGGTGTTGCAGACGAAACAGCCCGACCACAGCATCATTCGTCAGGTGGTGGCTGGTGATTATCGCGCCATGTATGAGGCGCAGATTGCCGAGCGCGAGGCATTTTGCTTCCCGCCCTTCTGTCGCCTGATAAACGTTTACCTTAAACACCGCAAGGACGAGGTGGTGGACCACGCGGCGCAACACTTTGCCGCCCTGCTACGTCCTTACTTCAAAGAGGGAATCCTTGGCCCCGACCGCCCGCTGGTGAGCCGCGTACAGACACTTTATATCCGCAAGGTAATGGTAAAAGTTCCGCTCGCCTTTCCCGTTCAAGGCGTGCGCCGGACCCTGCTCGAGGCCCGCGCCGCCGTACTGAAATACGACGTATACAAAAGCGTCACGATTTACTTCGACGTGGAGTAAATCGTGACGCTTCGTCCTTCCTTGGCGGTCTTGTCAGCCGCTCGTTAGAGTATTTCTTTCAGCACCCCTACGAGCTCGTTCGCTGTTACGTCGAGCTGCATGGGGGTTATGGCTACGTAGCCGTTGTCAAGTGCCCAGCGATCGGTATCGGTAGCCTCTGGTTCAAGGTTTTCGGAGTAGCCTGCCAGCCAATAGTAGTCGCCGCCGTGCGGATGCTTCCGCGGCTCCACCTCCTCCTGCCAGCGCGAGCGGCACATGCGGCATACCTTGATACCCGCGAACTTGTCCGCCTTTGGAAAGTTCACGTTCAGACAAGTAAACGGCGGCAACGAAAGGGTTATGGTCTTGAACATGAGGTCGACGAGGTAGGGGCGCAAAGGCTCGAAGTTGGCGTTTGCACTAAAATCGCAGAGTGAAAAAGCCACGGACGGGTAGCCCTGCATAGCCCCCTCAATAGCCACGCCCACGGTGCCAGAATAATGAGCATTGACCGAGGCGTTATCACCGTGGTTGATGCCGCTCACAACCAGGTCGAACTTACGATCCTTAAACAAGTTGATGGCCATCTTTACGCAGTCGACGGGCGTGCCTGAGCAGGAACAAACGGTCAGCCCCTCCTCCTTGTGCAGCACCTTGTAGGTGATGGGCAGCGACGACGTGATGGAACACGAGAAACCCGAGCGCACGCTGTTGGGAGCCATTACCAAAATGTCCGCGTACGGACGGAGAGTTTCCACAAGGAATTTAATGCCCGGCGCATCAACGCCGTCGTCGTTCGAAATGAGGATGTAAGGTCGCATAAAGTGTTTGATACAGCGTGAGTTCGTTTGCTTTTGCAAAAATACTAAAATAAGTTTAGCGGCTGAGGGGTTATAGTTTTTTTCTTACCTTTGCAACTTACAAAAGGTGGCTTGTTGCGGCGGCTGCGTGTCTGTTCGCGTTTATCGCCCTCGCGGGTCTCAGCAAGTCACGGCGCACATACAAGGATAAGCCTTTTACACACTTTTATGAGCAAAATCATTGCTTTGGCCAACCAGAAGGGTGGCGTAGGGAAAACCACAACTTCCATGAACCTTGCGGCATCGCTTGCCACGCTCGAGAAGCGCGTGCTGCTCATCGATGCTGATTCGCAGGCTAACGCCTCGTCGGGTTTGGGCGTGGACTTGAGCAAGGTGGACTGTTCCATCTACGAGTGCATGATCAACGGTGCCGACCCCCACGAAGCCATCTATACCACCGACATTGAGCGGCTCGACGTCATCCCCTCCAACATAAACCTTGTGGGTGCGGAAGTGGAGATGCTCAACTTCGAAGGGCGCGAGTATATCATGAAGAAGTTGCTCGGTAAGCTCACCGCAGAATACGACTACATCTTGATTGACTGTTCCCCCTCGCTCGGACTGATTACGGTCAACGCCCTTACGGCGGCCAACTCGGTAATCATTCCCGTACAGTGCGAGTATTTTGCGCTCGAAGGCATTTCAAAACTTCTGAACACCATCAAGATTGTCAAGAAGAAGCTCAACCCGGCTTTGGAGATTGAAGGTTTCCTCCTCACCATGTACGACAGCCGCCTGAGACTCGCCAACCAAATCTACGACGAGGTGAAGAGGCACTTCCAGGAGCTTGTGTTTAAGACCGTCATTCAGCGCAACGTGAAGCTCTCCGAAGCTCCCAGCCACGGCCTGCCCGCCATTCTGTACGACGCAGAGTCGACCGGCGCAAAGAACCATTTGGCTCTGGCCAAAGAGATTATCAAGAAGAACAAGATTTGACAGCCCCTATGTCAGCACACAAGAAATATCCGGCACTCGGCAGAGGTCTCGACGCACTCATCTCAACCGAAGAAGAGGTACACACGAGCGGTTCGTCGAGCATCAACGAGGTGCCAGTATCCAAGATAAAGGCCAACCCCAACCAGCCCCGCCGCGAGTTCCAGCCCGAAGCATTGCAGGAACTCAGCGAGAGCATACGTCAGATTGGCATCATTCAGCCCATCACGCTCCGCCTGATGGAGGACGGCTGCTACCAGATAATCGCTGGCGAACGTCGCTGGCGTGCGGCGCAGCTGGCAGGGCTTACCACCATTCCCGCCTACGTCCGTACGGCCGACGACGAGAACATGATGCAGATGGCCCTCGTGGAGAACATCCAGCGCGAGGACCTGAACGCCATTGAAATAGCTCTGGCCTACCAGAACCTTATTGAGCAGTACAACCTGACGCAGGACAAACTGTCGGAGAAGGTGGGCAAGAAGCGCGCCACGATAGCCAACTACCTGCGACTGCTCAAACTGCCCGCACAGGTGCAGATGGCCCTGCAAAACAAGGAAGTGGATCAGGGACATGCTCGCGCCTTGCTGGGACTTGAAAAGCCGTCGCTGCAGGTGAAGCTGTTCAACGAAATACGCGAGAAAGGCTACTCCGTACGTCAGGTGGAGGAGATGGTCAAGGCGCTCAACGCCGGCGAGACCCTCCGCAGCGGACGTCACACGCTGAAAAACAAAACCGCCAGTCAGCGACTCCCCGAAGAGTTCAAGGAACTGCGCGAACGCCTCTCAGAACGGTTTAGCACAAAAGTGCAGATGACCTGCTCGCAGGCAGGCAAGGGAAAGATAAGCATCCCCTTCGCCACAGAGGAAGAACTGGAACGTATCATTGCACTGCTCGACAAAATAGGCTAAGCGGCACGGCCCAGCCATACAACGAAGGATAATGAGTTTGCACAAAACACTAAGCGCAACTTGCTTTGTGGCATTGCTTGCGGCGTGTATGAACAGCCTGTGTCTGCATGCCGCTTCCACCGCAAAAGTCGGAGTCTCCCCCAAGGCTTCGGCTTTGGCTGTTTTTGCAAACTCGTGTCCCGAAACGGAGGTTTGCCACCCCGACACCATCAAGAGCGCAGAGCAGATAGCCCGTGAAATACAGGAGGGTAAGGACGTGCTGGCGGGCGAGACCGTTTCCGATCCCGACACGCTTGCCGCGGCCCTCGACACCGTACGCCTTCGCCAGTTGGCAGACTCCCTGGCCAACCAGCCCATACACGTGGCGGAAGCCGTGAAACCCGCTTTCAAGCCCAACCCCAACAAGGCCCTTTGGCTCTCGCTCGTGTTTCCCGGAGCCGGACAAATATACAACCGCAAGTACTGGAAACTCCCCATTATCTACGGCGGCTTCCTCGGTTGCGCATACGCCCTGATGTGGAACCAGATGATGTACCGCGACTATTCGCAGGCCTACCTCGACATTATGGACGACGACCCCAATACTAAGTCGTACATGGAGATGTTGCCGCCCCGTTACGACATCACCGGGCGCGAGGATCAGTTCAAGAGCATTTTCAAGCGCAAGAAGGACTACTACCGCCGCTACCGCGACCTCAGCGCGTTCTGTTTCGTGGGAGTCTATCTCATCTCCGTGATCGACGCTTACGTAGACGCGCAGCTTTCGGAGTTTGACATCACTCCCGACCTGAGCCTGCGGGTCAAGCCCTCGGTAATCAGCGGTCCCTCGCTGCTGGGAAGCACATCGAAAAACGCATACGGGGTAGGGTGCAGCCTAAACTTTTAGGCACTCTGCACGCCCCACAGCGTTTGCCGCGTTGGCAGACGCAGAAGAACAAGAAATAAACCAATGAAATCATTCAAAACCCTTATACTCTCGCTTACATTCTCGCTGTTTGCCACAGGAGCAACGGCGCAAAATGCTGGAGAGACAATCACCGTACACGACGACCAGCGTGGGCGCGACGAACTCATCGCCTTGCCCGAAGGAATGACCGCTAACTGCGACTCGCTCATCAACGAGTGGATGGCAAAGAAGTACCTCTACCCCGACACCACGTGCGTCAACGGCGATTACAACCCTACGTTTACGCCTGAGGAGTACCAGGAACGCCTGCGCCGCCTGCCCGTTGTGATGGAAATGCCCTACAATAGCGTGGTGCAGAAGTTCATCGACCAGTACAGCGGTCGTCTGCGCCGCACGGTGG
>CAVKGN010000136.1:0-4975 GCA_963655595.1 uncultured Oscillospiraceae bacterium
GACAGTCCTCCCTGGGAGGACTCGAATCCTCCCCCGGGGGACTCCAGTCCTCCCTGGGGGGACTGCTATCCTCCCGCGGGGGACTGGAATTTCCCCGCGGAGGAAAAAATTTTGCTCGGTGATGCGCGCTACGGCGGGGGATGAAAAACGGCGGCTTCGGTAGACTGGATTGTCTGCCGAAGCCGCCGTAGGCGTTGGGGTTGGCGGGGTTATGCCTGATGCTCTCGCTCGAATTTGTCGATGGCTTTGAGGGTTTGCTCGTAGCCCGTGCGGATGATGTGGGCCGCGTGGTCGAAGTCGAACACGCCGAAGCGGTTGATGGGGATGTTCACGGCAATGTCCGGCGGAGTCAGCTTTTGCGAAAGCACCGTGTTGCGCTGAATTTGCAGTTCCAGGGCTGAGGAAATGAGCGTGAGGTAATTGCCCGTGACGCTGCTTGGCGTGATGAGGCTGAAAAACCTTTGCAAACTCAGCAGACGTTCGCTCCCTTTGCGCTCGCGCTTGGCCGTTTCGCGGAGTTCCTCCACCTCCTCGCTGGCAGGTGCGCTCACGTTGATGCTCACCAGCAGGTCGCCCTCGTGGCGTACGGCGCGGTTGAGCGGCAGGGGGTTGACAATGCCACCGTCGATGAGGATGTGTCTTGCCACGCGTATGGGTTTGAACACCGAAGGCATGGAGATGGACGAGCGGATGGCGCGAAACAGACTGCCGCGTGAGAACACCACCTCGCGTTGCGTGAGCAGGTCGGAGGCAATGGCGCGGAAGGGGATGTTGAGCGTTTCGATCTTCACGTCGGGCGTCATCTCGCGCAACTTATTCATCACGCGCTCGCCCTTTACCACGTGGTTCATGCTCAGCGACAGGTCCAACATCTTCAGCATCTCGCCCCGCGTGAGCGAGCGGAACCACTTCTCAGCCTCGTCCAAGCCGCCGGCGCAATAGAGGCCGCCCACCAGTGCCCCCATCGAAGCCCCCGTTACCGAGGCAATGCGATAGCCGCGTTGCTCCAAAGCCCTGATAGCCCCGATGTGCGCATAGCCGCGTGCGCCGCCGCTCGAAAGCACCAGCGCCACGTTCTTCGGGGCAGGAGAGGGGAGAGAAGTCATAAGCCGGGGGAGTAGGATAGGAAACGACGGGAAGGTTATTGCTGCGCCAGTTCGGCAATGCGCCGTGCGCAGTGTTCCATGAGCCATTTGGGGGTGGAGGTAGCTCCGCATATCCCGACGCTCTCAGCCTTGTTGAACCATTCGCCGCGAATGGCCGAGGGATTGTCCACCAAGTAGGAGTGGGGATTAACCTCGCAACAAGCCTTGTGAAGTACGCGCCCGTTGGAACTTTTCAGCCCGCAAACGAAAATCACTACGTCGTGGCGGGCAGCAAAGGCGCGGATGTTGGGCAGGCGGTTGGCCACCTGTCGGCAAATGGTGTCGTAGTAGCGGAATTGTGCGGGGGGAAGGATGTGCGCCGTGATGTAGTCCACAATCTTGCGGAAACCCTCGAGCGGCTTCGTGGTCTGCGAGAAGAGGGAAATGGAGTGCGAAAAGTCGAGCTGCGAGGCTTCCTCCACGTCCTCTATCACAATAGCCTCACCATCGGTCTGCCCCACGAGGCCCAGCACCTCGGCATGGCCGCGCTTGCCGTAGATTACAATTTGCGGGTGGTTCTCCTCCGAGTAGACCTTCTTGATGCGCCGTTGCAGTTGCAGCACCACGGGACACGTGGCGTCGATGATGCGGATGCCGCGCTCCTCGGCGGTGCGATAGGTGGCAGGCGGTTCGCCGTGGGCGCGGAGAAGCACCTTTGTACCCTTGGGAAGTTGGGCGAGCGTGCTGTGTTCGATTGTTTCAAGGCCCATGCCGTGCAGGCGTTCACATTCGCTCCCGTTGTGCACGATGTCGCCCAGGCAGCGCAGACTGCTCGACTGCGCTAGCTCCTCCTCCGCCTTGCGTATGGCGGTGGTCACGCCGAAGCAGAAGCCCGATGATTCGTCAATTTCTATGTGCATGGTGAAAGAGAGAAGGGGTCAATTCAGTTTGAAGTCCACGGGCAGGGTGATGCGCACAGGCGTGGGCTGCCCCTGGTCGTCGGTGCCAGGCGTCCACTTAGGCATTTGTTTGAGTGCCCGGATGGCGGTGCGGTAAACCTCCGTGTCGAAAGCGTTCTTCACTTCCCAGTCCGTGGTGTAGCCGTCTGTGCCCACAATAAACGTGAGGGTTATGGAGCCTTGTAGGTTGTTCTTGATGCACCTGGACGGGTAAACAATGTGCTCGTCCATCCACTTCATGAAGGCGCGCATACCGCCCGGGAAGCCCGGCATTTGCGACACCATCTCGGTGGGTACAATCTTTTCCTTGGCTATGGGGAGCGTCTCGTCGTGGATGTTGGTGGTGTCGACGATGGGGGTAACGATCAGTTGCTCTTCGGGGTCGTAGTCGATGGGGCCGTCCTCGCCGATGGTCTGCAAGGGGGGCAAGCCGTCCACAATCTCGGGCGTGCTACTCTTAGCCCCTGGTGCCATGCGCACGGTGGGAGCCTGGCGCGCCGTGGCGAGGAACTTCACCTTGTAGCCCTCTTTCAGGTCGGAGGGCTTCTTGGCAAAGATATCCTCGGCGTCCTTCATGTCCTGCGCGATGATGAAGTGGATGTAGAGTGCCCAGCAGCCCCCTGCAAGCACGAGCAGCAGGAAGAAGCCGATGACCGCCGTGAGAGCGTAGCGGTAGCGCCGTCCAGTCTGTTCGCGCAGCCAGTATGCTCCGTAGGCCTTGTTGCGGTTGGCGAACACGGTGTCGCACCACTCCTTCTGCAATAAATTGGACGAACGCACGTTTATAAGAGTAATATATGTGTGAAAGCGGTAATTGATGAGGCTCTGCGCAGGCTGTCTCTCTGTGTGAGCAAATTTGTACGTTGTTGCTTTTCAGCCCCTTGCGGTAGCCTTTCCTCAGGTGTGCAAAGGTACGGCAAGGCGGCATAGTGGCAAAGTGCGGCGTGTGAAACTTCAAAAAAATAAGCCACGCCCAAAGGCGGTAAGTGCTAAATCTCGTAACTTTGAGCGGGTTTTTGCGCCACGGCGTTTGCCGTGAGCCTTGTGCGGCGTATTTCCGAAGCCGGACTGCGTGCGGCGCGGGCATCCACATTACACCTCTCTGAACTTCGAATATGAACGACATTCTCCTGTCCCGAATATCCTCGTCCTCAGGCTTTGCGGCGTTGTTTCGCAAGGCTTTTCCCTTCTATATATTAATAATAGGTGTGCTTTGCGGCGTGAGCCGTGTGCAGGCGCAGGAATACTCCTCCGCCTACAACACGTTGCGCCTGCCCGTATCGTCGCACGTGGCCGGACTGGGCGGGCAGAACATCACGCTCATTGCCGACGAACCGATGGCAGGGTGGAGCAACCCCGCGCTCTACGCCAACGTGAGCGACAAGTCGCTTGCCCTCTCGTTTATGACCTACGCTGGCGGCTCGCAGTGGATGGGCGCGCACTTTGCCAAAGCCCTTGGCGAACGCCACACCGTGGCGGTGGGCGCACAGCTGATGAACTTTGGCAAGACGGACGAGACCGATGAATATGGCAACGTGACGGGCAGCGTCAAGGCCAAGGACTTTGTGATTGGCGGTGGATACAGCTACCTGTTCTCCGAACGCTGGACGGGCGGCGCAAACGTTAAGTTCCTCTTCTCCAACCTTGCTGGCTACTCAGCTATTGCCGCAGCGGTGGACGTAGGCTTGAACTACTACGACCAGGAGAACGACCTCTCCCTGTCCGCCTCGCTCCAAAGCCTCGGCGTGCAGCTCAAAGCCTACGACGAGTCCGTGCGCACGCACTTGCCCTTCAACCTTGCGCTCGGTTTTAGTAAGGGAATGGCCCACCTGCCCGTGCGCTTCCACGTGACGATGAGCGACGTGACGCGGTGGAAGTCGAAGTACTACGTGCAGGAACTCAACAAGGACGAGAACTCCTCATCGTCAAACGACGGAAAGATAAGTTTCGGCAAGATGGCTCTGAACCACTTTGTGGTGGGCCTCGACATCCTGCCGACGGACAATCTCTACCTGTCCGTGGGCTATAACTTCCGCCGTGCCAACGAGCTGAAAGCCTCTGGCTCGTCGCACTGGGCGGGCATCTCCGCTGGCGGCGGCATCAAGGTGAAACGTTTCCAGATAGGTCTGTCGTACGCCGTGTACCACCAGGCAGGAAACTCGCTCATGGCGACCGCCGGATACAGACTGTAAATACACTCTCCCCTATGAAGAAGATAATCGTTGCCATTGACGGCCACTCCTCCTGTGGCAAAAGCACAATGGCTAAGCAACTCGCCCGCGAGGTGGGTTATATTTATGTGGACACCGGTGCTATGTACCGCGCCGTCACGCTCTTTGCCCTGCGCAATTCCCTCTTTGCCGCCGACGGCACGGTCGACGCAGCGCAGCTCGAAACCCTCATGCCACAGGTGGAGGTGAGCTTTAAGCTCGATGCCACCACGGGTCTGCCACTCGTCCACCTTAACGGCGAGTGTGTGGAGGGCGAGATACGCGGACTCGAAGTGAGCAGCCGCGTCAGTGCCATTGCCGCCCTCCCCTTTGTGCGCGAGGCCATGACGCGCCAGCAGCAACGCATGGGGCAGGAGAAAGGCATCGTGATGGACGGCCGCGACATCGGTACGGTGGTGTTCCCACAGGCTGAACTCAAGATATTCGTCACCGCCTCGGCAGAGGTGCGTGCCCAGCGCCGCTACGACGAACTAACGGCAAAGGGACAGGCCGTGAGCTACGAGGATATATTGAAGAACGTGAAGGAGCGCGACTACATTGACTCGCACCGCGAGGTGGCACCCCTGCGCCAGGCCGACGATGCGCTCTACCTCGACAACTCGCACCTGACGCTCAACGAGCAACGCCTCTGGCTCTTGGAGCAGTTTGCCAAGCGCACGTCGTGGGGCGTGTTTGTGAACAAGATGCTCGACGAGGTGGC
>CAVKGN010000137.1:0-4798 GCA_963655595.1 uncultured Oscillospiraceae bacterium
TCTACCACGCCCACACTCTCGCCCTCGTCCGTCTCGACCACGAAGCGCTGCTCGCCCGAACTGAACGCGCTACCGCCCTGAGCAATGTACTCCTTGAGCTGAAAGCGCGAGTAGGGCGCGTCGGCGTTCGACGTGTCCCACAGAGACGGGTCGTTCTCAATGGTATAGAGCAGGGAAAGGTCTTCGGGTTCTAAGGGGCGCAGACGCATAGGCGAAGAGATGTTTTAGCTGTTGTAGACGTTCGTCACCGTCACGATGACGCCGCGCTGAGGGTTGAACGTACCCATAAATACGCGGGGAAGTGGGTTCTCGCTGAAACGTTCGAGGATGAACGCGCGAGAGAAGTCGTCGGTGTCGTAGATGATATGCTCGTATTCCGTGCAGTTCAGGCACGAAGAAAGGTGTCCCTCGGGCAAACGCTGTTCGTCGGCGTTGTAGAAGTCCATGTCGAGTCCGTACTCCTCGGCTATCTGCTTAACCATGTCGGCAGAGTGGCCAATGTAGAGCATACGGCTTGGCTTCGTGTCGGGATGAGGGAAGAGGAACTTACGCAGCGATTGCCCCTGCTGCACCACGAGGGCCAAAGCGGCGCGGAGGATGATGGCAAGCATGATGGGGAACGAGAGGAACACACCGTAGTGGCGGTAGTGCTTTTTGAAGAAGATGAGCATCGCCTCGTAAAACACGTGGACGTAACGGTAGGAGTTTTTCGTTGTGCTCTCGCCCTTATAATGTACCATCGACGTGGGCACGTAGCCGTTTTGGTAGCCGCCCTTCAACAGACGGTAAGAAAGGTCGATGTCTTCGCCGTACATAAAGAAGTCCTCGTCGAAAGCTCCCACCTTGCCCAGAGCCTCAGCCGAGGCGAGCATGAATGCGCCCGATACGATGTCGATTGGCGCGGGCTTATCCCACGGGAGGTAGCCCATGTAGTACCGGCCAAAAAGCTTGCTCTTGGGGAACAATGCGGTGAGGCCCGCCATCTTGCAGAACGAAGCCCAAGGGGAAGGCAGTCCGCGGCGCGACTCTTTGGCCACCGCGCCGTTAGCCAGAAGCATGCGTACGCCCAGTGCACCGAGCTGCGGCGTTTGTTCTGCCCGAGCCAATGCGTCGGCAAGGGTGTGTTCGGACAGGAGCGTGTCGGGGTTGAGGAAAAGCACGTACTTTCCCTGCGCCTTCTTCAAAGCCAGGTTGTTGGCGCGCCCGAAACCAACATTGCGCTTGTTGCCAATGATGCGCACGTTGGGGAACGACTTAGGCGGGTACTGCTGGCGGAGATATTTCAGCGAGCCGTCCTTCGAGGCGTTGTCGACCACGAATACCTCCACCTGTTCCTTGTCAATTCCCTCGCTGCAAAGGATGGAATTGATGCATTGCTCCACAAAGTACTTGACGTTGTAGTTGACTATGATGATGGATAAAATCACGGGCTTTTCCGGTTAAGGGAGTTACACTTCGTTTTGCTTGGGCCAGCAGAAGACGAAGCCCACGAGCGTGATGAGCAGACAATACAAAGGCGTGGAACTGTTCATCAGGCCGTAATAAACGATGAGATTGACCGCAATGGCTACGGCAAGGAGCGAGGTACGCACTACGTTCCACCGACTAAGCACAGAGCCGTTGCGCCGAATGCGCTTGCGTACTGCACTGAGGGCGAATAGGCGCAGGCCGCCCCACGTGCAGCCCAGGGTGAGAAAGATGCAGAGCATATGGAGGGCGTAGGCCGTTTGCTGATTTTCGGGGATGAAGCCTACGGGCAGCACGTCCGTCTCCCACAGGAGGGCCAGGACGGCCACCACTACCCAAACGAGCGTATATAGTAATCGCGGCTGGCGCAACGACGCACAGTCGGGGTGTTTTTCATTTTCTGATGCCATATATAATAAGGAGTGCTTTGGTATGTTAACGCAGAGAGGCGCGCATTTCGTATAAAACCGCCGAGAAAAATCATTTGAGCGGCGTGCGCCCAAGCAGGGAACGGCCAAGCGTCACCTCGTCGGTATATTCGAGGTCGTCGCCCACACTTACACCGCGCGCCAACACGGTTAGCTGTACGCCGCTGTCGGCCAGGCGACGCGAAATGTAGAAGTTCGTAGTGTCGCCCTCCATCGTGGGGTTGAGTGCAAGGATAATTTCTTTCACGCCCCCCTCCCCTACTCGCCGGAAGAGCGATTCGAGTTCAAGGTCGTTCGGGCCGACGCCGTCCATCGGCGAGATTACTCCTCCCAACACGTGGTACAAGCCGCGGTACTGCCCCGTGTTCTCAATCGACATCACGCTGTGGATATTCTCCACCACGCAGATGGTGGAATGGTCGCGGAGCTTGTTCGAACAAATGCTGCACACGTCGGTGTCGGAGATGTTGTGACACACGCGGCAGTGCTTCACTTCGTCGTAAAGGCGAGTGATGCTCTGGCTGAAGCCGTGCACCGTCTCCTTGTTCTGACGCAGAAGGTAGAGTGCAAAGCGCAGAGCCGTTTTGCGCCCCACGCCCGGCAGCCGCGTAAGCTCCTGCACAGCCTGTTCAAGAAGTTTGGAAGGATATTGTTCGTTGATCATTCTTTGTGCAAAGGTAGTGCATGGGGAGAGAAAGGCAAAATGCGACACATCTTCGCCTGTCCGTTTCCGCACCGTTGCTCGCCCTACTCTGAGGATGCCAGCTACCCTATATTCACAGATAGCCCCCACCGACATCACGTCGTTGGGGGCTATCTGGCAAGAGTTCGGAAAGGACTCTTGCAGGAGCAGAAACTGCTACTCGGTTGCAATTCCTTGATGCTCCTTTGCGTTTACCAATTTCACGTTTTCCGAAATCTAAAAGACAAGAGGAAAACGTGCCTTAACAACCTTTTTACCCGAGTATCTTTTACTTATAACCTAAACCTATCTATGAGCTAATTTGGGAATGTGACCACATTGGTGGCAGGAGAACCTGCATTGCTCCCATTGCGGAAGCGAGGCATCGCAGCTTGTGTGTTTCATTTCGTCCGTGTCCGTCAAACGCTCTTATAATAATGCGTCTGCGAAAGATGGGACATATACCTTTTCGCATATGGCAAGTTGTTTGCCGAGCGAAAGGCGTGCGCCTGTTTTTGTGTTGATTAATGGATGGGATGCCCGTTGCTACAAACGTTACTTTTGCCGCAGGTAATCCGCACCAACGTTTTCACATCGGCAAAGGTAAGGGGATAGGAAGGGGAGCAGGTAGCAAATATGTTGCAAAGGGCTGTAAAATTGTACGCACGCAACCATTCTTCAAGCAAAAGCAACCGTTTTAGCGCAATCCCTTCTGCGGATAAACGATGAGAACGTTGCGCGAACTGAAATAGCGTTCAATCTGTTCGGGCAGTCGTTCAAGGTAGTTGTGGAACGAGATGGTACCGCGCCTTGCCGACACGAAAGCTATGAGATGGTCGCGATTTGCGGCGTGGGCAAGGGGGATAAGATCGTTCCACGAGGAGAATTCATTGAGGCCAAGGGGCACGCCGCCGTGGTATTGCTTGGCGTACCGTTCGAACGCTCCCAGTGTCGGCGCAGCGGAATAAGTCTGAATGCCGCAGCTCAGCTGACGGGCGAGCAGGAACAGACGATTTGCCCACGCTTCGAAACCGGGTTCAAACTCAGCCTTGGGCGGCACGAGCAGGTGGATGCGCTGCACGGTGTTGAGGGGGATGAGCGAGCGGAATATGAATATCTGCGTCTCAACGGCGGCAAGGAGGTCCTGACCGAGTTTGCCGTAGAATGAGTCGGACAGACGCACCTTGTGGTGCAAGCCCATGACGAGGTCGGAAGCGGCGCGCTCTTTCAGGGTGTGGGAGATGCCGCTCACCACGTTCACCGACCAACGCTGGTACGTTTGTATACGCACGTGAGTGGCGGCCGCCATCTTCACGGCATGAGCCAATTGCTCTTCGCCCCTTTGACGCGTGGACGGGTTGTTGTCGAGCACCACGTTGAGGGCGATGATCGGGGCGGCAGAATGGGGCGTGCGGAACATCAGCGAGAGGTTAACGAGTCCGGAAAGGCTCTCAGGATTGTTCAGCGCAATCACAATGCGGTCGGGACGCTCATCGGTCGGGACAATCGGCGAGGCGGCAGCAGGGTCAGCCTCGCCGTCGCGCGCCACGGCTAACTTACGAGCGGCATCCTCCGTAATGAATGAACTCACCACGCACGTAACGAGGATGAGGAGCATCGCGCCGTTCAGCACTTCCTCGCCCAGTAGACGCGAGCCGTCGGGTAGAATAATGCCATAGCCCACAAGCACCACAGCCAACGTGGCCGCTGCACGCGCCCCTGTCAGACCAAACATCAGGTTGCGTTCACCCGGCTTCATGTGGAAAATTTTCTGCGTGGCAAAGGCGGCAGTCCATTTGCTCACCACAGCCACGGCAATCATCACGCCGGCTACTATCAACGTGGACGGATGGTCGACCAGCGCGCCAAGGTTTACGAGCATGCCCACGCCAATAAGGAAATAGGGAATAAACAGGGCGTTGCCCACAAACTCCACATGACTCATCAGGGGCGACGAGGGGGGAATAAGGCGGTTGAGGACGATACCCACAAGGAACGCACCGAGGATGCCCTCCATGCCGACAAACTCCATCAGTCCCGCGCCGAGGAACACCAGGCAAAGCACAAACACGTACTGCACCACGCTGTCGTCGTAGCGGCGGAAGAACCATCGGCCCATCCGCGGGAAGGTGTATATAATAACCAAACCCAGCACCACGACCTTCACCACGAGCAATATCCAGTAAAGACCCGTGACCTGCTCCTTGAACATTCCGCCAAC
>CAVKGN010000138.1:0-3378 GCA_963655595.1 uncultured Oscillospiraceae bacterium
AGACCGCTATCTCATCGTAACCGAGCGTGTTCAGTCCCACGGTCTTGTCGGCGCGAGTCACTGCTACTGCCGTGTCGCTGGCGCTGAACGTGATAGCGTGGCCGCCGACTTCGTTCCCGTCGGGCAGCACGTCAGTCTGCGAGCAGCCAACGGTCAACCACGCTCCTACAAGGAGAGCGGCGAGGCGCGTCAGACGACAGAATATGTGAGAGTATGCGGTAGTCATAATCGGTGCATTACTGGTTGACGGTAAAGGTGGCTTTGTACGTGCGGCGGTTGTAGGTGGCAAGGACGGTGTACTTGCTGCCGGCCTTCGTATTGGCGGGGATGGTGATGCGCACGTCGTCGGTCTGGTTGTCAGAGATGGTCACCCCTGCGGGAACAGCCGTGCCGTATGCGCCGGCGTAGTCGAGGGAGTAGGATACGTTGGCGTTCGTGGGTGTCACGCCGTCCACCGTGAGCGAGGGCGTAACGGAGCCGCCGGTGTTGGAAAGCACCGAGGGACTGAGCGTCAACGTGCCTGCGGTGAGTCCGTCGTACTCGCCTACCTTCACAATCTTGTAGTGTTTGGTTCCTGCCGTAGAGGTATACTCCACGGCGTACACGTGATGTCCGGCGGTCCAGCTCACAGCGGAGAGCGTACGCATATCGGCGGTTCCGTCGCCCTTGGGCACTTGACTCACGAAGGCGTCGGACGTGAGCGTCTGTTCGTAAGCTGTCACGGGCTGGTCAACGAGCGTGGCATTGGCTGCGTATGCTACGAGGTAGCCAGACACGTTGCTCTCGGTGATGGGATGATTGTCGCTGTCGTCGGTGGTGACTACGTAGAGCTTCGTGTTCTTCGCAGTGGCTGTGGCAAGCGTACTGTTGTCGATGAACGAAGCGTAAACGGTGTTGCCTTCCTCATAGTCGTCTGCCCCTACCACTACGAGGCGGGTTGTGGTGTCGTAACCCATCGTGACGATGTTCACGGCGGAACCTGTGGTAGAGATTTCCTCTTCCTTGCCCGTGCCGTCCACAATGGCTACGGCGTCGAAGGTGATGGGATAGAGGCCCGTGAGGCTACCTATCGTGGCGTTGGTCTGGTCGGAGATTTTGAAGATATAGGTGTAGGCGTAGCCCGGGCGCCACTTCAAGAAGGACGCTGGCACCTCAGCCGTGGCGTTCTTCACCTCGATGGTCTCGCCAGCTTTGGACGTCAAGGTGAAGTCTACTTTGAGTTTCAAACTGTTGGCATTGCCCTCCATGGGATATACGGGGGTGTAGGTGCCACCCGTGCGGTCGTAGACCACGGCGTCGACACTCTCGCCAAGGGTTACGCCGGCTTTGAGGTTGTCGCCAAGGGTCAACACGTTGTCCTTCGTGCCGTCGAAGATGACCACGGGAACGTTCTCCTCCTTGGTCTGCTTGTCCTTATAGGCTATCTCCATCACGCCTGCCTTGCCCGTAGGGCTGTTGGACAAATTGGCTGCAAAGGAGGTAGTCGCAGTGGTGGTCATATTGCCAAACGACGGCGTGGCCTCATCGGGGGCAATGCGGAAGGCGTCGATCGTGAGCGAATAGCCGGGAATGGTTTCGTACATTGCCACGCGCACCTTTGCCATGACGTTGCGGAAGGTGAAGTTCACCTTGCCGCCATAGGCGTTGCTCTGTGTGGGGTCGTGGTTGTCGGAGGCTTCAATCCATTCGCGGTTGGCCACGTAGAGCTGGGTGGGGTCGGCATCGGCGGCAAGGGTCAGTTTGTAGCCGTTGCGGTAGGGGTTATAGGCGTAGTCGTTTACCTTCTCTGCGGTTATCTTGCCGTCTTTCAGGTCGTTACCCGCCACGGCTAAGGCGTAGAAGGTGTAGTCCGCGGCGTTGTAGTCCCAGTACTTAATGAGCTGTGCCCCTGTGCCGGCGTTGTCTTGGAGGTTTGCGGCCTCCTGGTCGGTGAGCTGCTCGCCCACATACTCCCACCCTGCGCTGTTGCTCACGCTGGTGTGGGCACTGCCGTCGGTGTATGTCACCTTGTAGTTCTCGAACACGAGGTTGTCGGCGGTCAGCTGTCCCGCACCTGTCACGCCCTCGTTCTTGATGCCGTACACGTAGAAGTGTCCGCCGAGCAGGTCGGCCGCCTCCTTGCCCGTCTTTTCGGCACGGGTATAGGGCGACACGGCGTTGCTAAACGCTATGATGCCTTCGCCGCCGTCAGCGTGGGGCACCGTGGCGGTGTCCTCGTCGTAGGCGCAGGCCGTCAGGCTCAGGGCTGCCAGTATGTAGAGTGCGGGTCTATACATTAATAAGGTGTGTGTCTTCCGGCCAAGACCGTCTTGGCGCGGATGTGTTTCGGGGTGTGTTCGTTCGGGCAAGCTTACTTGCTCCGTTGCAGCCGGGAGGGGAGTCGAACCTCTCCCGGCTTGGTTAGGGTGTGATACAGGGGGTTAGTTCTGTACCTTTACAATCTTGTAGGTCTTGGCGTTGTTGGTGCCCGTGTACTCTACGGCGTAAACGGTGCCTGCGGTGCCGGCGGTCCACTTCAAAGCGGAGAGCTGACGAGTAGTGCCGTCTTCGGCAGGTACTTCGGTGACGAGTTCGGGATTGTTTACTTCAGTAGCCTTAATCTTCTTGCCCGTAGTAACACCCGTAGCAGAGAGCGACTGTGCCACAGAGGCTTCCGTAATCGGGTAGATATCTGCGTTTTCAGAAGTAACGGTGTAAAGTTTCACGTTGTTTTCAGTCAGCGTAACAGCACCCGTAGTACCTTGCTCTACCACAGAGGCGTAGATTACGTTGCCAGCCTCGTACTCGTCCTTACCCGTAATAACATTCTTATTTGCATCTACGGCGAACGTAGTGATAGAGGGTTCAGAAACGGTAGTGATTGTCTCTTGGTTGCCAACCTCGTCGGACTCAACTACGGCATCGAAGGTGATGGGATAGAGATCGACGGACTTGTCAGAGATCTTGAAGATGTACGTGTAGGCGTAGTTGCTCTTCCACTGGCAGTACTTAGCCGGTACTACGGCCGTCTTGTCCTCGCAGGAGATCTTCTCGCCCGTATCCTCAGAGATGAGGTCGTAGCTCACGGTGAGCTTCAAGTCGGTTGCATTCTCGGGATAAGGCAGGATGGCAGTGTACTCGCCGTTAGCCTTGTCGTAGGTGGGGGCGTTCGAGGCAGTTGCGAGAGGAGAGTCGGCGCTGGTTTTGAGGATATTATCACCCGTCTCCAAAGTAGCTTTGTTAGACGAACTTGCGTCTACGGTTACCTTGGCCTTGTTTTCTTTATCTTTATTACCCGCAGTGTTGTCCTCATAGCTTACAGTAAACTTCGTTGCGTCGCCAGGGATGATGAACTTGCCATCCACGCCGAACTTGTCAGTATGTGCAGCGTTGCTGTAC
>CAVKGN010000138.1:3388-4786 GCA_963655595.1 uncultured Oscillospiraceae bacterium
AGGATAAGGCAGGATGGCAGTATACTCGCCGTTGGCCTTGTCGTAGGTGGGGGAATTCGAGGCCGTTGCCAAAGGATTGGTGTTGGGGATGTTCGTCCCAGCCTCCAAAGTCTCTTTGCTGGATGAACCAGCGTCTACGGTTACCTTGGCCTTGTTCTCATTATTAACCGAGGTGTTGTTCTCATAGCTTACAGTAAACTTCGTTGCGTCGCCAGGGATGATGAACTTACCGTCCACGCCGAATTTGTCGGTATATTCAGTGCCGCCGAACTTCACTTTCTTCACAACCACCTTATAGCCAGGGATAGTCTCGTACATAGCGAAACGAATCTTCGACTCGAAGTGGCGGAACGTGAGGGTGACGGGACTTGCAAAGGCCTGACCAGAAGTGGCCTTCGCGATGCAGTTGCGGTCAGCGTAGTAGATTTTGTCCGTGCTTGCGCCGTCCTTCACGTTGATGGTATAACCCTTTTCGTAGACGGTACCGCTCGCACTGCCAGTATTCTTTGTAATCGTCACCTTGGGAGAAGTGCCGTCAAGGTCGTTCTGATTAGCGGAAACGGCCGTGAAGGTGTAGCTACTTGCGGAGAGGTCCCAGTACTTAATGGTCTGCTTGGTGCCAGCATCAATAACGGGGGAAACCACGGTGGAAGCGAAGGGATCAATACCCACGTATTCCCAGTTTTTCGTATTGCTGGTGGTCGTGTTTGCGGTGTTATCCGCATACGTCACCTTGTAGTTCTTGAATACGAGGTTTTCGTCGCCAGCAGCCGTACCGCCGGCCTCGTTCTTCTCGCCCCAAACAATAAACATATTGCCAAGGGCAGTAGCAGCTTCCTTTTCTTTCTGCTGCGTACCACGCACCTGAGCGGAGGTTTGCATATTGAAGGCGATGGAGCCGCCCCCCTGCGTCTGCCCTGTGTTTCCGCCTACATAGTCGTCGTTTGCACAGCCGGCCATCAACAGCGCGGCAGATGCAATCAGTAAATAGGTCTTTTTCATATCGGTTGTTTTTAAGTTGTTAATGGTGATCGGGCAGGGTATCACCCCCACCCGACCTGGGGTATTTGATTTTCGTTGTTTACGTTGGTGTGCGTTCGTAGCGCGTCCTTTGTGCAATGTTGCCAAGCGGGGCGTTGCCCCTCGTTTAGAGAGCTGCCCTTGCAGGGCGGCAACTATTCGGTCTTTGGCTACCCAGGGTGACGTTCGGGAACTTCGTCCCCTCACCCAGGGTGACGTGTCGCCGCTTCGCGTCGCCTCTCTGCCCTGGGCTATGGAGAACTGCCCTTGCAGGGCGTGGTTTGTGGGCAAGCTCCTTTGTACAGCGCGTATCATCGTGGCCTATATCGGTCGACTTTTAGCCTTCGTGATGATCGTGCACCGCTGCCAAGCGGGGCG
>CAVKGN010000139.1:0-4720 GCA_963655595.1 uncultured Oscillospiraceae bacterium
GGTGTATGATGTCGGCTTCCTTGAATTCGGGAAGGAGGGTGATGTCGTTGCCGTAACGTGCGGTGTCGACGGCGAAGAGACCCTTGCGCGTGAATCCGTTGGCTGCGAAAATTTCGGCACGCTCGATAGCAAACTTGATTTTGCGCCAAGGAGATGGGGCAAGACTGACCACGTCCGTACACTCGGGGGGGAGTGTGCGGTCGCGGCAGAGCAACTTGACCTCCGCGCCTTGTTTGCGCAGGGCACGGAGCAACCGCATGGCTGCAATTGCCGCTCCGCCAGTGTGGTCGGAGGTGTTGATCATCAATACTTTCATGGCAGGGCTTTCTCCTTTTCTCTGTGTGGGCCAGTACGAATGAAATGCCGAGGCGCCTCAGTCGTCGGCGAACGTCTTCTGCATAATTTTGTCCGTCGCTCCGGCGTTGTCCTGTATGTAGCTCTTGGCAGCTTGACCGGCGCGTTGCAGTTCGTCCTTGTCGGCGAGGAGACGGTCCATCACCTCGACGAACCGCTCTTTGCCGTCCACTTCGATGCATCCGCCGTTGGCAAGCAGCGCCTGCGCCTCGCGAAACTTCTTGTTGTTAGGACCTATCAGTACCGGCACGCCGTAGACGGCTGCCTCGGGCACGTTGTGTATGCCTACGCCGAAACCACCGCCCACGTAGGCCACGCTGGCGTAGCGGTAGATGCTTGAGAGCAGTCCGTAGCAGTTGACGATGAGGCAGTCGGCCTCGGCCACGCTTTTCGACGTGGCCTGGGTGTAGCGCACGGAGGGGCGTTTGAGCTTCGCCTCTATCTGTTCAAGGTGTTCCTCGCTCACCACGTGGGGCGCAAGGATGAGTTTCAGGTTGGGATGCGTGTTGAAGTAGTCGATGAGAATGTCCTCGTCGGGCGGCCATGAGCTACCAGCCACGAGTACCTTCCAGCAGCCAGCAAAACGCTCGGCAAGGGGGAGGGGCTTTGCGCCCTGACGAATGTCGAGCACGCGGTCGAAACGCGTGTCGCCCACTACGCTCACGCGGTCCACGCCGATGGTGGCGAGCAGACGGCGCGATTCCTCGTTTTGCACAAAGAGCCACGTCATTCGTTGCAGCACGCGTGCGTAGTTGCGGCCGTACCAGCGGAAGAAAATCTGCCCTTCGCGGAAGATGCTCGATACGGAATAGACGGGGATGCGGTTGCGGTGAAGCACGTCGATGTAATTGCGCCAAAACTCGTACTTGATGAAGTAGGCAGCCTCGGGGCGTGCCAGTTTGACGAACTTGAGGGCGTTGAAAGGCGTGTCGAGGGGCAGGTAGCATACGATGTCAGCCCCCTCGTAGTTCTTCCGCACCTCGTAGCCCGAGGGGGAGAAGAACGTGAGCAGTATCTTCTTTTCGGGATGCTCGCGGCGCAGACGTTCCATAAGCGGCCGCCCCTGCTCAAACTCGCCGAGCGAGGCAGCGTGGAACCACACGTAACGGTTGCCTGCCGTTAAGCGGCGTAGCTGTCGCCACGTGTTGCGATGACCGCGCACCATCAACCGCACTTTCGGACTGAAAAGGGCGGCGATGTGGCAGCCGAGCACCATGAAATAGATGGCTAATGAATACATACGTTTGTGTCTTGTGACGATCCCCTGAACGGGGAGGGGTATGTGGTTTTACGCAAGGGCGGCAAGCGCAGCCTCCATGCGGCGCAGCGTTTCGTCCTTACCGAGGAAGGCGGCAAGCTCGTACATGTCGGGACCCTTGCCCGTGCCGACGAGACATACGCGCCAGGGGTTCCAGGGTTTTTTGCCGTTGTCAGTAGCCCAAGCGTCGATGACCTGCTTTTGGCTCTCTACGCTGAAGTCTGTGAGCTGCGAGAGCAGGGCGTGGAGTTCGCGCATATCGTCGGCTGCGCCTTCTTTCCAGTTTTTGCGGGTGAACTTATCCTCTTTGTCGTACGTCGGCGCTGTGAAGAAGAAGTCGCAGAGAGGCCAAAGTTCCTTGATGAAGTTAATCTTCTTCATCTTCATCATGCCCACCACGGCCTCCGCCTTTTCGGGGGTGGTGTGTATGCCGTTGGCTTCGAGAATCTGCAAAAATGCGGGCGTGAGCATGCTGTTGTCGGTGCGCTGAATGTATTCGCGGTTGAACCATTGGCCCTTGACGTAGTCGAACTTGGCACCGCTCTTGGAACATTTGCTAAGGTCGAACTGGGCAATGAGTTCGTCCATGGAGAGTATCTCCTGGTCCGTGCCAGGGTTCCATCCCAGCAGAGCGAGGAAGTTGATGACTGCCTCGGGCAGGTAGCCGCTTTCGCGGTAGCCCGACGAGATGTCGCCCGTCTTGGGGTCGTGCCATTCGAGGGGAAACACCGGGAAACCGAGGCGGTCGCCGTCGCGCTTGGAGAGTTTGCCCTTGCCGTCGGGCTTGAGCAGAAGGGGAAGGTGGGCAAACTCAGGCATGGTGTCCTGCCAACCAAAGGCACGGTAGAGCAACACGTGCAGCGGGGCGGAAGGCAACCACTCTTCGCCGCGGATGACGTGGGTAATCTCCATCAGGTGATCGTCCACGATGTTTGCCAAATGGTAAGTGGGAAGGTCGTCGGCACTCTTGTAGAGCACCTTGTCGTCGAGGATGTCGCTCATCACGCGCACATCGCCGCGGATAATGTCTTTCACATGAATCTCTTCACCGGGCTCCACCTTGAAACGGACGGTGTATTGCTCGCCGGCATCAATGAGTTGCTGCGTCTTTTCCTCGCCAAGCGACAGGGAGTTGCGCATTTGCAGGCGGGTGTGGGCGTCGTACTGGAAATTCTGTATTTCCTCGCGCTTCTTGCTCAGTTCCTCGGGCGTGTCGAAGGCAATGTACGCCTTGCCAGCATCGAGCAACTGCTTGACGTATTCGCGGTAGATGTCTCTGCGCTCGCTTTGGCGATAGGGGCCGTGCTGGCCGCCGAAGCTAACACCTTCGTCGAAGTGGATGCCGAGCCACTTGAACGCCTCGATGATGTAGTCCTCTGCTCCTGGCACAAAGCGGTTGGAGTCGGTGTCCTCAATGCGGAACACCATGTCGCCGCCATGCTGGCGTGCAAAGAGGTAGTTGTAGAGCGCGGTGCGAACGCCGCCTATATGCAAGGGACCTGTGGGACTGGGGGCGAAACGCACCCTCACTTTTCTTTCAGACATTGGTTTTCTATTCGTGTTGTGTATCCTTTCAACTCGTGTATGTCCTCGCCACTCGGCTGAAAAACTTTTGCGGACATACACGCATTACAAATGTTTGGCTCTCTTAGCCAACGACAAAGGTACAGCTAATTTAACAAAGCGCAAAGCAGCCCAGGCGGCGCAGGGCGGCCGCAGTACAAAAAGAAAACAGGCTTTCCGCTCGCTTGGAACGGAAAGCCTGTAAATTTCAAGGTAGTTGAGATGTCTGGGAGGCTGTGTGCGGCGTATTCGTCCGCTGCCCCCTTGCTCTCATACTGTGAGCGTTAAGCGTTAGCCTCTTCTACAGAAACCACGCTGCGGTCGCGCTGGCCGCGGTGGAAGCTAACAACGCCGTCAACGAGGGCGAAGAGCGTGTGGTCCTTGCCCATGCCTACGTTCTTGCCGGGATAGTGCACTGTGCCGCGCTGGCGAACGATGATGTTGCCGGCAACGCACGTCTGGCCACCCCAAATCTTAACGCCTAATCTCTGTGAAGCCGATTCGCGGCCGTTCTTAGAACTACCTACACCTTTCTTGTGTGCCATTTTCTTCTAAAACTTTTAAGGATTAAGCAATTACGTTCTTGATTGTCACCTGAGTGAACTGATGGCGGTAGCCATTGAGCTTGCGGTAACCCTTGCGGCGCTTCTTGTGGAACACCAGCACCTTGTCACCCTTTACGAGCGGGCTGATTACTTCGCATACTACCTTGGCGCCTTCAACGGTAGGAACACCTACCTTTACGTCGCCGTCGTTGTCTACCAACAACACGTTCTCAAATTCAACAGTCTGGCCGCTTTCTGCGCCCTGAATGTGGTTTACGAAGAGCTTCTTGCCCTCTTCCACCTTGAACTGCTGACCGTTAATCTCTACGATTGCGTACATTTAGTTAATTGTATAAACGGGTTTTTCCAGGAGGCGTACTGCCCTCGCAGTCTCTTCATTTAGCCCCTTTGGACTCTAAATCGGCTGCAAATGTACGCTTTTATTTAATACCGCGTGTGCTATTCGCCTGATTTTTAGCGATATGGGCGTGCGGCAGAGCTCTTATAGGGACACATTTGACGCAGCCACAACCGATTTAGACGCCCCCTTTTAACGCAATGATGTGGTGCGCTTGCTTTGGAAATGCTCACGCTTTTTGGGGTTTTACTTTGGAAATGCAGCAAAAAAGTAGCTGTTTGGTTTGGAAATGAACCAAAATTGCAGTGTTTTGGTTTGGAAATGAACGAATATTCCTCCTGTTTTGGTTTGGAAATGTAAAACCAATAGCTTCCATGGGTGGCATTAGAATGCGACTCACAAAGTCAATGCTCCCCCCCCCCTCCTCCTCGTGCATCGTGTTGGGATTCATAAAATGCTTCTCGCCGAAAGGCAAAACGCTCCGCCGTAGCAAAATTTTGCGACCGTAAGCGCATAGTTTTGCGACGGCGTGAGCGTAATTTTCTGCGCAGACCTCGATGCGTCTTGTGCTTGTGCGGCGGATATATAAAAAGAATGGAGAGCAAGACTTATACTTGTTCTCCATTCTTTTGGGTGGCGTTG
>CAVKGN010000140.1:0-4662 GCA_963655595.1 uncultured Oscillospiraceae bacterium
GACACGACACCCTGGGTTCACCGTTGAAGGCCGTTGACGTCCTGAAAGGACAAAAGTAAAAGAGGTCAATAGAGCGGCAAGATGTCCACAAACCGCGCCCCGAAGGGGCAGCTCCCCCCAGCCCAGGGCAGAGCGAAGGAGCAAAGCGACTGAGCGGCACCCTGGGTAGGCCGAAGTAGGACGTTGGCGCCCCGTCGGGGCAGCTACCTTAACGAGGGGCAACGCCCCGCTAAGCAACAGCGGAAAACAACGGCACCCAGCGGCATTATAAGCCCCCCAAAAACCCGCCCACTCGCCCCAAAATCCTTGAAATACCCATAATTAGGTATTGCCCTACCGCCCGTGCCCCCGTACCTTTGCACCGAGTTAAGTAGAATACTAGATTGTTATGTTCTTGTCCTAAATGAGGCTGTGCAAGGAGTTGCGCAGCCTCGTTTGTGTTCGGGGGGGATAAAGGCGCTTTTGCCGCCGTTTGTACGCCCCGCGCCCGCAAAAATGGCAACAAAACTTTGCAGGTATCGATATAAAAACTCTATCTTTGCCGCACTATACGCAACGTACACACATTCTAATATAGAAAAACGCACCCCCCCCTTGTCGTTTGCCAGCCTGTGTTGGTAAACGCTCTTTCCTTGAAATCCACTTTAATTTTATGTTTAACTCTTTAAATCTCTAACGCAAATGAAAAGGTTTTACAACTATTTCCTTTCATTGTTCCTGCTCTCGTTAGTGGGAATTACCAGTGCGCTGGCGCAGGGATACGCGCAGGGAGACCTGGTGACGTCGATTGACGACATCACGGCCGACCAGCCCGTACTCATCTACGCTCCTGGTGGTGTGAGGACCGACATTATCTCAGGCTACCTCAACGGCACCAACCGGTTCACTGATGCGCTCACAAAGGAATGTCTCTACAACATCATTCCTACGGGCGAAACCACTGCCAGTGGTTACAAAACTTACTACATCAAGCAAGTGTCAACAGGCCTTTATATTCAGGACTGTACTGCTGACGATGATGAAGAAGTTATTGGCATGACTGCTGATGTCAGCGAAGCTTACAAGTGCACAATTTGTGAAGCTAACGACATTACAGGTGGAGAAGGTGGTACCGACGAGCAGTCGTACCGCTCTGATGCCAGCAGCAATACGCAGGATTTGAGCGAGACGGCTTTCGTCTTTACTCGTGACGTATATGCAGGTGACGGCTTCGACCAATGGGACGATTGGTCGGGACGTGTAATGTTGGGCCACTTCGGTTCTCCCGTTTACAGCCCCTACGTAGACACCAACGCTTTCCGCATCTACACCATCTCTGCTCTGACTGGTCTTGACCTCGTGCAGTCTTACTGCGATGCATACTACACTTCTGCTCCCAGCGCTCTCTATCCCGCAGGTGATACTCCGGGTGCATACGATTCCGTAGCTGTTGCAGCTGCACAGGCTGTGTACGTAACGGCTCAGAATGTAATCTCTGGTGAAACAACGATGACTGACGAAGAGATAGCTGATCTCTGCGCACAGATTGACAGCACCATCACCGCTGTGAAGGCTGCCAAAATCCCCCTCACCGCAGGTTACTACTTCATCCAGAACAAGACGGGTCGTTACCTCTATGAGAACACCGTTGATGGCAACGAATTCATCTACGGTTCTGCTTCGACCTATCAGCTGCCCGAGGAACTCACCGCTTCCGACGTAGCTTACGTTTGGAAGGTTACTGGTCCGATCGACGAGGACAACCTCATCAACATCCAGAGCGCCGTTACGGGTAACGCTATGGGTGAAGGCACAGCTGCTGCAAGCGGCACTGATAAAGGTTATGGCTTCACGCTGACTACTCCGACTGCTAAGGTTGAAATTCAGGAGACTACTTGCGACGGCGACGCTACTCTGTTCGCCCTCATCTCGCAGGTAGCAGACCCGGGAACTGATCACAAGGGCTTCCATGGCAAGTACGACAACACGGCCGTATTTGGTTGGAACAACCCGACGGGTGAACTCAATGCTTACAAGTTCATCCCCGCCAACATCGACGAAACGAAGCTCGCTGAGCTCATCGCTGCCGCTAAGCAGGTAGAACTCAACAACGCATTGAAGGCTCTCTACGAGACTGCTAAGGAAACTCAGGAAAAGGGCTTCGTGACGACTTACACTTCCAACGTGACCAGCGATGGTGACTTCTCTACCGATGGCAAGCTCGTAAGCGCAGGTGCTGACGAAGAAAACGCTAACTGGTGGTGTAACGATAAGGAATCAAGCGAAGGTACTTACCTCGCATTGACTGATGGCGACCTCAATACTCACTTCCACTCTAACTGGCAAGGTAACGGGTTTACTCCCTCTCTCGAAAAAGGTGGCAAGTGCCACTACCTCGTAGCTACTCTCGACACACCTGTTGAAGGCATCGTAGCTAAGGTGGCTCAGCGTAACAATACTCACGACTATCCCACGCAGTTCACTATCTTCGGTTCGAACGACTTCGACAAGACTAACCCCGATGCTGCCAATTGGATACAGCAGGGCGTAGTGAACCTTGACTACAACATCACTGGCGTTTATACGGATTCTGTTGCGAACACTATCGCTTTGGTTCCCTGCCAGTTCGACGGCTCTTACCAGTATGTGAAGTTTGCTGCCACTAAGACTCAGTTCTCTACAACTAATACAGCTAACAATCGTGGCTACTTCGCTCTTGGCGAAATGAACGTTTGGGCTGCAAGCGACTTCGGTCAGCAAATGACTCCCGAGATGGCTGAAGCTCATAAGTCTGCTCCCGAAGTAGTGTCGGCCTTCAGCGACCAGATTGAAGCTGCTCGTAAGACCATCGACGCTGGCAACGCTACTCAGGCCGACATCGATGCCCTGCAGGCTGCTTACGACGCTTTCGAGGCTAACTACCCCAACCCCTCTCGCGTAACTACTGCCTACAACAAGGCTAAGACGTTCCTCCAGACGGCTACTAACAACAACCTCGTAGGTGACGAACTCGCTCAGTACTCTGAGGCAACGGCTACTGCCCTCCAGACTACTCTCGACAAGTACGCTGAGTTCAGCGGCGTAAGCCTCGCTGAAATCAACGCTGCTGTGAACGAAATCGAGGCTGCTCTCGCTGCATTCAAGGCTTCTGTGAAGCTCCCCGAAGCTGGCAAGTACTACCTCATCCGTTCTGCCTCTAAGGGCAAGTTCGGCAATGGCAGCGGCGACTTCACCGGTACGCAGTATAAGTCTATCGTTTACTCTAACAAGGCTGCTACGGCTGACGGCAACGTGAAGTTCTTCAAGTGCAAACACTCTACTGAGGTTACCAGCGATAACCCTAACTACACTCTCCTCATCGACTCTGTAAGTGCTGACGATGACCTCCGCATTGTATGGAAGGCTGAAAGCGCAGCTGATGGTAAGATTGTTCTCCGTAACGTTGGTACGGGTATGTACCTCGACGCAAGCAACGGTGCCGTTAAGCAGAGCACTACTCCCGTAGAAGTACTCGTAGAAGGTATCGAAGCTAACACGTTCCGCTTCAACGCAGGCGAGGACGCCAGCGGTACCGTACAGTATATGAACGCTAAGGGCGCAACCAACACCGTAGTGGTTTGGAAGGACGCTTCTGACGTGAACTCTAACTGGACTATCGAAGAAGTAGAAGAGGGCGAGATGGATGTCTTCGTACGTTTCAACGATATCAAGGTAGGCCAGCTCACTCCGATGACTCTCTCTGTAGACGTTGATCCTGATGGTGGCGACATCGATGTAGCTTACACTGTAGTAGGTATGTCTACCGACGACGAGGGCAACAAGCTCGTCCTCGCTGAGGCTGACAAGACTATCCCCGCAGGTACTCCGTTCATTGCTTCGTTCGTTGAAAGCAGTACTGGTAGCACAGTGTATAACGCACAGCTCAGCATCGCAGCTGACGACGTTAACTCTATCAATTACGGCTTCGACGCTAAGACGGTTAACGGCCTCGTAGGTGTGCTCGTTAAGAACGACACCATCGCAGCCGGTATGCAGTACTTCACTCAGGGTGCCGTGAAGGCAGTAGCCGAGAAGGCTACCGTAGAGATCGGCGTAAGCAGCGCATACCTCAACGGTTGCGTTCCCGCAACTGAGGAAGAAGGCAACGAAACTATCGACCTCGGCAAGGTTGACGTAACGTCAATCAGCAACGCCAAGGCAGTGGTTCTCCCCTCTACTGTAAACGTTTACAGCGTAAATGGTTACCTCATCCGCAAGGCCGTGAAGAGTGCTAACGCTACCAAGGGCCTCCCCGCAGGCTGCTACATCATCGGTGGCCACAAGGTGCTCGTGAAGTAAGCCAATAGCTTATTAACCCCTATGTTAGGAGTGCATTCCCCAAAGGAGTGCACTCCTTTTGTTTTTGGGGGGCGATGTTTGGGTGGGGCATCAACGTTGAATCGAGACATACCCAGTCGCCCTTCGGGAACAATGTGGACACCCGCATGCTTAGCGGGGCGTTGCCCCTCGTTAAGATAGCTGCCCTTTCAGGGCGCCAACGCACCACTTCGGCTTACCCAGGGTGCCGCTCACTCGCTTCGCTCCTTCGCTCTGCCCTGGGCTATGGGGAGCTGCCCCTTCGGGGCGCGGTTTGTGGGTGGTGTCGTGGAGCGAATGGTAAGCACTCGACAATGTCCTTAAACG
>CAVKGN010000141.1:0-4615 GCA_963655595.1 uncultured Oscillospiraceae bacterium
AGGCGTTCACGCCGTACATGCTCATGTGGTCGCCGTTGTAGGTGGCCCAGCCCAGAGCCAGTTCGCTCAGGTCGCCCGTACCCACTACGAAGCCGCCAGTCTGTCCAGCCGCGTCCATCAGTATTTGGGTGCGTTCGCGAGCCTGTGCGTTCTCGTAGGTAAGGTCGTGCACGTCGGGGTCGTGACCAATGTCGGCGAAGTGTTGACGTACGGCCGGCACGATGCTTATTTCGCGGATGGTCACGCCGAGCTGCTTCATCAGGTTCGTGGCGTTGGTGTAGGTGCGGTCCGTTGTGCCGAAGCCCGGCATCGTAATGCCCACAATGCCGCGGCGGTCGCGCCCAAGTCGGTCGAAGGCGTGCACAGCCACGAGCAGGGCAAGCGTAGAGTCGAGTCCGCCGCTGATGCCCACGGCTACGGTCTTTGCCCGCGTGTGTTCCACGCGTCGTGCCAGCGCCTCGCTCTGAATGCAGAGAATCTCCTCGCAACGTTCGTCGAGCTCGTCGCCCTCGGGCACAAACGGGTGAGCGTCCACAAATCGGGTGAGGGAGAAAGGCACGTTGCTGCGGAAGGGGTCGAGCTCGATGGTTCGCACAGAGCTGCCCGACTCCAGCGCTACGGCGTTGGCAAACGTAGTGTTCACACGACGTTCGGCGCGCAGGCGTTCCACGTCGATTTCGCTCACGAGGAGCTGCTCCTGCATGGCAAATCGCTGAGCCTCGGTCAGGAGAGCGCCGTTCTCGGCTATGTAGGCGCGGCCGCTGAACACCACGTCCTGCGTGCTTTCCCCGTAGCCGCTCCCTGCGTAAACGTAGCCCGCAATGAGGCGTGCGCTCTGGTTGGCCACCAGGCTGCGCAGGTAGCTGGCTTTGCCAATCAGCTCGTTGCTTGCGCTGAGGTTGAATATGATGTCTGCACCTGCCAGAGCCAGGCGGTTGCTCGGCGGAGTGGGCGCCCACAGGTCCTCGCATATCTCAATGCCGAAGGTGCAGTGCGATGTCTCGAACAGGAGGTTCTTGCCCAGCGGCACGCTCTGCCCGCAGAAGTGCACCTCTACGCCATCCTCGCCAAGGGCTTGCGAAGAGGTGAACCACCGCTTCTCGTAGAACTCCTTGTAGTTGGGCAGATAGGTCTTTGCCACGAGGCCGTGTATCTTTCCGTGCTGGATGACTGCCGCGCAGTTGAAGAGCATGCTGTTGTACACGATAGGTACGCCCACCAAGGCGGTGATGCTGAGGTTGCGGCTGAACTCAATCAGTTTGAGCAACGAACTCTCCGCCTCGTCGAGCAGGAGTTGCTGCTGGAAGAGGTCCTGGCAGGTGTAGGCCGTGATGGCGAGTTCGGGCAAGCAGACAATCTCTACGCCCTGCCCGTCGGCCATAGCCACGATGTTTTCGATTTGCTGGATATTAAAAGCACAATCGGCCACCTTCACTTGGGGGATGGCCGCGGCAACTTTGATAAAACCGTTTTGCATAAAGGGAATTGTGTGGTTCATGCTTAGCGGGACAAACGCAAAGAGGGGCGTCTGGTCTATCCGTAAGCGCATAAAAAAGGCTGTACCAGTGATGTGATGAAACTCCGAGTATAACAAGATTTGAGCTCCAGCAGATCTTTGTAATCCGACCCTACAACGAGTGCATATCGGCACGCCATTGAAAAACTGGTTGACTCGGTTTTCACGTAACTATTGATGAGTATCCCAATCTAACCGGTACAGCCTTAATTCTTTATGGTGCAAATATACGGTGCGGTGCATTACACGCCAAACGTATCCTCTCCTTTTTTTACTCCGACAAACTTTTTGGGCGATTTGCCGCCAGAGAGCCGCGCATCTCAACTATTCTTGTTAAGTTTACCGCTCAAAGGGTCTTTTTGCTCCCTGCATTTTGCAAAAAGCCCTTGCGTACATCCCCCTTCCCCACACAACCGCACTATGAAAACACTCACGTTCCATATAGACTATTATATACAAGGCAGCGAACACCCCGAACTGTGCTACTCACTCGACGGCGCCCCACAGCTGTACGCCCCCCTCAGCCGCGGCGAGGGCAACGACTGGCACGTGGCCGTCGGTGTGCCCGACGATTGCCGCCATCTGCGCCACGCCTACCGCATTGTGTCGGCCGACGGCGCAGAGCCGTTGCGCACGGAACGGAACAGCTGGCGGCAGTTCAGCCTTGAAGGTCACACAGACGTAGTGTTTGCTGATGCTTGGACCGACCGCAGTCTCAGTTCCATCTACCACCGCAAGGCTTTCAGCGAATGTCTGTTTGCGCCCCGCGGGGGAGAACAGCTCCACGGAGAACTGCTCGCGCAGAAGTGCCTCCTTGTGCTTCACGCCCTGCCACCCTGCGCCGGCCGTAAGTGGGCAGTGACGGGCAGCAGCGAACACCTGGGAGAGTGGAACGTGGAGAAAGCCCTGCCCCTGCAACGTACAGGCACTTACGAGTGGACAGCCGTCCTCACAGCCGAGGACTTTGCAAAGGGAGCGGAATATAAATATGTACTTGTGGACGAGGAAGACAACGCCGACGCACTCTGGGAGGAGGGAGACAATCGCCGTCTTCCAGCACTGGGCTGCGCAGGCGGTGAAACCCTTGTGCGCCAGGACGAAACGCCCCGTATGAGCGTCAGTCCTTGGCGCGGTGCAGGCTGCGTGGCTCCCGTTTTCTCGTTGCGTAGTGAGGGGAGCTTCGGTTGCGGCGACTTTTACGACCTCGTCAAACTGGTGCGCTGGGCCGACGAGGTGGGTATGAAGGCGGTGCAACTGCTGCCCGTCAACGACACTACCCGTACAGGCTCGTGGCGCGACTCTTACCCCTACAACGGCATTTCGGTCTTCGCCCTGCACCCCATCTACCTTAACGCCCGCGAATGGAGCGACACGGCAGCATACGCTCAGTGCGAGGAGCGGGGACGTGAACTCAACCAACTTGCCGACCTCGACTATGAGCAGACCTTCGCTCTGAAAAAGGAGTTTGCTCGTCTGCTCTTTGCGGAGAAGGGGGAGGAGATAACTTCCTCGAAGGACTTCCACGAATTTGAGACTGAGAACAAGGCGTGGTTGCACCCTTACGCCGCATTTTGCGCCCTGCGCGACCTTTACGGCACGGCCGACTTCCGCCAGTGGCCCGAGCCGATGCGGCAATATGGCGGCGAAAAGCTGTGGAAAGCCTTGCCGCCCCAAGTTGCAGAGGATGCCGCGTTCTGGAAATTTGTGCAATACCTGCTCCACCGACAAATGCTCCGCGTACACGAAGTGGCAGCCCGTCACGGCGTGCTGGTTAAGGGCGACATACCCATCGGTATCAGTCGCGACAGTGTGCCGGCGTGGGTAGACGGCCGCTTGTTCCACTTCGACGGACAAGCCGGTGCACCGCCCGATGCCTTTGCCGTACACGGGCAGAACTGGGGCTTCCCCACTTATAACTGGGAGGAGATGGCCAAGGACAACTATCTGTGGTGGCGCCAACGCTTGCAACACATGGCGCGCTACTTCGACGCCTACCGCATTGACCACGTGCTGGGCTTCTTCCGAATATGGGAGGTGCCGACGGAACAAACGCACGGCATACTGGGCCACTTCCGTCCAGCGTTGCCGCTGAGCCGCGACGAGATAAAGGCATGGGGCTTCCAGGGCGATCCAGCCCTCTACGCACGCCCCGCAGTCAGCGCAGAACGGATGGCGGAATTGGAGATGGAGACAGACTGCCCCTACTTCGCCTCTCGCTACTTCGACCCTGAGGAAGACGGTATGTATTTCTTACGCCAGGAATACTGCTCGCAGCGGCACACCGAACGATTCGTACGCGACGAAAAGCAGCGCGAGGCGTTGATGGACGTGGCAGCCGAGGTTTTGTTCGTTCGCGACGGGTCTAATCCCGAACTCTTCCACCCCAGGGTGATGCCGCAAGGTACGAGCCGTTTCCGTCAGCTTGCGCCCTCGGAGCAGGAGGCCTTCAACCGTCTGCACGACGACTTCTTCTACCAGCGTCACAATCAGTTCTGGGCAGACGAGGCGATGAAGAAGATGCCCACAGTGACTGGGGCTGAAGATCCTTGCGATCCCTCCGTACACCTTCACCCCCTCCACGCCACGGGAATGCTCCCCTGCGCAGAGGACCTGGGCATGGTGCCGACTTCGGTCAAGGGCGTGCTTGAACAACTCGAAATCCTCTCGCTCGAAATTCAGCGAATGCCAAAGGCTTACGGCGTGCGCTTTGGTCGGTTGGCAGACAACCCTTACCTCTCCGTGAGCACCATAGCCACGCACGACATGCCGCCGCTCCGCCTCTGGTGGACGGAAAACCGCGAACAGACGCAGGCTTTCTGGCACGAGGCACTGGGACACGAAGGCGAAGCCCCCGCACAAACCACGCCCCAGGTGTGCGGGGAGGTGGTGCGTCAGCATCTCGAGTCGCCCTCCATGTTTTGCCTGCTCGCCTTGCAGGATTGGTTTGCCCTCTCGCCCGAAACCGCTGGGCGCAACCCCGCAGAAGAGCAAATCAACGTGCCAGCCAATCCCGACCAGTATTGGCGCTACCGCATGCACCTGACGCTCGAAGCCCTCACCGCCTGTACCCCCTTCAACGAAAGGGTGCGCAACCTCATC
>CAVKGN010000142.1:0-4488 GCA_963655595.1 uncultured Oscillospiraceae bacterium
AGCCCAGGGCAGAGTGAGGAGATGAAATCTCCGAACGGCACCCTGGGTAGCCCGTTGCAGAGTAGTTGCCGCCCCGACGGGGCAGCTCTCTTAATACCGGGCAACGCCCGGGTTCAGCAGCGGTTTATCCACGAATGCTTAGCGGGGCGTTGCCCCTCGTTAAGGGAGCTGCCCTTACAGGGCGCCAACGCTCTAACTCTGGAACGTACCCAGGGTGCCGTGTCGCCGCTTCGCGCCGCCACTCTGCCCTGGGCTATGGGCAGCTGGGCTTTCAGCCCGCGGTTTGTGGGCATCATCGTGGCTCAAGAGGAGTCCCCCCTTCGGAGTGCGGTTTGTGGACATTGTCAACGCTGGACAATGATTTGCAACGCTTGCCTTTGTCCCCCGTGTCTTGGTAAATGCCCCGTATGAAACCGCAAGGAACGTTTGCCGAGCGGATAGGCTGAAAGCCTTGAAGTCGTCAGCCCAGGGCAAGTGAGTGAAACGAACGACACCCTGGGTACAAGTCCCAAAACAGTTGCCGCGCTGAAAGCGCAAAAGTAAAAACGGTCACGTGGTCTACTTTTGCACTTTCAGCGCGACAATTATATAACAAGAACCCAGGGCGACGGCACTACGCATTCGCTTCGTACCTTTGCCCTGGGCTGATGACTTTAAGGCTTTCAGCCTATCCTTGATGAGCCAAATAATCTCCGCTCACTTCGGTTTTTCTCTGCTCACCTCCGTCCACGCGTTAGAACGGGGCGTAGGCGTCGTTCGGGCATGCCTTGGTGGCCATGCACTCCATCTCGATGAGCCATCCGGGACGGCATACGGGGGCGTGCACTACAACGAAGGGGATGCCGGGGAAGCGTTCCTCGAACATGCGGTTGACAACGGCGTAGTCTGCCGTGTCGCGCAGGTAGACAATCATCTGGCCCACGTCCTCGAAGGAACAGTCTGCCTCAGCGAGGAGGGCTTCCACGTTCTCCCACATGCGGAGCGTCTGCCGGCGGATGTCGCCCACGTGGAGCACGTTGCCCTTGTTGTCGATGCTCGCCGTGCCTGAGATGAACACCTGGCGGCGGTCGCCGTAGTGCATGCACGTGCCGCGCTCAAAGCTTACGCCGTATTCGTAGGTGGGGTTGAGGTACTCGGGCGCATAGAGGAACTGCATCTGCTCGGGCTTTATGCCCAGCACGGCGTAGGTGTCGAGCTGCACGAGGAGCGAGGGGTCGGCGTTGCGGCCGTTGATACCCGTGGAGGATATAAAGTGCGTCTTGTTGGTCAGGCCCTGGGTAAAGAACTCCTCATTGCGTGCCTTCACCACGCCGGCGTAGTTCACGTCGACGTTCTGCACAAAGAACCATGTGCGCACGCAGTTGTCTGCCAGTTTGCCGCCGTGGGCAAGGAGTTGCATCACGTAGTTTTTGAACAGGAGGCTCGTCTGCTGCTCAGAGTCGGCGGCGGGAGCTGTGGCAGTGCCTCCCCATAAGTGAGTATAACCATTGTGCTCCACGCGGTAAAGGCCGTTGGAGAACTGCCCTGCCTCCATGCCCTTTTGCAGGTAGGCCCAGAGGGCAATCTTTGTGCCGTTGAGGGGCGGCTGTTCCACGATGGAGCAGGCACAGGCGGGAGCCTCGGGCACGGCGGCGAGGAGCTGGTTGGCCTGATTGGCGGCATCGCTCAGGAAGTACCGTTTGATAACGGACGATGCGCCGCGGAGTTCGCCCTCGAGCAGGTTATAATAGGCGTTCAGCACGGCGTCGAGCTGCTGCTGGAAGGTCTGCTCAGGACATAGGGAGTGAATCATCACGTGGTACTCCGCCACGCCGCCCTCCACGCAGAGGGTGGAAATCTCAGTTCGTGTGTTTTCGGTGGTTAGGGTTGATCGTTTTTGTGCTTGGGTCATTCTACCGTCTTTATTCCATGTTTTTCGTTGTGCAAAGGTACGAAAAACAACCTCGCTCCTGCCCGCGCCGCCTGGCCCAGGGCTGAAAATCACCATGTTTGGGTATATGGCTCCGTTACGAAAGTGCAAAGATTTTCACACTCCTTGCAAATTGCTTAGGGCGTAGCGGAAATAAGCCTTAACTTTGCAGCGAAAATTACACACTATCAATCACTTACAGCTTATGAAACCCTTACACATTATCCCCCGGCTCCTGCTCCTCTGCACGCTCCTCCTTGCTGCTGGAACGCAGGCCGCCGCACAGACAACGGCCTCGTACATTTACGAGAAGGTAACCTCAGAGGACGGCCTCGTAGCCGGAGACACTTACTTGATTGTGAATGAGGAAAAGAACATAGCGCTTAGTTATCAGGATGATGACAATCGCAAAAGCTTCACGATTGCTCCTGCAGATGGCAAGCTAACAATTTTCACTAACGAAATAGCCGCTACAAACGATGATCAATCAAAGGTTTTTGAGCTGACGCTTGGCGGCGAAACGGGCGCATGGACATTCTATGATAAGGCTAACAGCGGCTATCTCTACGCAGCGAGTTCATCGAAAAATTACCTTAAAGTCAAAAGCGAGCTAACCGATAACAGTAAGGCTACAATTACTTTCTCTGAAGGAGATGCTACTATCACATTCCAAGGTGATAATACACGCAATGTGATAAGAGTTTACAACAAACTATTTTCCTGCTACGAAGCGGGAAAACAAAAAGCCGTCCAGCTCTACCGCAAGAAGACCTCTACCCTCTCCATCACCGATGCTGGCTACTCCACCATCTACTTGGCCGAACCGTTTGAGATGCCCGAGGGCGTGACGGGCTACACCGTGACTTCGACAGACAACAAGACGATTACGCTCAACGCTACGTACCCCACCAGCGCCGCATATCCCGCCAACGCGGCAGTGCCCGCCCAAACGGCTCTGCTGCTCAAAGGCGAAGAAGGTGACTACACCTACGCCGTGCTGAGCTACACCGAAGCCGCTCCCACGGACAACCTGCTCCACGGAACTACCGAAGATGCAACGACCTCAGTAGAGGGCGCAGCCGCTTACTACAAGCTCAGCAAGGGTTCTGACGGCAAGGTGGGCTTCTACTGGGGCGCAGCCAAAGGCGGAGCGTTCACCAACGGAGCAAACAAGGCCTACCTGGCTATGCCGCAGGGCGGAGACAGTCCGGCGCTCAGCTTCGACCTCGACAAACTCGGCGCTACCACCACCAGCGTACAGGCTATCCCCACAGCCATTAGCACCGCTGCCGCCCCCGCACGCATCAGCGACCTCAACGGCCGCAGCCTGTCCACCCTCCGCGGTGCGCAGAAGGGCGTATACATTGTGAACGGCAAGAAAGTATTGGTAAAATAACAAAGCGAAACAAGCATCATGAAGAAGACATATACAACTCCCCAGGCCTCAACCCTCCTGCTCACCGCCGCCACCATCCTCGCCGCCTCCGACGAGCCCGGCATTCACGAGGAATACATCGAAAGCCCCCAGCTCTCCAACGAACGCGAATGGAGTAGCACGGAGTGGAGCGAGGAATAAGGCGATGGCCGCACGGTTGGTGCGAAAGTTAGCCAAGACGGGCTGAATTTTAGTGCAAACCGAAAGCAGAGCGAACTTGTTCGGTATGCTGAGGTGCAGCCTAAAATCTCGAAGGAAAGCCCCAAAGTCGCCAGCCCAGGGCAAGTGAGCGAAGCGAACGACACCCTGGGGACGCGCCCCCATCAGTTGCCGCGCTGAAAGCGCAAAAGTAGAAACAACCGCTTACTTTTGCACTTTCAGCGCGGCAACGTTGCGACCACGGATACCCAGGGCGACGGCACTACGCATTCGCTTCATGCCTCTGCCCTGGGCTAGAAACTATAAGGCTTTCAGCCTATCCTTTGCCCCGCAACGCTACCCACAAACCGCGGGCTGAAAGCCCAGCTACCCATAGCCCAGGGCAAAGCGAAGGAGCGAAGCGACTGAGCGGCACCCTGGGTACTTCGGGGAACAGGCGTTGGCGCCCTGTAAGGGCAGCTACCTTAACGAGGGGCAACGCCCCGCTGAGCATTCGTGGACATAACGCTGCCGAACCCGGGCGTTGCCCGGTATTAAATCATCTGCCCTTACAGGGCGCCAACGTTCACGCTCTGAACGTTCCCAGGGTGCCGTTCGGGACTTCGTCCCTCACTCTGCCCTGGGCTATGGGAAGCTGGGCTTTCAGCCCGCGGTTTGTGGACATTGTCGGTGTATGGCGTGTCATAAGGTGGTTCTACGGAAAAAGGCTTCCAGCCTATCCTTGCCCCCATCACGTTCTTGATTGAATTATGCGCCATTATCTCGAACCTCCGATCCCCGTCAACATCCACAAACCGCGCCCTGAAAGGGCAGCTCCCCATAGCCCAGGGCAAAGTGAGGGGATGAAATCCCCGAACGACACCCTGGGTAAGGCGTGGAGGATTGTTGGCGCCCTGTAAGGGCAGCTCATTTAATACTGGGCAACGCCCAGGTTCAGCAGCGGTTTATCCACAGAGGCTTTGCGGGCTTTGCCCTCGCCTACCCT
>CAVKGN010000143.1:0-4436 GCA_963655595.1 uncultured Oscillospiraceae bacterium
TATCCTTTCTGACGCACTCATTCCAACATACCCAAAAAGCGATGTGAGAGTTCCGTGGGTAGAAACTCTCACATCGCTTTGTTTATTCCTTTAAGACTGATGCGGTTGCGGGGCTATTAGTATTCGTCCTCGTTGAAGAGAAAGTCGTCCTTTGTGGGGTAGTCGGGCCATACGTCCTCAATGGTTTCGTACACCTCTCCTTCGTCTTCAAGTTCCTGAAGGTTTTCTACCACCTCCATGGGAGCGCCTGAACGCATCGCGTAGTCTATAAGTTCTTCCTTTGTTGCAGGCCAGGGAGCATCCTCCAAGTTAGTGGCCAATTCCAATGTCCAATACATAGTGTTAGCTGTTTATTCGGTTGTTTGCCGTTTTGCGCGCAAAAATACACTTTTTATTGATAGTCGCTTTTCCGCAATGCATTTTTTTCGCCTGTACCTGTAAAATGATTGATTCTTTTTGCCACGGCGAAGAGGTAGTCGGAAAGGCGGTTGACGTAGGCAAAGGTGGCAGACTGTCCGTATCGGCTGCTCATTGCTGGCCATTCGCTCAGGACTTCGTACATCATTGTTTCCGTGCGGCGGCACAGGCAGCGTAGTACGTGCGCCTCAGCTGCGAGCGGGTGACCGCCGGGAAGAACAAAGCCTTTGAAGAGTCCGCCAATCTCTTTGTCAATCGATACAATCTGCGTTTCAAGGTCTTCAACGTCTGTTTGAGCAGGTAGCGGGAACGAGTTGTTGCCGTCGCTTTCCACGCTCATGCAAAAGAGCAACTGCTGCGCCACGAGGAGCGTATTGGTTTCCTTTTCCAGAAAGGTTGCTCTCTCGGCGTGAATACGGGCGATGAAAAGTCCTATGTGGCTACTCAGTTCATCAATCGCGCCGAGATACTTTATGCGGCTGTCGGTCTTGGGCACTCTCTCTCCGCTTTGCAGCGAGGTTGTGCCGCAGTCGCCTTTGCGTGTAAATATAGTTGCCATTTCGGTGTCTGTTCAAAAGTAGTTGATTACATAATGTTCCCTTTGCAGGGTGGGACGGTTCATCACAATGCCGAAATCGGACAAGTCAAAGGTCACCACGGCTGCATCGTGTGCAAGTATTTTTCGCCATGCCTTACGCCTTGCCTTCCCGCGCAGTTTTTTAACAATGAGCATGCCTCCCTCTGCGAGGCGTGATATAAGTTCGTCGGGCCGTGCTTCCCAACCGTCAGCAGCGTATATCAAGTCTACTTTTTGGGCTTCCGCAAAAGGCACGTAGCGCATTCGTTTGCCCAATTTTAGGGCTTCTAATGCAAAAGTATCGCTCTCTTTGCCGGGATATAGGGTGAACGTTTCAGCCTGCTGAAAGTTGGCTATACGGAAAAGCAGTTTGTAGTCCTTAAAGCGCAGGGGAGCCGAACGCTGCCAATCTTTGCGGAGTTTGCGGTAGGCGTAGTACTCTCCCCCTTCGTAGACAACGCCTGTGACAAACTGAAAGGCGAAAGGCGAATGGATGCCGTAGCCGCAACGCTTCCGGAAGCGCAAGGTCCAACGGAGTAATCTTCTCAAACACATGGTACAAGAGCCATTTTATAACTTCACTTGCCAAAGCTCGCCGTATTCATATAATTAATCTCAAAAATGCGGACGGCTTCTTGCGGCCCACTTCAAAAGCCCTACTTTTGCATCGTGTTTTTCATAGTATTAGATTTAAGGTTAACAAGGTTGGGATACAGCGGTATCCCATTTTTCTTTTTAAGACCTTGTTGACGTGCCGTTTTCCGTGAGGGAACGTTCCCAATCGCTACGGCACTTTACCGCTGCGAAGCGGCAAACTGAAAATCTGAATACAAAAGTGCGCCTGTACACCAGCGTCTGCCTCAGCAGTGCTTGGTGTGCAGGTTTTTCTGTGTACAGAGGCAATGTTCGAGGCATTTTGCCGTGTATCCCTTTCCTTGTGCCGCCACCTCTTCGGGCGTACCCGCAGCCACCAGATTTCCGCCCTCGCGACCGCCCTCGGGGCCAAGGTCTATGATATGGTCGGCGCACTTCATCACTTCCATATTGTGTTCTATCACAACCAGGGTGTGTCCGCGCTCTATCAGGGCATTGAAAGCGTGCAACAGGCGGTTTATGTCGTGAAAGTGAAGTCCGGTTGTCGGTTCGTCGAAGATGAATAGCGTAGGCACGGCCTTTTCCTCAGCAAGGTAGTAGGCCAACTTTACGCGCTGGTTTTCGCCGCCCGATAGTGTGGAACTCGACTGCCCGAGTTTGATGTAGCCCAGCCCTACCTCCTGCAACGGCAGCAGACGTTTCACAATGCGATGTTGGTGGTGCTGACGGAAGAAGTCGATGGCTTGGTTCACGGTCATTTCCAAGATGTCGTAGATGTTCATGCCCTCGTAGCGCACCTCGAGCAGGTCGCTCTTGAAACGCTTTCCGTGGCAGCTCTCACATTCCAGCACGAGGTCGGCCATAAACTGCATCTCCACCTTTGTGGTACCCTCGCCTTTGCATTCCTCGCACCTTCCACCGTCGGTGTTGAACGAGAAGTAAGCGGACGTAAAGCCCATTTGCTTTGCCAGGGGCTGCATAGCCATCAGTTTACGTATTTCGTCGTAGGCCTTCACGTAGGTCACGGGGTTTGAGCGTGTGGAACGGCCAATGGGGTTTTGGTCTACAAACTCCACTGCCTTCACCGCACTGAGGCTGCCCTTCAAACCCTGGTGTTCGCCCGGGCGGTCGCAGGGTTCGTCAAGCTGGCGCTTCATTGCCCGGTACAGGATGTCACGCACAAGCGTTGACTTTCCCGAGCCACTAACGCCCGTCACCACGGTCAACACGTTGAGCGGAAATTCCACGTCAATCCCTTTCAGGTTGTTTGCCCGTGCGCCCACCACCGTGATGCTTTGGTTCCATGCGCGGCGCGAAAGGGGCGTTTCCACGCTTTCCTTGCCGTACAGATAGTTGAGCGTATGCGATATGTATTTGCCCGTAGCCTTGTCCAGCAGTTTTTTGCGGTTGGGCAGTTCGTTCTCATTGGCTACGTAGTCACCCTGGTACACCACCTCGCCGCCAAGCCGTCCGGCCTCTGGACCGATGTCAATGATGTAGTCTGCCGCACGCATCATCTCCTCGTCGTGTTCCACCACAATGACAGTGTTCCCCAGGTTGCGCAGTTCTTTCAGCACGCCAATGAGTTGCTGCGTGTCGCGCGGATGGAGTCCGATGCTCGGCTCGTCGAGTATGTAGAGCGAACCCACGAGCGAACTTCCCAGCGAGGTAGCCAGGTTTATGCGCTGACTTTCGCCGCCTGAGAGCGTGTTCGATGTGCGGTCGAGCGTGAGGTATCCGAGTCCCACGTTGACGAGGAAGCGCAAACGGTTCGTTATTTCAGTGAGCAATCGCTTGGCCACGGCTGCCTCGTGTTCGGGGAGTTCAAGGTTTTCAAAGAAGGGGAGCAATTCCTTTACGGGCTGGCGCACAAGTTCAGTGAGGGTGCGGTTGCCAACCCTCACGTAGTCGGCGTCCTTTCGGAGTCGCGAGCCATGACATTCGGGGCAATCTGCCTTTCCACGGTAGCGCGCCAGCATCACGCGGTTCTGTATTTTATATTGTCCGCGTTCGAGCATACGGAAAAAGGCATCCACCGTCACCTGTTCCTCCTCGGGCAGAGCCTGTTCGGCACTGTCGCCGTGCCAGAGTATGTCCTTCTGACGCTGCGTAAGCTTATAATAAGGAGTATAGAGGGGGAAGTCAAGCCCCTTGCGACTGCATCGGCGGGCAAACTCGTCGAGCCACATGTGCATCTTTTCGCCGCGCCAACACACCACGGCGCCGTCCATCAGCGAGAGGGAAGAGTCGGGCACTACCAGGTCCTCACTAATACCTATCACCTTGCCGAATCCTTCGCACGTTTCGCAGGCACCGGCAGGGGAGTTGAATGAAAACATTTGGTCGTCGGGCTGCCTAAACGTGATGCCGTCGGCCTCGAAGCGGGTGGAAAACGATTCAAGTATGCGGGCTGGGTAAAAGCGCAACATGCAGCAGCCCTCGCCCTCGAAGAAAGCCGTCTCCACACTGTCGGCCAAGCGCGAAAGCGTGTCCTTCTCCTGACTTACCGACAGGCGGTCAATGAGCAGCGACAGCTGGTTCTGTTGGTAATGCTTGGCATTGCCGCTTTCCTCGGAACTGTCAACCACTGCCTCGCCTTTCTCCAGTTGGTCTACGAAGTCCTCAATGCGAACTATCTCCCCGTCCACATCAATGCGCGAGAAGCCCTGCTGCAAATACATGCGCAGCTGTTCGGTCAGCGTGCGCCCAGCGCGCAGGGCAAGGGGAGCAAGCACGGTGAAGCGTGTTCCTTGCGAATAAGTCAATGCGCGCGCCACCACGTCGTCCACCGTATGCCTTTTCACCTCTTTGCCGCTCACGGGCGAGAACGTATGTCCCACGCGGGCAA
>CAVKGN010000144.1:0-1130 GCA_963655595.1 uncultured Oscillospiraceae bacterium
CGGATGGCGAAGAGGCTGTATGCCACCAGTAGGAAGTAGCCTATAATATAAGGTGTGGAAAGGGTAAAGACGAGGTAAAGCACTACGCAGACGCCGCCGAGCGAGGTGAGGTAGGAGAGCGTGTCGCCCACGTCGGGCAGACGGCGCATTTCCTCAATCACAGCTACGGCCACGATGAGCATGAGCCACACCGAGGCGATGAACAGACGGAGAATCATAGGCAACTGTTCACCGAAGGGATTGAGCGTAGGGTGAAAGTAGTATTCCACCCACGTCATTGGCACAAACCGCTGAATGCTCCCGTAGAGCGTGGCGGACGCGCTTACGCAGAGGCAGAGCAGGGTGGGGTAGAAGCTTGGAATGTCGTTGAAATGCACCATGCGGAAACGCTTGTGCCGCACGTTCTGCACTAACCAAAACAGAATGGCAAGCCCAAGCACTGTCAGAGAGTAGATGCTGCGGCTGTCGGAAAAGTAGGAGATGAACTTCGATATGGGGTCGTCGGGCACTACGCTGCGCATAAGTTCGCTCTCGTGCACCCACCCTTGGCTAAGCTGGTCGCGCGCCACCTTTATCCACACGGAGTCGGTACTGTCGGTCGGTGCGTACATCACCTTTGCCACTACGAGTGGGTCGTTCTTCCTAATGTGGACGGTGTCGTTGAGCAGTGCACCGTAGTCGGGCAGTCCGTCAATGTGGGGAGCGGCTTGCAACGCCAGCGTGTCGGTGGCCACAAAGTTGTAGCCCGTCCAGTAGTGGTGCGTGATGAAGAAGTTTACGGAGTCGACGCCCGTCTCGCTTGCCGCTTGCCAGTGGTCCACCTTGTTGGGGTGTGAATAGTAGCAACTGGCGGCCATGCAGCACGCGGCAATGAGCAGGATGACCTGCCTTATATAATATATGTGTGCCTTGGTGTGCTGCATAGGGATTACTCTTGTTTAATTGTCAGACAATACCTGCATTTCGCACCGCTTGCAGTCGAAACGCAGTGGAAACGTTCTGCCGTCGGGCAGTTGCAGGGACAGATTGCCTACTTGCCTTCCCTCTCGGCCTTTCAGACAAATTCCCAGTTCGTGGCGTATGCAGTGGCGGCAGGTCATCAGCACCTTTTCGCCCTTGGGCTCTTGGAG
>CAVKGN010000144.1:1713-4374 GCA_963655595.1 uncultured Oscillospiraceae bacterium
CCCGTCTTGTCAATGAAGCAAAGTCCGTCGCCCGCAGTCAGGGGGGCGGCGATGTGCGGCTTTGTGCGCAAACGAAATGCGCGGGGCGACACGCTTGTCACGCTGCCTATTTCCTCGCCTACGGCCTTGGGCGTGTAGGGCGAGTATATGGGTTTCTTGCTCCTGCCGTGCAGGAAGTATTCCGTGAAGCCTCGGTTGAACGAGCGCACTACGTTCGGGGAGAACGTCACTTCCGATGTGCCGAATGAGCTCCGTTCGTAGCTGTCGGCTCGGCGGGCTATCACCTTGTCGATTTCCTGCCTGTACCAAGCGGTGACGTTCTTCACGTACTCCACGTCTTTGAGCCTTCCCTCTATCTTAAACGAGCGCACGCCGGCGTCCATCATCTCTTCGAGGCTTGCCGTGCGGTTCATGTCTTTAAGCGAGAGCAGGTGCTTGTCCGCCACGAGCGTACGTCCCTTATCGTCAATGAGGTTGAACGCCAGGCGGCAAAACTGGGCACAGCAGCCGCGGTTGGCACTTCGGCCAAAGCAATGTTGCGAGGCGTAGCAGCGGCCGCTGTAACTCACGCACAAGGCTCCGTGTACAAACGCTTCGAGCGGCACGCTCACGCTCTCGGCAATGCGGCGCGTTTGTTCGAGCGACGTTTCGCGGGCGAGCACAATCTGCCTGAACCCTGCCGCTTCGAGCCACTGTGCCTTCTCGGGCGTGCAGTTGTCCATCTGCGTGGAGGCGTGCAGGGCGATGGGGGGCAGGTGCATACGCAGCAGCGAAAGGTCCTGCACAATGAGGGCATCTGTTCCGGCGCGGTAGAGTTGCCAGATTAGTTCCTCGGCCTGCGCAAGTTCGCTGTCCCACAGTATGGTGTTGAGCGTCACATAGACGCGGGCACCGAAGAGGTGGGCAAATTGGCAAAGCCGCCCGATGTCGTCCACGCTGTTCCCAGCCGCCGCCCGCGCGCCGAAGCTCGGCCCTCCTATATACACGGCATCCGCTCCGTGGCGAATGGCCTCGAAGCCAATCTCCACGGAGCGTGCCGGTGCAAGGAGTTCTATTTTCGCTTTCTTGTTGCGCGGTTGCATTTGTCTCTCGTAGCGAAGGGGATTATTTCCGCGAATACATCTTTTCGTAGTACTGCTGGTAGTCGTCGCCGCTCACAGCCTCCACCCAGTCGTGGTGTTCCAGGTTCCAACGAATGGTCTTTACAATGCCCTCTTCAAAGCACGTTTCGGGATACCAACCGAGGTCGTTCTTGATCTTCGTCGGGTCAATGCCGTAACGTTGGTCGTGTCCCAGACGGTCTTTGACGAAGGTGATGAGGCTGTCGTTTATCCAGTCTACGCTGATTTCGCCGTTCTGGTCGCGCTCCTGCTTTTTCAGCAGCGTGCGGAACTGCGGCTCTTCAACCATCAGGTCGTGAATGGTGCGGATGATAATCTTAACGATTTGTATGTTCTGCCTCTCGTTGTGGCCGCCCACGTTGTAGATGCTGCCGTCCTTGGCCTGCGTAACCACCATGTCGATGGCCTTGCAGTGATCCTCCACGTAGAGCCAGTCGCGAATGTTCTCGCCTTTGCCGTACACGGGGAGCTTCTTGCCTTCAAGGATGTTGTTGATAACGAGCGGAATGAGTTTTTCGGGGAATTGGTATGGCCCGTAGTTGTTGGAGCAGCGCGTAATGCTCACGGGCATGTGGTAGGTGTCGCGGTAGGCGCACACAAAGTGGTCGGCCGAGGTCTTCGATGCACTGTACGGGCTGTGGGGGCAGAGGGGCGTTTCTTCGGTGAAGTAGCCCTCGCTGCCGAGCGAACCGTACACCTCGTCGGTCGACACTTGGTGAAAACGTACGCCCTTGCGCCAGGTGGGGTAGCCCTGTTCGTCACGACCGCTCACCCAAGCTGCCTTCGAGGCGTCGAGCAGGTTCTGCGTGCCCAGGATGTTGGTGTTGAGGAAGAGCTGCGGGTTTTCAATGCTGCGGTCCACGTGGCTTTCGGCGGCGAAGTTCACCACCACGTCGAAGCGGTATTCGGCAAACAGCTGGTCGAGCAGTGCGCGGTCGCAGATGTCGCCCTTCACGAAGAAGCAACGCTCGTTGTCAATGTCGTCGGCAATGGTGCCGAGGTAGCCCGCGTAGGTCAGCAGGTCGAGTACAACCACGCGCAGGTCGCTGTGTTTCTTGAGAATGTATTTCAGGTAGTTTGCGCCGATAAAGCCGGCTGCGCCTGTCACTAAGTACGTTTTCATACAGAGAGTTGTGTATCTTTCTTTCAGTCTTGCGCTCCTACATGCCGTAGTGTGCCGCAACTTGATTGGTGAGTTCAATAAATTCCGCTACGCTCAGCTGTTCGGGGCGGCGCGTTAGCAGGGGCTGTGCCAGGAAGTCGGCGTGGCCATCGGCTCTGCCCCCATATTTCTGGTCCAGTTCGTTGAACAGGGGCTTGATGGAGCCGCGCATCATCTTACGGCGTTGGTTGAAGGTGGTCTTCACCACTTTGCGCAAGAGGTCTTCGTCGCATCCCGGGTGCTGCACCTCGTTGCGCGTGAGTCGTACCACGGCACTGCGCACCTTGGGCGGCGGGTTGAATACGCCCGGTTCCACGGTGAAGAGGTAGTCCACCTGGTAGTAGAGCTGCACAAGCACGCTGAGTATGCCGTATGCCT
>CAVKGN010000145.1:0-4363 GCA_963655595.1 uncultured Oscillospiraceae bacterium
GGGGCAGGGATTGAAAATATTTGCTGGCGGCGGCAGCGTTATAGTTGGCGATACGTTAATTATGGGCGGAGGGAATGGCTAAATTTATACTTTCTGGTAACATTTGGGGGCGAAACGCCTTGCATATCGGCGGTTCTCCCCATATTTGCCCTCGAAACGAAACATTTTTTACTGGTGCAGAGGCTCTGCTGCGCCGCAAATATTCACTCAGAAACAATTACAACGATGAAACGCATAGTACTCTCTTTCCTGCTGTTTGCAGCTGCCTTTGCTGCCAAGGCAATGAGCTATGAAGAGGCGCGCCAGCAGGCGTGGTTCCTCACCGACAAGATGGCGTACGAACTGAACCTCACTTCAGAACAGTACGACCGAGCTTACCAAATAAACCTTGACTATCTGATGAGCGTGGACTCGCCCTCAGATTGCGGCGGCTATTATTGGCAATACCGCGACAGCGACTTCCGCTGCGTGCTCTTCGATTGGCAGTACAACCTGTACCGCACGCTCGACTACTTTTTCCGTCCCGTGCGTTGGGTGGATAGCCGCTGGTATTACCCCGTGTTCGACCACTACCGCTATGGTTACTACTACTTTGACCGTCCGGGCGTGTACGTGAGCTATCGCGGAGGAATGTGGCGCCGTCGTGGACACAACGATCCCAGTCCGTACGTGGCAATGGTGCCCAGTAGGGGCTTCGGCATGCGCGACCAGTACCGCAACCGCAACTGGACGGGCGGCCGTGACTTTCAGCCTCGCGGCAATGCCGGGCAGCCGAGCGGACGAAACCAGGGCGGATTTAACCCGTTCGGGCCTCAGGGCAATAACGGTTATGGTCAAAGAGGTGGAGCGAGAGGCAACGGCCCTGCAACGCAACAAGGAAACAACCGTACGCAGCCTGAGAATAACCGCACGCAGTCTGGCAACACGACCAAGCCGTTTACCGACCCCTATACCAACTATCGCCAGACGGGGCGCAGCAATCCTACGACCGGGCGCGGCACTACGGGGCAGCCCTCGCAGCGTGGCGGTGGCACAATGAACGGGCGCGGCACGGGCTCGTTTATTCCCGCAGGCGGCAGCGTACAAGGTCGCGGCACCGTGAACACTTCTCCGCAGTCAGCCCCCACAACGGGACGCGGCGGACGGGCGCACGGCGGACGCTAAAAGGCCGGAAAGATGTGGGAAACCACATAAACACACTTACACAAAAAAGATTGAGGAACAGCAGGCAGCTCTCGGCGAGCCTACTGTTCCTCAATGCATAAATGCCGCAGGTCGTACATCGACCCATTATAGATGTTCAAGTCAACCTTCCCCTTGATGCCGTCAATGTGTCCGCAGTCGGTGTGTTGCCAAAAGCGCCATTTGCCCTTGTAGGCCAGCGAGCGAACGTAGTAGTGGGCTATCCAGTAGGGGTAGCGGTCAAAGTCCTTCGTGTTGAGGTAGTCGCGCTTGAATTTGTAGTTGGTGTAGATGATAGGCGGCACGCCGTAACGTTTTTCCACCATTCGGAGCCATACAAGGCAAGCTTTACGCAGTTGGTCAACGGTGAGATTTCCCTTCTCCTCCACGTCGAGCACGGGGGGCATGTCTCCCTCTTCGAGGTGTACCTGTTTCAGGAAGAATTTAGCCTGATTTTTGGCCGATAGCTGCGGTTTGAAATAGTGGTACGCGCCGCGTATGAGTCCGTTCTCGCGCGATTCGTAGAAGTTGTCGTTGAAGTTTTCGTCGATGTGGCTTTCCCCTTCCGTGGCCTTGATGAACACAAAACTCACGGGCGCGTCCTTGATTTGCGCCTTTGAGAGTTTTTCCCAGTCGATTGAGCCTTGGTGGTGGCTCACGTCGATGCCGTGGATGGAGTATCCTTCGGGATAGTTCTCGTTGCCGTATAGGGCTTGCCATTTCGAGGTGTAAGGTCCAATGACGTAGATGTAGAAAAGGTAACAGGTCAGTGCGGCTGCACAAATCAGCCCCAGGCGAATGGCCAGCACACGCATACGCAGCTTGAAGCTGTGGCTGCGGCGCGTTCGCTTGCGCTGCGAACCACTTCGCCGCACGGTGGTCCGAGCAGCGTGAGGCGTCCGGCGTGGCGGATATGTTCGTTTGGGGCGTGAGCCTGTTGTCTTTGTGGCCATGTGGCGGTTTTAAGAAAAGGATTAAGCGACTGTCCCCGCCCGTTGCGGGTGTAAGGACATTGTCGCTTAATCCTTTGGGTTTATGTGGCTTTCCCTGTGATTAACGCCTCAGAGAAAGTCGCCTTAGTTTACTTACCTTGTTCGAGTTTCAGGGTAACGGTGCACTGGTCGCACACTTCGGTGGGACCCCAGTACTGGATGGGGCCAGGATATACGAAGCAAGTGTTCTCAGCCCACTCTGCGCGGTGCTCAGCAAACTTCTTGAAGGGTGCGCCGTCGAGCTTAACGAGAGCCTTCTTGATTACGGGCTTCATCTTACCGTTGCGACGCTCCATGTTCATCATCATCGTGATGGGCACACCGCCGGCAATCCACTCAGCTGCGGGGGCAGTGGTGTTCTTCACGATAGCCATGTAACCCGTCTTGCCGTTAGCAACGAGCTGTGCGGCACTCGTACCGAGAGCGTAGCAGTAGTCGGCGTCGTAGTTCGAGGGAGCTGCGCAGCGACCTTCGTAGCCGAAGAAGTGGTGCTGGGCAGAGAACTTGCCGTTGTACTTGCCTTCCTTCTTCCAAGCGGCGAGCTTTGTGCCAACCATCTCAGAGAGGAGCTTCTCCGTCTCGATGAGCGATACCTGTACGTTTCCGTGGGGGTCGCGCTCCATGGTGAGCTGCTTAGCCACGCCTTCGGGCAGACTTTCGTAGATGGCAGCGTTCTCCTTCGAGAGCTTGCCGAGGATCCATGCGCGCTGGTCGGCAGCAGCCACGTTGGCAGCTTCGGGAGTAGCGAGCAGGTCGTTGAGCTCAGCGATGAGCTTCTTCATAGCGGGGATGAACTCGATAAGGCCTTCGGGGATGAGCACCGTACCGAAGTTGTTGCCGTTAGCAGCACGCTTAGCCACGATTTCAGCAATGTAGGTTACGATGTCGTCGAGCGTCTGGTTCTTCTCTTCAACCTCTTCGCTCACGATGCACACGTTGGGCTGGCATTGCAGGGCGCATTCGAGGGCGATGTGGCTGGCCGAGCGACCCATGAGCTTGATGAAGTGCCAGTACTTGCGGGCAGAGTTAGCGTCGCGCTGGATGTTGCCGATAACTTCTGCATAAGTCTTGCAAGCAGTGTCGAAGCCGAAGGACGTTTCAATCTGGTCGTTCTTCAAGTCGCCGTCGATAGTCTTGGGGCAACCGATCACCTGCACGCCGCAGTTGTGGGCAGCATAGTATTCAGCCAATACGCAAGCGTTGGTGTTTGAGTCGTCGCCGCCGATGATTACCACAGCCTTGATGCCAAGCTCACGGATGATTTTCAGACCGCTCTCGAACTGGTCTTCCTCTTCGAGCTTCGTACGGCCCGAGCCAATCATGTCGAAACCACCCGTGTTGCGGTAGTCGTTGATGATCTCGTCGGTGAGTTCAATGTATTTGTGGTCAACCAAGCCGCCGGGGCCCATGAGGAAGCCGTAGAGCTTGTTGCTTGCATTCTGCTTTTTGAGTTCGTCGTACAGACCGCAGATTACGTTGTGTCCGCCGGGAGCCTGACCGCCAGAGAGGATGATGCCGATGTTCATCGGAGCGTACTCCTTCTTCTCGTCAGTGGGTACGAACTCTACGAGGGGCATGCCGTAGGTGTTGGGGAAGAGCTTCTTGATTTCTTCCTGGTCGCCTACGCTCTGAGTGGGCTCACCTTCTTTGATACTAACGTTGCCGCGCAAGCCGGCAGGCAGCTTGGGCTGGTACGATGCGCGTGCAATCTGTAATGCGCTTTTTTCCATAAGAGAGATGTGATTTATAGAAAGTTTGGATTAGTGTGTTTTCTCTTTCGTGTGCATGACTCTGTCCTTCATGCAGTGGCAAAGATACTCATTTTTATGCACTTCTTGCGGCTTGGGCTTACATTTTGGCTACGCCTCGCCGCAAGTCATTTGCTCTGGGGCGTGTTGGTAGTCATTCCGTGCTGCACCATGTACTCGGTGGTTTGCAGCAGGGAGAATACGTATTTCTTCAAGTCCTCGAAGCGGTTGCTCATGATGCATTCGCGTGGTTGGCCGCCGATGAGGTCATAGGCGTACTCCTTTTTCAGTTCGGCGTTGTAGACGTAAAGACGTTTGTCATCGCGTGCCGCAACCGTCTTGTCGGCAGTATAGAAAGCGGCGGGGCGAGGCGCATCGCGGAGCAAGTCGAGGCCGAAATTGTTCTGCACATAAGGGATGCGCAGAAGGCCGAGCAGCGTA
>CAVKGN010000146.1:0-4323 GCA_963655595.1 uncultured Oscillospiraceae bacterium
GGATAAACTCAATGGCCTCGCTTTCGAGCAAGAACAGATACTCCTTGCAGCGTTCGAGCATCTTCTTCACGTTGACGGGCTTCAGCACAAGGACTTCCTTGCCCGGCTGAAAGACTACCGTAGCCCGGTCGTAGATGTTTGCGCCCTTGGCTTCGAACACCAATTCGCCGCAATACCAATATTGCTTGTTGATGGCCCACAATAGCGGCTCCTCGGCATGGGGATATTTCCAGCCGAGTTTGTCCAAGCCGAGCAGGTCTAATTCCTCCCAGAACACAGGCCGTGGAGAGAAGCCGAGCGTGCCCTCCACAATGCGCGAGTGCAGCTGCACGCCACCAGTCTCTATGTCCCAGGTTATCTTGTACATTTCTTCATTTTCGTTTTTTACATAGGGCCTACCCGTTGGCCGAAAGAAAAATCGGGTAACGTCCGCAAAGTTCCTTGCCCCCTACCCCTCAATCTTCGCAAGGAATTCGTCCTCGGTGAGTAGGGGGATGTGCAGTTCCTCGGCCTTGGCGCGCTTGGAGGGGCCCATGCCCTCGCCGGCCAGGATGAAGGTGGTCTTCTTGGAGATGCTGGAAGTGTTTTTCCCGCCGTTGTCCTCAATGATTTGCTTGTATTCCTCGCGGGAGTGGTGGACGAACGTGCCGCTTATCACGACGTTCTGCCCGGCGAGGGCGGTGGACTGCGCCGCTTTCTCCTCCACCTGCATCTGTACGCCCGCCTGCGCTAACCGTTCTACGAGCTCCACGTTGCGCTCCTCCTGGAAGAAGGCACACACGCTGGCGGCTATGACTTCGCCCACGCCGTCGCACTCAAGCAGTTCAGCCACCGTGGCCTGGCGGATACGCTCCATGCTCTTGAAATGGCGGGCTATGCCCTTGGCCACCACCTTGCCCACAAAGCGGATGCCGAGGGCGAAAAGTACGCGTTCGAACGGCACTTTGCGGCTCTGGTCAATGCCGTCGATGATGCGTTGCGCCGAACGCATCTTCTTGGCGTCGGAGCCCCAAAGATCCTCCACGCGGAGGTTGTAGAGGTCGGCCGCATTCTTGATAAGGCCTCGGCTGAAATAGTCGTCCACCGTCTCGGGGCCGAGCGAGTCGATGTTCATCGCGTCGCGACTGATGAAGTGTTCGATGCGTCCCTTTATCTGCGGGGCGCATCCGGTGTCGTTGGGGCAGTAGTGCGCCGCCTCGCCGGGATAGCGCACCAGGAGGGTGCCACATTCGGGGCAATGGGTGATGAACTGCACAGCGGGGCCCAGCGCGCTGCCCAACGAGGCGCGGGCGTCGAGGTCGACGCCAGTGATTTGCGGGATAATCTCGCCCGCCTTTTCCACGTACACGTGGTCGCCTATGTGGAGGTCGAGCTGGCGGATGATGTCCTCGTTGTGGAGCGAGGCGCGCTTAACTACCGTGCCGGCGAGCAACACGGGTTCCATGTTTGCCACGGGCGTGACGGCACCCGTGCGACCGACCTGGAACGTCACCTCGCGCAGCGGCGTGCAGGCGCGTTCGGCCTTGAACTTATAGGCAATGGCCCAGCGGGGACTCTTGGCCGTGTAGCCAAGTCGCTGCTGCTGCGCCAGGGAGTTCACTTTCAGCACGATGCCATCGGTGGCCACGGGGAGTTCGCGGCGGTGCTCGTCCCAGTAGTCAATGTAGTCGAATATCTCATCAACGGAGCGAGCTATCTTCATGCTGTCCGACACGCGGAAACCCCAGCGACGGGCAGCGTCAAGGCGTTCGGCATGGGTGGCAAACTGCACCTCAGGACCCAGTACATAATATAGGTATGCGTCGAGGCGGCGATGGGCCACCACGGAGGTCTTTTTGCTTTTGAGCGTGCCCGAGGCGGCGTTGCGCGGGTTGGCAAAGAGCGGTTCTTCGCATGCCTCGCGTTCGGCATTGAGTTTCTCGAAACTGCGCCACGGCATCAGCACCTCGCCGCGAATCTCGAAGCGGTCGGGGCAGCCGCAGTCGGCAGGCAGCTCGAGGGGAACGGTGCGTATAGTCTTGACGTTGGCCGTTACGTCGTCGCCGCGCACACCGTCGCCACGCGTCACGGCGCGCACAAGGCGGCCATTCTCGTAGAGCAGGGAAATGCTCAGTCCGTCGAACTTCTGCTCGCAGCATATCTCGAACGGTTCGCCGTCCAGTCCCTCGCTCACGCGGTGGTAAAAGTCCTCCACGTCGGCGCGCGAGTAGGTGTTGCCCAGCGAGAGCATCGGCGTGGCGTGTTCCACCTGCTCAAAGTCGTTGCTCAGGTCGCTGCCCACACGCACGGAGGGCGAGTTGGGGTCGGCCAACTCGGGATGGCGGGCTTCGAGGGCTATCAGCTCGTGCATAAGCTCGTCAAACTCCTGGTCGGAAATGGTGGGGGCGTTGTCTATATAGTAGCTGTGGTTGTGGCGGTGAAGCTCCGCGCGAAGCTGTTCTATGCGTTCTTTCTCGTCCATCGCATTTGGGGGATTGAGCTACAAATTTAAGGAATTGCTCTTTAATTACTATTTTTGCCGTAAATTTTACAGAAAGGAACAGCAAACCATGCGCATAGACATCATCACCGTATTGCCCGAAATGCTCGACGGCTTCGTCAACACGAGCATCTTGGCCAGGGCACAGAAAAAGGGACTTGTGGAAATTCACGTGCACAACCTGCGCGACTACACCACCGACAAACACCGCCGCGTGGACGACTATCCCTTTGGCGGCTTTGCGGGCATGGTGATGCAGTGCCAGCCCATTGACGACTGCATTAGCAAGCTCAAAGCTGAGCGCGACTACGACGAGGTGATCTTCACTTCGCCCGACGGCGAACAGTTCAGCCAACCCATGGCCAACGAGCTGTCTATGAAGCAGAACATCATCATTCTTTGCGGCCACTACAAGGGCATTGACTACCGCATCAGGGAACACCTCATCACCAAGGAGATAAGCGTGGGCGACTACGTGCTTACGGGCGGCGAAATTCCTGCCGCTGTAATAAGCGACGCCCTCGTGCGACTGGTGCCGGGCGTGCTGAGCGACGAACAGAGCGCACTGAGCGACAGTTTCCAGGACAATCTGCTCGCCGCCCCCGTGTACACACGGCCGGCAGACTACAAGGGTTGGAAAGTGCCCGACATTCTCCTTTCAGGCCACGACGCAAAGATTAAGGAATGGGAGTTGCAGCAGAGCATGGAACGCACCAAGCGTCTGCGCCCGGATTTGCTCAAATAATCCGTACCCAGGGGGCGTTTCCCCTCCCATTTAACAACACCTTTTGAGAACAACATAGAAGTCAACAAGTAACCATCCGAAAATCATGAAAAAGATATTATTGCTACTCCTTACCGTATGCGCCACCCTCACCGCTGGAGCGCAGGTCACCGAAGTTTGGAAAGACGGCGTGATGCAGGCCAACGTGCAAGGGGCTGACAGCATCCGCCTGACGAACGACGTGCCCACCCGCGAAGGCGTGGAGGCATGGGCCAAAGCGCACGTAGACTCCCTGGCCAGCGTGGTGTGGAAAACTATGCAAGCCAGCACAACGCCCAACACACGCGACCCAGACCTTACGCGCGAGGTGTTCCGCAGCGTAGGCTACAACGGGCGCAACGTGTTCACCTACCTGCTCGGCGGGGGCGTGGTGGACCGTGCCGTGCTTGACAGCCTCATCCTCAAAGCCCGCGCAGCAGGCAACCACAAAGTGGTACTGATGGCGGGACATTCGGGCGCAGGAAAAAGCACTGCGGTGAAGTCGATTCCCGAAGTGGCGAGCGTCATCAGCGATGCGGGCATCGTACTCGACGAGACGTGGAACAACCGCACTTACCTCGTGGAAATGCTGAATAGGCTGCGCGAGGAGGGCTTTACCGACCAAACCGTCGTTCTGGTGTACAACGACGCCGAAACGTCGTTCAACAACGCATGCGACCGCTTTCTGCGCACGCGCCGCGTCATTGGCCTGCGCTTCTTCATCGGCGACTTTCTCTTCACCAGCTACCAGGGCTACGTGTCGGACTTCCTCGAAAAGGACGTGAAGGAGCTGGGCGCAAAACGCCTATACCTGAGCAACGTGAATAACACGCCTGCCCTGGTCAGCGCTGACGAGGCAGCAAAGTGGGACTACACGCTCACCGACGAGCAGAAGCAAAAGATGACCTACACGCTCTATCAATATATTTACAAGAACAAAGACGCAATCTCCTACCGCGACGCCTGGTCCATGTTCTTCGACGAATAAAGCCACAGCCGTCGTGAGGCACACCTATACAGCGCGAGGCAGCTAAAACGAATTTAGCTGCCTCGCGTTTTTTGTTCCCATCTATTCGTTACA
>CAVKGN010000147.1:0-4306 GCA_963655595.1 uncultured Oscillospiraceae bacterium
CTAAGCGTTTGATAACTAATAAGTTATATTTGCGAAATATGTAAAAATATTGACAAAATACAGGTGTAGCGGCATGTCTCAGGCAGTGCGGCAAGCGTCGGCATTAGTAGCATCGGGGAGAAACCCAGAGAGGCAAATGTGCTCGCGCCTTAAAAAATCAAGAAGAAAACAAACATCGGGCGGGCGTTGCATGAAAGAATTATTAAATTTGCATTCAATTCGTGTGCTATAACCTCTACACAGCCTGTTGCGATTACTACATGAAAAACAACCTTTTTGCCGCAACATCCCGACTTAGGGGCATACATACTCACCAAGGATAGGGTCGGAGCTTAGCAAGCGTGCGTTTTCCGCCTGATTTTCAATCCTAAGAAAAACAAAAAACAAAATAAAACTAATTCCAATAATGCGTATGAAAAACCGTTTTTGCAGAATGGGAAAGATGCTGCTCGGCGCGGCATGTTTGCTTTCGACTTGCGGCATCACGTATTCTTGCTCCGACGATTATGACCTGGACGAAACGTCCCCTTCGTTCCTCGGACAGAGTATCTACAATGAGCTGAAAAGTCGTGGGAAATACACTACTGTAATAAGGTTGATTGATGACTTGGGGTATAGCGACGTGTTGGCGAAGACCGGTAGTAAGACGCTCTTCGTTGCTGACGACGATGCTTACACCACATTCTTTGCAAACAACTCTTGGGGCGTGTCTAAGTATGAAGACCTGTCCTCAGCGCAGAAGAAGATTCTGCTCTATGGCTCCATGCTTAACAATGCCTATGTGCTTGAAATGCTCAGCACTATCCAGGGCCCGGTGAAGAACCTCTGCCTCCGTCAGGAGTCCAGTTTGGCTGCCCTCGACTCAGTGCCTTATTTCAAGTGGAACGAGCTGCCCACCAACCTTAACAACCCCGACAACCCGAAGACTACGGCCGACAACCAGTATTGGAAGAACTACGCTACGCAGGAGAAGGGCGGTATCTACTTGGCTCTTGACAAGACCAATCCCTTGATGACCCACTTCTTGCAGGCGCAGTTGAACGAGAAGTCAATCACTTCGTCCGACATCTCTTTCATCCTCGGTCTTGACGGTACCGACAAGGCTTGGAACGACAGCAAGAACCGTAGCTTTGTCTACGACGCAGAAATTAAGGAGCAGGACGTAACGTGTATGAACGGTTACTTCCACGTGCTCGACAAGGTGCTCGTCACTCCCTCTAATATGGCTGAGGTAATCCGCACGAACTCCGACACGCATCTCTTCAGTATTTTGCTTGAGCGGTTTAGCGCACCGTACTATGACGCTACTTTTACTAATAACTTCAAGCAGAACTACGAGACTCTCGCAGTTGACTCCGTATACCAGAAACTTTATATTGCACAGCGCGGCCAGACGGGCAACGTAACGACTGACCCCTCCGGCAAGACGATTGCGAGCGATGCCGCCCGCTTGACGTACGACCCGGGATGGAACCAGTATAAGGTGGACAATACCACGAAGGAAGAGGACATGGCTGCCATGTTCGTTCCCTCGGATGAGGCTATGAAGACTTACTTCCTCCGCGGTGTGGGTGCTACGCTGATTGAAACTTACAGCGACAAACCGACCCACGACGAGTCTACTCTGGAGTATGACCTTTGCCAGATTCCCCTTAACATCGTAGTGAAGCTCATCAACAACTTGATGAAGGAATCGTTCAATGCAACTGTTCCCAGCAAGTACCAGACGGTGATGAACTCTGCTCAGGATCAGATGTTCTCCTCTTACGCTGATTTACCTTCTTTCAAGAAGGCTATCAAGAAGGTGATGCTTGCCAACAACGGTGTAGTATATGTGATGAACGACTTCATTACACCTCCTGACTACGCAGCCGTTTCGGGTCCTGTACTTACCGGCGAGGGCGTGAAGATTATGAACTCAATTATCCACGCCGACGATAACTACGTAACAAACAACTACTCGAATGCACCGCTCCGCAAGTTCTACAGCACTTACCTGCTTGCCATGCAGTCGCATTTCAGCTTGTTCGTGCCGACCGACGAAGCCCTTGGCCATTATCTGTATATCGACCCGCTGATTTATGCACTCGACGGTGGCAACACGGGTAACGTTTCATGGTCAATGAGTCCTGCGGACATCGGTAAGACCAGCGGTGCCGTGATTGGTGTAGCTACTCAGGGCTACTTCGCCAACTTGGGCAACCCTCTGGATGTTGATCATCAGAGAAGTAAGGGTACTACTTATGTAAGTAAGGCCGACGACAATCTTAACAGCAGTGCGAAGTATGGCCAGAACAAGAAGCAGATGCTTATCGACTTGGTGGATCAGCACATTCTTGTACACGGCGATACGAACGGCGACGGTGAGATGATTACCACAGACCGCAAGTACTACCTGTCGCGCGGCGGTGCTCCTATTATTGTGCAGAACTTTGGTTCTGACCTGTCCACTGGTAAGGGTCTCGTTGTAGAAGGTGCCTTCCAGCACGCAAACAATGAGAGCGACTCTCGTTCAGAGACGATGAGCTGCGAAGTAACTAAGGGTTTCGATCTTTCGCAGGGCTATGGTAACGGTCACACTTACTTCCTCAACCGTGCTATGCAGCCCGCTTTGGACAATGTATATCAGGTACTTACCTCGCTTAAGTCATCTGAAAAGGGTTACAGCAAGTTCTTCGATGCTTGCAAGGAACTCGAATATGGTTCAAACAGCGAAACTTTCGAGAAGATTTTCCGTACGCAGTCTTCCACAGGCGGTTGGTCAATGCTTGACGCCGACTGGAAGACAGAGCAGCAGAAGTTTGCCATCTTCGCTACAAATACAGAAACCACTGCCAGCGGCAACAACCGCTTCACCGCAGTAGGTACAAACTTGGTTCGTTTCTTCAACAACTATCGTTACACGGTGTTCGTGCCTTCTGATGCAGCTATGGAAAAGGCTTACCAGGAGGGACTCCCCACCATGGAAGAGATTAACCAGTATGTTGATGCCAACTGCCAAGCAAGTGAGGTCGACGGCAATACTTTGTACACTTGGCGTCCTGGAACTCAGGCAATTGCAAAGGCAAAGGTTACTTGTCTTGTTAATTTCTTGAAGTACCACTTCTGTGATCAGTCTTACTTCGTAGATAGTTTCACGGATGCTGCTGGTGACGAGAACTTCAGCCAGACAGCTTGTGTTGACTCTGTTTCTAATACGTTCATCCCCTTGGCTATCAAGCATGTGAATGGTGGATTGCAGGTTTACGATGTTCGCTCAATGAACAGTTCTCGCGACAAGGTTGCACGTGCTAACGAATATTCGTCGGTTAGCACCGCTGCAGGTACGCATAACCTCATGGCTCGTGACTATGAATTGAACGCTTTTGCGAAAGCAAACAACAATAACAACGTTGCAAAGTCGATTAAGTCCTCTTCTTACGTTAGTTTGCAAGGTTTGAATGGTCAAAATTTCTTACTATTTAGTAGTGATTTGGACGGCGATTTCACCAAAGCTTGGACGAATGAGAGCAAAGCCAACGCATTCGTAAAAAGATTTAAGCTCCACAAGTAATACCGCTATATTATGAAAAATATAAAGTTCCTATTAACGCTTGTCTTATGCCTCTTTGCAGTGGCTGCAAGCGCGCAGAAGCGCGTTTCGGGTCGTGTGTGGAGTAAGGCTGACGGACCCATCGTGATGGCGTATGTAGTTGAGCAGGACAAGAACAACCGTAACGTTACCGCAGCCCAGACGGATGCGAATGGTAACTTCTCTATGGTTATCAAGAACCCTGCCAACCGCCTCCGTGTGTCGTATATTGGTTACCAGACAAAGATTTTGCCCATTGGCGGCAATACTCACTTCAACATTGAGCTTATTGATAAGAATACGTTCAAGACTGCTGAGGTGTCCGTTACGCGTAAGACGCGTTCCAACGGTTTGGTAATTCCCGAACGTGAAATTTCTACCGCACAGCAAACCCTCGATATGGACCAGATGGCTGGTCTCTCCTTCGAGACAGCTGCCGACGCTTTGCAGGGTGAGATTGCTGGTTTGGATATCGTGTCAAACTCTGGTAACCTTGGTTCTGGCTCGCAGATGCGTTTGCGTGGTGTGACCTCTATCAATGGTGATCAGAACCCTCTGATTGTTGTCGATGGTAACATCCTTGAAGACTTCGACAACTCTCAGCTCGACCTTGACAATATGGACAACCAGGAGCAGTTTGCTACTTTGTTGCAGGTTGCTCCCGAAGATATCGCTACTATCAAGGTGTTGAAGGACGCCTCCGCTACTGCTATCTGGGGTGCCCGTGGTTCTAAC
>CAVKGN010000148.1:0-4275 GCA_963655595.1 uncultured Oscillospiraceae bacterium
GAGGAGGCTTATCTTTGCAGGCAGTTCATTGCTACTTGTGAAACTTATGGGAATATGCAGAATTGACCACCTGGTGATTACTACGCGCAACCTGCGGCGTTGCTTAGACTTCTACGTGGGGCTGCTCGGGATGGAACATGCCGAGCGGAACGGGCATCACAGCCTTTGCTTTCCAGGCGGGAAGATAAACGTCCACACCGCGAAGGGGGAGTTTCTGCCCGCCGCGGACAATCCGCAATACGGGGCGCAGGACTTTTGCCTCGTGGTGGACGACTGCTTGGAAACGCTCAAGGAGCGGTTAGTGGCCAAGGGCGCGGAGCTGGTGGAAGGCATCGTGCCCCGGCACGGCTCGCAGGGCGAGATGAGAAGCATCTACCTGCGCGACCCCGACGGCAACCTGGTAGAACTGTGTAGCTATGAACAATCAAATCCCGATTAAGAACAACGAAAACATGAAAAAGACCTCTTACCTTACTGGCTGCTCATTGCTTGCGGCGTCATTCCTGCTGAGCACGGGGTGCAAAAGCGCCGAAAAAGCGGTGCAGACTGAAACAGCTACCGCTGCGGCGGCAAAGAGCGACTCGCTCGTAACGGCGCCCGCCTATACGTACGCCACCAAACAGGACTCAACCATTGAATGTTCCTACGACGTGGACTTCCCCCAACAGTCGGACCCGCTGGCGCAGGGCGTGAAGCAGTTTATTGCCGACAAACTTGCCGCCATATACCTGCCGTACAACAACGAGGACGGGGCGGAGAACGACTACCCGCTCTATAAGGGCAACCCCTCGGATTGCGCCCAGCTGGTGCGGCATTATGCGGAGGGGACAAAGCAATATTTTGCCTCGCTGCAACGGGACATGATGTCCGAAAGGCTTGAAGGCGACTGGATACCGCGATTTATGTGCGACGTAAGGGTGAAGAAGCAGGAGGAAACGAAGACTTACGTCACCTACGGCGTGTCGCACACCGTGTACATGGGCGGTGCGCACGGCTCCTACTATTATGCGGAGACCACCCTGAGCAAGCGTACCTGCCGCCCCTTGGCGCAGACGGTGGACACGACAAAGGTGATGCAGATGCAGACGCTGCTGCGCGAGGGCATCGTGGGCTATTTGAAGGACAACGGCGTGGCTGATGCCGAGGTGGCCTATAAGAGCTATTTGTTCCTGCCCGACGACGGCCACTTTCCACTACCCGTCAACGCTCCCAGCCTCAGGGAGGACGGCGTGTCGTTCGTCTACCAGCAATACGAGATTGCCAGCTACGCCGTGGGCCTTGTGTCGTTCGTAGTTCCTTACAGCGAAATCATGCCTTACCTCTGCGACGAGGCAAAGGCACTGGTACGATAGGGCAGGCGGTGAAACAACAGGTTTGCGTGCAGTACCTAGACTCCCCCTGCGGGCAACTCGTCCTCGCCTCGGTGGGAGAGGAGCTTTTGCCGGCGGCTTGGAGGCGAAGGCGTGGTTGCTGAAATTGGAGAGTCAAGGCGTTTAGCAACACTTGACAGCCCATAGAAAAAGATTGGAGCGCATCGTGGTTGATTCACGATGCGCTCCAATAGTTATTAGCGGGGGGACGGCGGTTAGTCGTTGCCCCAGATGTCCTTCGACGACGAGGACGAGCTGTCCCAAATGCGACTTTGCGACCATGCACTGGTCTGATCCGTATCGGTAGTCGTGTCGGTGTCGTTGACGTTACCCGTCACGCTGTTGAGGAGTAGGGGATTTTCCGCGTAGAGCGTCACCAGCAGGGATGCGGGCTTTGTATATTTTCGTTTCATTAGTCTGAGTGTGTTGTTAGGTGTTTACTTCACGAATTTCTTTCCAGCCTGGATGTACACGCCGCCCTTGACGGGAGTGGAAATGCGGCGACCGCTGAGGTCGTAGACGGGGGCTGCGTTCAGCGTCTGTGCGCCTTCAATGCTGCTGATGCCCGTTGTCTGGCCGTTCCAGATAAGGCTGATTGCCTCGCCAGCTGCCCCTGTGTTTTTGTCAAGGTAGGCCTTGTTCATGCCGATAGTCGTAAGGTTCTCGCCGGGATAGTAGAAGCCAGGAACGTCATTGTGTTTGCCAAACACGAGGTACTGCGACTTCTGATCGCTGGTGAGCGTGATGGGGAAGTACGTACCGGTCAGATCAGTCGTGGCAGTGGCTTCGTCGGTTGAGATTTTAAGCGTAACCTTTGTGGCTGCGTCAGTTTCGTCAACGAGGAGAACGCCCGTGGCAGCGGGAATAGTTGAAATCTCCGTCAGGTTGAGCGCAGTCTTAGCGTCGTTGAGCGCACCTGTGTAGGCCTTCACCTTGCTCTCCGTGGAGATAGTGGCGTTGAAGGGCAGGTAAGCCGTGGCGTAGCTCTTACCGTCGAGCGCATTGAGGGCTACCTCGGCGTCTTCGGCGGGAACGATGTACCAGAGAGAGGCATTGTCACTGCTACTTGAATAGGACCAGTTTACAACTTGGGTACCATCTGCGCCGTTTGAGTGCAGGCAGTTGTAGTTTCCGTCTACGGTCGTCTGTTCGGCAATGGCAAAGAGACCAGTAATGTTGGCAGAAGTTATTGTGAACTTACCAGCGCTGGCTTCTTCGACAAGGGAGAAACGTCTACCGCTGCCGCCTCCAGATGCACGTCCAGGGTTCACGGAGATAGTCTTACCATTCACCGAAAGGAGGTGCTGGCCGGCGGTGTTTGTAGTAATCTTCACTACGTTGTTCACGTCCTTGCCTGTTCCGCTCTTCTTGTAGAGGTAGAGGTTCGTGCCGCTCACTTCGGGCGTGAGGTACATCGTTGTTCCGTTGCTTGTTTGCTTTTGGGCATTTACGAGGCGGTAGTAGCCATCCGCAACTGTGGTGTATTTTGCGTAGAGGCTCTTGGCCGTTGCGTAGTTGCTCTTGTTAGTGCAAGCGGTGTTCATGCTCGCTTTGTCCTCATTAGAGGGATAGCCAACGGCATTAGTCAGCACATTGGCCTGCATGCTCTGCCAACTGCTGTTGAGAGCTGTGTAGGTAGTCCAGTTCACGTCTTGCGCAGCCTTAATCAAGTCCTGCGCCGTTACTGCCACAATGGCATTGCCGACGTCGGTTCTGGCGGCAGCGTCAGAGCCAGCATCCCAGCTAATGAGGAGTTTGCTGCTTGCCCAGTTCAGGTAATAGCGACTGCCCTTCTCGGAAGTAAGCACGAAGGCATTGGCAGGAGCTACTGCGAGGAAGTTGGAGGCGTAGAACGTGGAACCTTCGTCGGAAAGCGTGGCGAACTGATCAGCCGTAGATGACGTGTTGCGCTTGGCTGTCACGTATTTCTGCTTAGCGCGGTTGTAAATCTTGAAACCACTGGTAGCATCGCCGATGAACGCCCACTGCGCCGTCTCGGGGAACTCGTCCATAGCGCCCGTGTAGGCTGAGGTGGTAATGGTTGTGCCGTCGTCGGCCAAGTTCCAGTAGTACTTGCTGTTCTGGGTGCTCTTGGAGGTGACTGCCTGCCACGTAGCGTCAGTGATATTGTCCACAGAAGCCACATAGGTAAAGAATGTGGTTGGGTCTGTCAACGTGGGCTCATAGAACGTGAAGGCTGAACCCTTCACATTTACAGCATCTGAGCTGTTCCAAAGAGCGAGGTCGCCGCTGTTTCGGTTGTTCAGGTAGTTGTTGCCCGTGCTGGCCATACGGAAGCAAAAGCCGTTTGTTACGCCGCTGGCGTTCGAGGCCGTCTTGTAGAATGTAGTTGTGGCAGTTGCGGATGATGCCTCGGTTTCGGTGTACATCTTACCGCGGGCGGTGCCTTGTTCTCCCGTCATACCGAGCATCTTCGTTACGCCCGAGGCCTTGTTGTAGAATTTGTAGCCATTTTCATCGTCACCAACGATGCACCAAAGACCGTTGTCGGTGAGGTCGGTAGCCTGATTGCTAAGTCGAAGACATTCAGAGCTAAGGTAACTGCTGCCCGTGGACAGCCAGCCGTTTCCGTCGTTGCAAAGAATGCGGTACCAATGTGTGTCCGCAGCCCAGTCATCGCCTGGAGCAGTGGAGGTCTGGAACACAACCTGTGCCTTGCCCGTCAGTCCGAACGCAGACAACAGCAGGGCGAAAAGAAGTAATAGGTTCTTTCTCATGTGTTGAAGTATTTGATGTGAATGTATAGTGCTTTTCGAAGCGTTAGTCAAGCTAATCAACTTAGTTTCGCGACAAATTTATATATTTTTCAGGGGGGGGTAAATTTTATTTAGAAAAATCTCACCGAGGGGCGCATATTTCTGGTTTTCAGGGCTTGCGCCTCGCC
>CAVKGN010000149.1:0-4258 GCA_963655595.1 uncultured Oscillospiraceae bacterium
CGGGTTGCTTTGCGGCATCATCCCCCGCCAGGGAACACCTCTTCCCCCCGATATCGTTGCCGTTCCTCGTACGATGTACACATGTGCATCGAACGATAGCCACATGTACCCCGTACGAATGACACACGGCTATTGTACGAGGTACGGCGACTGTGCAGCGGGGCGTATTGACAATGCCGCGGATGTCTCAATTAGCTCTTCACTTCTCAATGACGTATGAGCAGTATTTTGCGAGCAGATTTTCCAACGGAAGGTCGCCCCTTTGGAAACGTTCGGCATCCAGGGGCAAGACTCTCTCTCGCACAGGTTTTGTGCCTTTATAGAGAGCTGTTAGGTAGAAGCCGCCGCTTTCGTTTTCGATGCGTACGGATGAGAACTGTTCTGCGATGCTCTCGGGGTTGTAAACGATGGAGTAGCTCGGGCGTTTAGCGCCTGGAATATCCTCGCGCAGGACGTTCTTCGCCACGAGGTCCTGAATATCGCGAATAGCTGTGTCTTTGGAGCACTTTGCAAGCGATGCCCATGACTTCGACGTGATCTTTGCCTCGTATCCATCGAGGAAAAGGTTGAGCATGTCCGTTTGCCGTTGGCTTAACGAGAGTGAAGAAGCTTTTTGCCAAAACAGACTTTTGTTTAGAACTGTGCTGACAACCGTTTCTGCCTCATCCAGGGCTGTGGACAACGTGTGTGCATACCACGATATCCAGTCTGTGAGGTCGCCGTCACCGCGTTGTGTCTTTTCCAATATGTCGTAGTAATGGCTTTTATCCTTGTTGATTTGCGAGGATATGTTGTAGAAGCGAAACTCGCTCTTGTCTGCACGTGCAAGCAGCATGTCCGAGAGAATACGTGCAAGCCTACCATTACCGTCCTCAAAGGGGTGAATGCTTACAAACCATAGATGAGCGACGGCTGAGCGTATCGTAGAGTTTTCGTCCTCCCCCTTGTTGAACCAGTCGAGGAACTTTTCCATTTCCCCCTCTATACGTTGCGGCGAAGGGGCGATGTAGTGAACTTTTTCCCGGCCAAACATTCCCGAGACGATATTCTCCTCGTGACTCCTGTATTTCCCCACTTCAATCTGCAAGCCTTCGCTGAAGCCCGTCGGGAAAAACGCAGCCTGCCAAGCACATAGCTTCTCCTTCGTCAGTGGTTGGGCGTAGTGATTTACGGCATCGAGCATCACAGCCACCACAGAGTCGACGTAGTGTGAGGCGGCTGTTTGCTTAACATTCTCAATGCCCAGTTTACGGGCTACGGAGGAGCGCACCTCATCCACATTCAGGCTGATACCCTCTATCTCCGACGAATAAACCACGTCGTACGTCAGGTTCTCTGCCATAGCCTTCACCTTATTGTCGAAGCCCAACGATGCCAGACGGCCGTAGAGCAGTCCCTGCTTGCGGTTCACCTGTTCAAGGATAGACGTGAGAGCCGAAGCGTCCCACCTAAAAGCCGTCCAATTGTCTCTTTCGTGTATGTACATAGGGGATAGATAATATTACTTGCGACGTTAGACATAAAAAAACGTCGCAAATTCTGCGACGAAAATACAGCAAATTCGTCGCAAGGGCAAAGAAAAGCCGGTAAACGTGTATCGCCGAAAAGCAGAACGCTCTGCCGTCGCAAAAAATTGCGCTTATGGTAGCAAATTTTTGCAACGGCGGAGTGTCATTCTCGGTGCTGAGCATCGGAACGTCTTGTGCGGTTGTTTAATCACAGAACCTGTCTGCGGCTTCTATATACTCTCGCCAATGTATTGTTCATCTGTTTGCAGGAATACTGACATATTCTTCTAACTTTGCAACATATTCAATGATAATAGAAACGACTTGAGCTGACTTTGTAGGGTGGCTCTTTGGTAAGCAATGGAAGACGATGTTTATAAGATAAAACATAGCGGTCAGGTGTTCACGCCTGACTATTTGGTCGACAACATCCTCGACTGTGCTGGCTATGTGGGCGTAAACGTATTGCAGCGACACGTTGTGGACAACAGTTGCGGCGACGGTGCGTTTATGTGCGCCTTTGTGGAGAGGTACTGCCGCGCGTTTCTTGAATACAGCGATGACAAAGACTGTCTGAAGCTCGAACTGCAAAAGTACATCCACGGGATTGAGATAGACCCTGTTGCTTATAGCTGCTGCTTGGATAATTTGGACAGTTTGGCAGACCGTATGGGGCTGTCGGGAGTGAAATGGGATGTTCGTAACAGCGACACCTTGCAGGAACAAGCGTACGATGGGCAGATGGACTACGTGATAGGCAATCCTCCCTATGTGAGAGTACATAATCTGGCAAGTTCGTACGACAGCGTGAAGAATTTCTTTTTCGCTAACGGCGGTATGACGGATCTATACCTTGTGTTCTTCGAACTTGGACTCAATATGCTCAAGTTTGGAGGTACACTCTGCTACATCACTCCCAGTTCGTGGATAAATAGTCTTGCTGGCGGAAATATGCGAGCCTACATCCAACGTACGCAATGCGTGAGTCGCCTGATTGATCTTGGTCATTTTCAGCCTTTTGAGGCAACTACATACACGATGATAACCAAGATGGAGAAGGGCAAAAGCTTTGACCGCCTTGACTATTATACCTACGACGGCGAAAGTCGTGAGCCCGTTTACGTAGACACGCTTAGCTATGCCGAAGCGTTCCTGAATGGTAATCTATTGTTGGGTACGAGGCAGTCTGTGTCAGACTTTACCCACGTGGTGCGGGACAACTTTTTCTCGTTCGTGCAGGTGAAGAACGGATTCGCTACACTGGCAGACGATGTGTTTATCAGCGATGAGTTCCCCTTTACTGACTATGTGATTGACGTGGTAAAGGGTTCCACTGGAAAGTGGCGCAAAGCGTTTTTCCCCTACGACAAATATGGAAAGCCCGTCCCCAAAGAAAAGCTATTTGCCATCACTGAACTGGCGCAGTACCTGAATGAGCGTAAACAGGCCTTGCTGAAAGGAAAGGACGAGGCCGCTTGTCCCAGCTGGTACTTGTATGGTAGGACGCAAGCCCTGAAAGACGTGCAGGTTCAAAAAATATCTATAAACACGGTAATCAAGGATGTGCAGTCTGTAAAGCTCAATGAGGTGAAACCAGGAAGCGGAGTGTACAGCGGACTGTACATTGTCGGTGTAGATTACGACACCCTTTACGGCATTGTTAAGTCTCAGACGTTTATAGACTACGTGAGAATGCTCAAAAAATACAAGAGTGGAGGATACTATACGTTCAATAGCAAGGAATTAGCTATTTACTTGAACTATCATTTGGGAAACCGTCCCTGTTACAACAAAGTAAACGCATATGAAGGACATGGACTTTTTGACCGCTGTATCTGAATCGTTCAAGGAGTTTATCCAATCGGGCACATCACGCAGCACCCGAAAACTGAAACCACTTCACGGTTTCATTGCCCAGGACATTGCAAAACGACTTGGACCAGAATACAAGGTGATCTCACAGGGATGGGGCGATGACCGGGAGGCAGATATCCAAGGGCGTTATATTGACAAGAAAGTCGACATAGCCGTTATGCTTGGCGACAAGTACGTTTGTGGTATTGGGGTGAAGTTCGTTATGCAGAACTACTCCCAAAACTCAAACAACTACTTTGAGAATATGCTCGGGGAAACGGCTAATATCCGTACAGGGAACTGCCCGTATTTTCAAGTGTTTGTAATCCTGTCCAGGCTTCCCTACTACAACCGCAACAAGGAGATCACTAAGTGGGAAACATTCAGTGAACACAATGCGGGGAAATACCGCGTCCTCTCAAATGATAATCCCGACGTGTTCTTTCATACTCCTAACAAGACGCTCATCTATGTGGTTGATATACCCGAAAACGACTCGTTGCAAACGCTTTCGGAATACAGAGCGTACTATACGAAGACTGCGCCAAAGGTAAAGGCATCGCAAGTAATTGAGGACAACTTTGGCGACGCGGTCATCTTGAATGACTACCAAACCTTTGCCGAGAAGGTGTACCATACGGTGAAAGCCCGTTGAATGTTTGGGCGTTTGTAGCCTGCTGCTTGTCCAAAAAAGTCTCATTCGACCGTTTGCGTCGTTTTTGGGCAAATAACGTCGCAAAATCTGCGACGTTATTTGCCCAAAACTTCTTATTCCCCCTTGTTCCCTTTTAGGAAATCGCCAGTTGCGTCTTGGATGAAGTAGCGCGGGCGGCGCTTCACCTCGGTGTAGATTTTGCCCACGTATTCGCCGATGATGCCGCAGGCGAGGAGGATGG
>CAVKGN010000150.1:0-4224 GCA_963655595.1 uncultured Oscillospiraceae bacterium
TGCTGAGCCACGTCTTGGCAATTACGCCCCCTTTTGAACATACCATACAAAGAAACCCATAAAAAACGATGGAAGCAATCTACCAAACACCGCGCAGAAGAACGAACCCTTGGGCTTGGATACCCACCCTGTACACCGCTGAGGGCATCCCCTACGTGATTGTGATGTCTGTGGCGGCCGTGATGTATGAGCGCATGGGACTGTCGAACGACAAGATTGCACTCTACACCTCTTGGCTCTACCTGCCTTGGGTGATAAAGCCCTTCTGGAGTCCCGTGGTGGACCTCCTGCGAACGAAGCGTTGGTGGATTGTGACGATGCAGGCGTTGATAGCCGCGGCGTTGGCTGCCCTTGCTTTCACAATGGAGTTGCCGATGTTCCTGCAATGCTCGTTGGCAGCCTTCTGGGTGATGGCGTTCAGCAGTGCCACGCACGACATTGCCGCCGATGGTTTCTACATCCTTGGACTTACGCAGGGCGAGCAATCACTCTTTGTGGGCATTCGTTCCACGTTCTACCGCATAGCCATGATCTTCGGTCAGGGATTGCTCGTGATGCTTGCTGGTGCGCTCGAAACAATGTTTCCGCCAGCAAGGGCTTGGGCTGTTACCTTCCTCTTTGTGGCGCTGTTATTTGCCCTGTTCTTCCTGTACCACCTGAGATTCCTGCCGCGTCCTGCCGCAGATAGCAACCGCATGGAGCAAGATTGGCACACTGTGATGAGCGACTTCGTGACCACGTTTACCAGTTTCTTCCAGCACAAGCAGATCTTTGCGGCTATGCTCTTCATCCTCCTCTACCGCTTGCCAGAATCCCTCATTGTAAAGATATTCCCGCTCTTTATGCTCGACAACCCGCAGAATGGCGGATTGGGACTCAGCACGGGCGACTTGGGCTTGCTGCAAGGCACAATCGGCGTAATCGGTCTGACGTTGGGCGGTATATTGGGCGGCGTTGCGGGCAACAGCGGCGGTCTGCGTCGCTGGCTCTGGCCCATGGTGATGGCCATCACGCTGCCCGATGCGGTGTATATCTACCTGGCCTACTTCCAACCCGGCTCGCTCTCCCTGATAGGTACGTGCGTCTTCGTGGAACAGTTTGGCTACGGCTTCGGGTCTACGGCCTATATGCTCTACCTGCTGCAATTCTCCGACGGACCGCACGCCACGGCGCACTATGCCTTCTGCACGGGCTTTATGGCCCTGGGCATGATGCTGCCCGGCATGGTGGCTGGTTACTTGCAGGTGAATGTGGGCTACCTCAACTTCTTCATCATAGCCATGGCACTGTGTGCCGTCACCTTTGCCGTGTCCGCCCTGATTAAGCCCGACTGTCGAGGCGATGAAAGGTTGTAGCCACGGCGGTGCCTTTCTCCCCCGTTCCCCTTATTATCTGCACAGTTCCCAGAACGCCACGGCCGAAGCGGCTGCCACGTTGAGCGAGTCAACCCCTCGCGCCATGGGGATGCGCACGGTGTAGTCTGCCTTGCTGATTGTTTCGGCGGGCAGACCGTCGCCCTCGTTCCCCATGACGATGGCCAGACGCGGCTCCTCTCGGAGTGCGGGCGAGGTGAGCTGGATGGACTTGTCCGTCAACGCCATCGCCACCGTCTTGAAACCGAGCGCACGCAGCTCATCGTAGGAACTGAGCCACGTCCACGGCAGTAGGAACACCGTGCCCATTGACACGCGTACAGCGCGGCGGTTGAGTGGGTCGCAAGCGTTGGGCATAAGCAATGCACTGTCAATCCCCAGTGCCGCTGCCGAACGGAAGATAGCCCCGATGTTGGTAGTGTCCACCACGCCGTCGATCACCACCACGCGCCTTGCGCCGTCAAGCACCTGAGAGAGTGGGGCAGGCGTGGGGCGACGCAGGGCGCAAAGCACCCCTCTCGTAAGTTTATAGCCCGTGAGCTGCGCCAGCAGTTCGCGGGTTCCTGTATATACGGGTGTCTCTTCGGGCAGACTGGCCACGATGTCGGCGGCGTCGCCCGTAAGGTGTTTCTCCTCCATGAGCAGAGATACGGGCTGGTAGCCCTGTTGCAGCGCAATGCGTATCACCTTCGGACTCTCGGCAATGAAGATGCCCTTTTCGGGTTCGAGGCGGTTGCGCAGTTGGCTCTCGGTGAGCGAGCTGAATACTTGCAGTTCGGGCAAGTCTATGTGGTCTATTTTGATGAGTTGCATGAGCGGACGGATGTTTTAGGGGAAACTAAAAAAGCCAAATGCCTGGCGGCAAATGGCTTTCTATGGATTATGCCTTGTGTGGTAGGACTATTTCTTGATGGCGTTCGTGATAAGGATGGTGATGCTCGTCACAACAGAGGTGATGGAGAGCCACGTAGCGAGACTGCGTACGGAGTTGTCGTTGTTGGTGGACTGTCCCATCTTCACCTTGTTCGGCTCCACGTAGATCACGTCGTTCTGCTGCAAGTTGTAGACCGGTGAGTTGAGCAAGTCCTTCGAACGGAGGTCTACGAAGTACGTCTTCGTTACGTCGCCCTCTTTGCGGAACACCTTGATGCAGTCGCGGCGCCCCGTGATGGTGAGGTCGCCCGCCTTGCCGATGGCTTCGAGCAGGTTCATGTTCTCACGCGTAAACTCCTGCTGTCCTGGGCGGTTCACTTCGCCAAGCACGGTGATGTAGCGGTTGTAGGCAGCTACGGTCACCACGGCGTCGTTGAGTATGCCTTTGTGAAACTCCTCCTGAATCTTAGCGGCGGCCTCCGAACGGGTAAGGCCCGCTACATTGATGCGTCCAATGCCGAGCATGTCGATGTTTCCGTTCTCGTCGACTGTGTAGCGGAGGTTGTCCGTGTTTTGCGTGGTCGAATTGTTCGTGCCAGGCGTGAGGTTGTAGCGCATGGCCAGTTCGGGAGTTGTGGCACTCGTCACAACCACGCCGAGCTTGTCGCCGGGGATGAGCTTCAGCGTGGTGCTGGCTTGCGTGGTTATTGCGTCGCCTGCGTTCACGTCCTGGAAATATACAATGTGTTCCCTCGTTTTGCACGACACAAGGGCTACGGCGGCTATAAGCAGAATAAGGAGATTCTTTTTCATTGATAGGTTCTGGAAGGTTTCTTGTTTAAGGTGAATTGGGGAGGGGTAGCGGCTCACAGTGGAGCGTTAGCGTCCCGCCTCGAAGGTAATCTCGTAGAAACAGGGGTACACGTTCGACGAGGCGTTGGCGTGACCCTGCGTGCTGGGCACGATCAGGCGCACCTTGGCCAGTTCGCTGTTCTCGTTCTCGATGCGACCGAGGTTGATATAAGTGAAGGGAATGAGCCAACCGGCGGGCACGGCTGCCGAACTGTATGTGGTGTACATGGCTCCGCTGGTGAACGTGGCCGAGAATGTGCCAGAGGTGTTGGTCAGCACGAACTTGTCGGGGATAGTCTCGTAGTCGTTGTTCTGGTTGCTCGACTGTATGCTGTCTGCGGCGATGTTAAACTCTGTGTAGCGCGCAAGCACCTGCTTTGTCTCTCCCGAGGCAATGCGCTTGCCTGTGCCTTTCCGCACAATCTGCATGTACACACCCGTACGCTCAAAGTAAACGTACTCGTTCTTTTCCACGTCGGTGGTAGAGTCCGCTCTCTCGAAGTCGCCTTCGGAGATTACCTTTATGTTGCCAGGGATGTTGAGCAAGTACTCGTCGCTGTCAGTACTCTTCACCTGTACGCCGTTTTTAAGGAACGAGCTGATTTGCTTGTTCTCGCGTTTACGCTTGTCGGCGTAGGTCTCGTCGTCGCTGCAAGCCTGGAAAAGAAGGACGAACGTCGTCAGCAGGAGCAGCAGCGAAGCGGAAAGTTTCTTCATGTGTGGAACAATTGTCGTGTAAGTGCTTGCAAAAGTAAGAAAAAACAAATAGTTACGCCCCACGCACATTCCTAAAACACGGATAATGAGTGCGGAAAGGCGAGCGGTGGGGAATTATCGCTCTGTTCTTGTCATTAGCAACGGGCAGTATCCTCAGGTTCTTACTCGTTTTGGAAGTAGTCGGTTTTGGGAGAGCTGTCTGTCTCTTTGCCTCTCCGAACTTTTCCGAACTCTCTCCGAACTAATTTTAAGAGTTCCTCTTTTGCAATTAGAAGAATTTTTTCAACTTTACGGCCGAAACAGTGGGGAGGCGTATGTGTACGTTTCCTGGCCGATGTTTCAATGCCTCAGCACACGCCGAGCCTTTTGCGGCTTTTTAGCCCGTAATGAAGGAGGTAGGGGTGGGTAA
>CAVKGN010000151.1:0-4137 GCA_963655595.1 uncultured Oscillospiraceae bacterium
GCCCGTGCCTTTGAGCGTGTCCATCAGTTCGACGAACTCCATGCCGAAGCGCATATCGGGTTTGTCGGAACCGAAGCGGCGCATGGCCTCGTGCCAGGGCATACGCAGGAAGGGGGCATCGCCGAGGTCGTAGCCGCGAACCTCCTTAAAGAGGTACTTCGCCATTTCCTCGAAGGTGTTGATAATGTCGTCCTGCGTCACGAACGACATCTCGCAGTCAATCTGCGTAAACTCGGGCTGTCGGTCAGCGCGCAAGTCCTCGTCGCGGAAACACTTGGCTATCTGGAAGTAGCGGTCGATGCCTGCCACCATGAGCAACTGCTTGAGCGTTTGCGGACTCTGCGGCAGGGCATAGAACTGACCGGGGTTCATGCGCGAAGGCACGATGAAGTCGCGTGCGCCCTCAGGAGTTGAACCAATCAACACGGGAGTTTCAATTTCGAGGAAGCCCTTGGAGTCGAGGAAGTTGCGCACGGCAATACAGAACTTGTGGCGCAGCTCGAGGTTGGCTCTCACGTTCTCGCGACGCAGGTCGAGGTAGCGGTACTTCATGCGGAGGTCGTCGCCGCCGTCGGTGTTGCGTTCAATGGTGAAGGGCGGTGTGAGCGACTCGTTGAGCACGGTCAGTTCCGACACGATGATCTCGATGTCGCCCGTAGGCATCTTATCGTTCTTGGCATAGCGTTCGTTCACTGTTCCTTTTATCTGAATCACAAATTCGCGTCCCAGCTTGTTAGCCTTGGCGCAAAGGTCGGCATCGGTTTCCTCGTTGAATACGAGCTGCGTTATGCCGTAGCGGTCGCGCAGGTCGATGAACGTCATGCCACCCATTTTGCGGCTTCGCTGTACCCAGCCGGCCAGCGTCACGGTCTGCCCTACGTTTGCAATACGTAGTTCACCGCAGGTGTTTGTTCTGTACATAATTATATGTGGTGTTATTGTTTGTCTGCTTTTTGATGTGCGAATTTACTAATTTCCTTTCACCCCGTACACGCGGCGGTGTAGCGTGGTAACGATTTCGCCGCCGTGCGCCTCGCCAAAGCCCTCGTCCGTACACATCAGTTTCATGGGCAAACCCTCTCCGCCTTCGCGGTAGGGCGGCTGCGCGTAAGCGGTGCTGAGTAGGGCGTATCCGTTGCGTTCGTAAAAGGCAATACGCCGCTGGGCAATGTCGGTGATGGGCAATTCTACCTCCAATACGATGGGTTTCCCGCCTACCCTATCCGCCAGGAGCGCAAGACTCTTGCTGCCCGTTCCTTGTCCGCGGAGCATGCCGTCTACGGCAAAGTGTTCCACGTAGGCAAAACCGCCGAAGTCCCAACAGGTGACGAAGCCCAAGCAGCGTTCGCTACTGTAAATTCCGAGGATGTGGAAATCGCGCTCAGTTTGGGAGAGTTCGAGCCAAAGCTCCGTTGGGCGTCGTTCTTCCTCAGGGAATGCACTTTCGTAGAGTGCGGCGGCAAAGTCCTTGTCATCGGCTGCCAAGGGCATGAGCTGCAACAGGTCAGTTGTCTTCATCTTCGTCGAGGAACGTAATATTATATATCTGTGCCAACAAGCCGCGCAAGCGTTCTTCGTCGTCGAGTCGCACCTCCACCTGCATCACGGTGCCGTTGGCGGTATACTCTCGGCTGACGACGGTGCCCTGGGCATCGCGTATGTGGCGCATGGCCGTGTCAGCCACGGTGTAGGGCACGTCTATGCGGAACGATCCTTTGATGATTTCCTCGCGCACGGTGGCAAGGTCGAGTGCGTCGGAGATGGCAGTGCGGTAGGCCACGCCCAGCGGCCCCGTACCCAGTTTTACGCCGCCAAAGTAGCGCACCACCACTGCCACAGTATTGGTCAGTCCGCGCGCTTGCAGCTGCCCCAGGATGGGGCGACCAGCCGTGCCGCTCGGTTCGCCGTCGTCGTTGCTGCGGGTTGTTTCACTGCGACTGCCGATGACGTAGGCGTAGCACACGTGGCGTGCGTCGTAGTACTTTTTCTTGAACGCCGCCACCGTTGCCTTAGCCTCTTCCTCGTTCTGCACAGGTACGGCAAACGCCAAGAAGCGCGACCGCTTCTCGGTGAGCTGTGCCTCAACCGGCTCTTCGATGGTGTAGAACGTGTCCATGGACGATTTAACAAGAAAGGTGAACGGCCGCTGCCTGGTATGCGCAAGGCCCCGGCGGCGGACATTCACCTCTCCCTCTGCCTGAGGGTTTAGTTGAAGTGGTAAAGGAAGGTGGCGATGCCTGTGAGGGCGGGCTTCTTCTGATCCTTTATCTCGATGGTGAACTTAATTTCCACCTTGCAGATGCCGCGGAGGTTGGCTATGCTGTGGAGTGTGGTCACGAGGCGAACGCTCTGACCGCTCAACACGGCCTGACCAAACTTCATCTTGTCCATACCGTAGTTGACCATCATTTTCAGGTTGTTCACCTTGATGATTTGCTCCCACATGTAGGGCAGGAGCGACAGGGTAAGGTAGCCATGCACGATGGTCTGACCAAACGGGCCAGTCTTGGCGCGCTCGGTGTCCACGTGTATCCACTGGTGGTCGAGCGTAGCGTCGGCAAAGGCGTTGATACGATCCTGGTCCACCTCGAGCCATTCGGACTTACCGAGTTCTTCGCCGAGGTGCTTTTCAAATTCTTCGTATGAGTTGATAGTCAACATATTGTCTGTGTGTTATATGGGGTGAATGTTTACTGCTTGGAAATCTCTTGCATGGTGAGCGAGGTAATGAGCAACTGCGGGCTGATGGTGGCGTTGCACTTGTACTGGCCGAACGTTTTGCCCTCGTTGTCGCGCTCTATGTGCTGGTCTACGCTGAACGTCACCTGGAACGAGCCGTCGCTGCCGTTTCCAGCCTTGCGCGTCACTTGCAAGTCGCGGTTCACCACGAAGTCGCAACCCATGATGTGTTCGTTGAACATGTTGTTGATGATGCTCAGCACGTCGGCCTTGGTAGCATTTTTGCGGTGCAGGAAGGTTGTCATCGTCGAGGCGATGTTGTTGCAGATGCGCGACTCATCTCGTTCGGCAAAGCCTTTGTAGAAGTCGTTGAGCAAGCTGGCTATCTGCGTACTCTCCTCATCGGTCACCTGCTGGTCGCGAAGGTTGCCCTGCGCAATGGAGGCCTCGGAGGCATAACGGCCATCGGGGTGCAAATCGAGGTAATGCTGGAAGGCATCGGACGTGCCTTGCTTTTGCGCGCTGACGAAGTCGAGCGAGTCTATCTTGATGTCGCAGAGTTTGCCGTAGCGTTCGTTGTCGTAAGCGTCCTTAAAGGCGGTGAAGTCGTTCACGTTGTCGGAGAGGGCTATGCTGTTCCACTTGGCAATCATCTCCTCGAGTTTGGCAAGACGGTCCTTCACCTCGTCGGCATACTGGCTCTGCGGATACTTCTCGAGGAAGTCCTTATAGTCCTCTGGGTTGTCGTTGTTTTCCAGCACCTCGTAGGCGGTCTGTTCGCTGGCGTGTTTGTTGGATGTCACATACCAAAAGCTCACTCCGCCAATCACCAGGGCGACCACGAACACCACGGCGAGGACTACCCACAGGGTGGTTCGGTCCTTCTTTTGCGGTTGGTTCATCATGGGGGGCTGAGGGGGAGTCGTTTGCGGTGCGCCTTGCGGAGCCGGATTTTGCGGCTGTTGGAGGGCGGCAGTAGTTTCGTTTTGTTCTTCGGGTAACATATAACTTGTATTATCGTTTATGTAATGTTCTATATTGTCAGCGTCTTGTTCGTCTGCTTAGCGGGGCGTTGCCCCTCGTTAAGGGAGCTGCCCTTGCAGGGCGCCAACTCACGTCCTCAGCTTACCCAGGGTGTCGTTCGGGGATTTCATCCCCTCACTCTGCCCTGGGCTATGGGGAGCTGGGCTTTCAGCCCGCCCGTTTAAGGACATCGTCGCGGTGCTTACCATACGCCCCACGCCCCTACCCACAAACCGCGGGCTGAAAGCCCAGCTCCCCATAGCCCAGGGCAGAGCGAAGGAGCGAAGCGACTGAGCGGCACCCTGGGTAGCCCATAGTAGGACGTCGACGCCCTGAAAGGGCAGCTACCTTAACGAGGGGCAACGCCCCGCTAAGCCTTCGTGGATAAACCGCTGCCGAACCCGGGCGTTGCCCGGTATTAAGAGAGCTGCCCTT
>CAVKGN010000152.1:0-4092 GCA_963655595.1 uncultured Oscillospiraceae bacterium
ACTTGTCGATGGTGCGTTCGTAGTACTGCGTCGGGGTGTTGTCGGGCGACTTGTCCGCCTCGGTGCGACTTTCGGCATCGGTGTAATAGGTATTCTCCGACACGTGCGCCGCAGTGGGCGACTTCACCTGGTCGTCGACGTCAGCGTAGTGGATGGCAGAGCCGTTCACGCCTGGGAGGGCCTGGTTGTTGACAAGCGTCACGCCGTCAATGTGCAGAGGAATGGTGTTGACCGTCTTCTTAAACGAGTCGCCGTCGGGGGCATAGTTGCCGTAAGCGTTCTGCTCGCCGTAGCCCACCTTTTCGTCGTAGCCGTAACGCTGCGTGCCGTCGAGGACGTAGAAAAGGTAGTCCCAGCGGTCGGACACGTCGTTCGAGCGGACCTGCTGACGGATCACGGCGGGATACTCGTCGGGGTTGTACACGTTGTTCAGCTCGCGGCTGTAACCGCCCTTGATGGTGAGCGAGACAACGCCCTTACCCGTGTCGTACTCCTTGACGGTGGAGCCGTCGGCATTGTACGTCTTGACGGGAAGCACCACGGAACTGTTGAGCGTTCGCGTGTCGATGCAGAAGGCCAAGCGGTCCTTAATAGTATATATAGGAGTGAACGAACCGTTCATGAGGCGTATCTCCTTGCGGTGGCCGTTGCGGCTGGCGAGCAGCGTCTCGATGGCGCGCTGCAAGTCGCTGGTTGGCTGACTCCAGTCGCTGCCGTCGGGGAGGCCGTTGTCGGGCTTCTCCATCGGCGACACCCAGAGGATGTCCACCTCGTCGCCGCTGGTGGTGTACGACAGCTGCGTGTGGGGATACTCGTACACACCTATATCTATAAAGGTCTGGTTGTGCGTCGGGTTGGGGTCGTAGGATATGCGATAGAGGTCCTGACCCGTGGCGGAGGACTTCATGTAGTAAGTGTCGCCCACAGCCATAAAGCGGCGGTTGTTGGCGTAGCCGTTGAGCACACGCGTAGTGGTGTAGGCACCGTCGGTGACGTAATCGCCGATGGTCTCACTGGTGAAGCCGTTCGTAGCGTCGCTATAAACGGAACGCTTGGGGGCAGCGTCGTAGGTGTCAAACGTAGCCTGATACATGCCGTTCACAAGCGTGATGCTCTGAGAGATCTCGCCCGAACCGTTGTCCACGAGGTTGTTGATACGCGCCGGACTCCAGTCGGCCGACTCGCTGTAGCCGTTGTAGCCCGCCGTGAGCGACGGATTGATGAAGTTAGGTCCTTCCAGGTCGAAGTTGGTCGATGAGAGGAGGATATTGCAGTTCTGGTAGGTGTCGACGGCTGGAGTGGCAGCCAGGCCTGTCTTGTGAACGATGTCGCGGGCGTAGGCTGCCGGTGTGTACTCGTTCTTGCGAAGGTCGTCGTCGCTGAGCGGCGTCACGCCACGGTTAGCCTCGTAGGCACAGAACCAGGCCGTTTCGCCGAATGCTGGGCTCTGCTCGCTGCTACCCTTGTCGAGGGCTGCTTGGTCGGCAGGTACGTTGCTACCTGTTTTGAGGTCGGGACCAGTATAGGCGTCGAAGTCTGCGGGAGCGTAGTTGCAGATGAGGCGCGAGTTGAACTTGAAGAGCGGGTTGCTGTCGTAGAGGCCGCTCATGGCGTCGTTGATGTCGTTGCCCCAGATGACAGTATTGACCATCTGGTTGTAGTAGCGCGTGGAGGGACGCAGCGGGTTAGACGGACCGATGCCGTTGTTGCGTCCGTCTGTGAAGTCACGGTTAGGATTGCTCGTGTACACCGCAGGGTACATGTTGGCGCGGTTGCGCACGAGGTCGCAGTTGACAATGTGGAAGTAGCCGTAAGGGCCTACGTAGAGCACACCGCCCGAACCGCCGAGGAGGTTGGTATTCTCCGACTTGGCGTTGGGGAAGAGCTGCATCTCGCTCTTGAGGTTCTTGTCGTACGACTCGTTGTTGGCAAACAGGGTGTTGTAGGCGCTGAACTGGTGCGTGGACATCACGGCACCGCCAATGCCCGAATAGTTCACCTGCATAGGCTTTGAGCCGTCGAGGCTGAGCATATTGTCCGTGCCGCTGGCTGCGCGGTTCTGCTCAATGGCATTCATGTAGAGGTCGAGCGTACCGTTGGAGAAGATGGCACCACCCGCGCCAGCCTCGTTGTCAATGAACTGGCAGTGGACGACGGTGAGGGGGATGTCGCGGTAGCCGGCGGCACTCGTTACGTCGATGTGCTTGTACACAGCCGTGCCGAGCGCACTGAACTGTTCATCGGTGAGCGACGTACCGAAGGCAGCGTTGTACTCCGATGCCGTGGCATACTTGTAATAGTCGGGGTAGAGGTTGTAGTCGTTGCAGTAGCGGTTGCCCTCCACAATGACGCCACCGCCGTAGAAGTAGTTGTACTTAGCCTCCTTGGTGGTAGAACCCTCAACGTAGTTCATGGCACGGCCACCCGTCACCTGCACACCATCGAGCAGCACGGGCTGCCCTTCCTCGTAGTCGTATGAGCCCTTGCCGAAGGCCTTGGTGTATTCGTCGTACGAGAGCGTGTGAGTAGTAGCGTCGGTCACGTCGTGCGTAGCAGACGCTGTGGGGAGTTTACCCACTACGTTCTGGTCGGCCGTGATGGTGATCACATGGTACACGCCGACGTGTGTGGAGTTCTCTACGTCGCCAGAGAGGATGGTCTGGTTCTCGTACTCCCACGGCTCAATGATGTTGTTACCGTTGTTGTCGTGGCTGCTGCGACGAGAGGTTATCGTCTCAATGGGCTTCTGCTCTAACTTGTATGTGCCGCCGATAGTCACCCACTCGTTTGTCAACGCCGTGACGTTCTTGGAGAGGTCCTTGTCGTAGTTGGCAGGATTGCTCCCCTCCTTGTAGTAACGGCCAAAGAAGGAGTTCTCCTCGTCGGGGTTGCCCACAGCGAAACTGCCGTAGATGCTCACGCCCTCGGGGATGACGAAACTGTTACCCGGCGAGTTACCATATACGCCAGCAAGGTTGTGCGTGGGGTAGTACGTGCCTTGCGACACGAATATCTCGAAGGGAAGGTCGTTGGCGCCTTCCTGGTTCAGGCCTGTCTTGGTGCTATTGAGCGAACGCTTGTCCACGATGTAGTCGAGCGCGTCCTGGAGGTTCTGCATGGGGTAAGCAAACGACGAGCCTTCCTGACTGTAATACTCCTCGTCGCTACCCGCCTTGGCGGTTTTGGCAAGGTTCATCATGGTCTGCGCGGCGTCCATGTCGATGTTCTCGGGCTTCGCCACGAAGAGGCGGAGCATGAGCTGCCCGTTGTTGACAACCTTGTCGAGGGCACGCGCACCCATCTCGATGTAGGAACGGTTTTGGCTGGCACTGATGAGGCGGTCAACGGCGGTGAAGTCGTTGGCGGCAAGGCCTGCCGTCTTCACGAGGGCAGAGTACTCGTTGACAGGCATACCCGTGCGCACCAGTACGGAGTAGTTGGTGAGGGCGTAGTAACCAAAGTCGCTGAAACGGTCGAAGCCGCTTTCGGTGCTTTCCTTAGCCAAGGTGTTGTGGTCGGTGGCGGTGTTGCCCTTAGCGGCAAAGCGCGCACCCGTGGCGTTGAGGTTTCCGAGCTGCACGTTGTTCGTACCCGAGAGACGGAGGTTCTGCACGGCGCAGTAAGAGAAGGGGTAGAACTCAATGGTGGAGTAACCGCTGCCGACGAGCTTCGTGGGGTTGAAGAGGCCGGACACGTTGGCCTGAGTGGCGGAGCTATTCTGCCATACCACGGAGGAGTTGACGCGGATGTTTACGCTCGTCTCGTCCTGACCGAACCAAATGCCGCCGCCCTGGTTGTTGGCGGTGTTGTTGACGATGGTGCTGGTGTAGACGTGCGCCATGTTCTCGTCGAGCGTCTTGCCTGTCGAGGCGGTGTTGACCACCGTACCATCGGAGAGCGTGGTGCCGTTCTCGAACATATAGATGGCTCCGCCGTAGTCCGCCGTGTTCTGGTCGATGAGGCAACCAGACACAAGGGCGTTGTGCGTCAGAGCGAGCGCACCGCCGTAGGTGGCCTTGTTGCCGCGGACGATACAGTTGCGCACGTGGGCAAAGTCGGTTACGATGGCTGCACCGCCATACTGGTTGATGT
>CAVKGN010000153.1:0-3935 GCA_963655595.1 uncultured Oscillospiraceae bacterium
TATCCTTTCTGACGCACTCATTCCAACATACCCAAAAAGCGATGTGAGAGTTCCGGTGTTAAGCCACCTTAAAGGTAGGCAACTGCTTATCGCATTAAATTCATGTCGTATCGCCGAGAGACAGAACGGCTCCGCCGTTGCAAAAAATTGCGACCACATGCGCGTTTTTTTGCGACGGCGGAGCGTAATTCCCAAATCTATTATGCGATTTACCCCCCCATTTACAGTATTCAATGTTTTTGTAGGTATATTTGCCGAGCTAAAACGATGGTCATTCGCAACTAGATAAGAGTAAGACAACTACAAACCTCCATCCTACCATTTTGCGATAGAATATTTGTCGAAAAAGCAGAGAAGCACAGTGCTACTTACTCACCCTAAGGTTGAAGAGCAACATTATGAATAGAAAATATGCATTAGTAACGGGAGCCTCGCGCGGAATTGGTCGTGCAGTAGCCCTAAAATTATCCCAAAAAGGGTATAGTATCCTACTGAACTACCATAGCAATGTGGAAAAAGCCCTTGAGACAAAAGCAGAGATTGAATCAATCGGCGGCGAGACTGAACTGATGCCATTTGACGTAGCGAACTCCTCCGAAGTCGATGATGCAATCAACCGTTGGGAAAATGCACACCCCGGGGAATGGATCAGCTGCCTGGTGAACAATGCCGGAATACGGCGTGACAATGTAATGTTCATGATGAGCGAGGACGAATTTCATTCCGTGGTCAATACTACGCTTGATGGCTTTTTCCTTGTGACGCGCCGCCTGCTCAAACACATGATGCCGCGCAAACACGGAGGTCGCATCGTAAACATGTCTTCGCTCTCGGGACTGAAAGGAATGCCGGGGCAAGTGAATTACAGTGCAGCAAAAGCCGCCCTGATTGGAGCCACAAAAGCACTGGCACAAGAGGTAGCTGCACGAAACGTTACGGTGAACGCTGTAGCACCAGGATTTATCGAGACCGACATGACAGCCGACCTTGATCAGGCTGCCCTCAAACAGCTCGTACCAGCTGGTCGCTTCGGCAAAGCCGACGAAGTGGCAGCCCTGGTAGCTTTCCTTTGCTCAGACGAAGCAGCTTACATTACAGGGCAAACTATTGGTATTAATGGCGGACTCTATTGCTAAAAGCAAACATAAAAAGAGAAACACAAAAGATATGCAGCGCAGAGTAGTGATAACAGGCATGGGGATATGGTCTTGCCTGGGAACAGATCTTGAAACAGTAAAACAGTCGCTCTTTGAAGGGCGTTCGGGAATTGGCATTGACAATTCACGTACCGAATATGGCTATCGATCACCCCTTACAGGCATTGTGGAAGAGCCAGTCATCACAAAGAAAATGCTCGACCGCCACACAAGAGCTGGGATGAGCCAAGAAGCACGCTTTGCCTATATGGCAGCCCTTCAAGCCTTTAAGCAAGCAGGCATTGACGACGAATATCTGCGCCACAACGAAGTGGGCTGTCTATTTGGCAATGACTCCTCGGCACGAGCCACCATTGAAGGGCATACCGTGATGCTTGAAAAGAAAGATTCGGCTATGATGGGCTACGGCATCATATTCCAGAGCATGAACTCCACTGTGAATATGAATCTCAGCACTATCTTTCATCTGCGTGGAGTAAACTTTACAATATCGGCAGCCTGCGCCAGTGGAAGTCACTCCATCGGTATGGGTAGTCTGCTCATTCAGCAGGGTTTACAGGACATGGTGCTTTGCGGAGGTGCGCAAGAGGTGAACAAGTTCAGTATGGCCTCGTTTGACGCACTGGGTGCTTTCTCAACACGTACAGACGACCCCGCCAAAGCATCACGCCCATTCGACCGCAACCGTGACGGCCTTGTTCCCTCTGGTGGTGCAGCGGCTTTGGTTCTTGAGGATTATGACCACGCTGTGGCGCGCGGTGCAACTATACTTGCCGAAGTGGCAGGCTACGGCTTCTCTAGTAATGGCGGGGGTATTAGCGAACCCTCAGACGACGGTTCAGTAACAGCCATGACACGTGCTATGAATGCTGCGGGCGTAACTCCGTCTGATATAGACTACATCAACGCTCATGCTACGTCTACCCACCAAGGGGACATGCATGAAGCCATCGCACTCGGCCGTTTGTTCAAAGGCGAACATGCACTTATCAGTTCAACAAAGGGCATGACGGGTCACGAGTGCTGGATGGCTGGAGCATCCGAAGCTATCTATTCCATACTGATGATGCAGCACAACTTTGTGGCTCCCAACATTAACTTTGAGGAGCCCGATGAATATTCGGCAAATCTCAACCTCGCCACTCACACTGTGGAGAAAGAGTTGAACGTTGTATTGAGCAATAGCTTTGGTTTTGGCGGAACGAACTCGGCTCTTGTACTGAAGAAGTTATAAAAAGATATTTTACCCCTCATCCTAAACCAATAAAAGACATGAAAAGATTTTTACTCCTATGCGTTGCGCTCATTGCCAGTTATTATACGGCAAACGCTCAGGTTGACGATGTTTATGTTCACAGTGATAGTTCAATTCAAAAAGAACATGCGGCTGAACAACTTCCAGCCGACACTGTTGCGCGCGACAACGGATTGATTTATTTCACAGTGCCGAAGAAGTTCAACATAAAAGACAAGATTATCGTCAAGAACAATTCGCCTTATACCATATTGAAAATGGTCGTTGCGGCTGACGTTTTGGACCGTGGAGACTACGAGGTTGTTGGACAGGCCGCTTACCTCGCTCCTGGCATGGAACGTGAAATTTGTCAATGGGGCGATAATGGGCTGAAACGCTTGCGTGGTAAGAATATGCTGGTGAAAGTAAAAGGAGCAAAGGTTAATCCTATGATTCAAGGCAATAAAGTTGATGTTTACGCCTTAGGTGAGGTTCATGTAGACACTCGCAAAATAGACTATGAAGCATTAAAGAATTTGCGTCCCGAAGATATTACTTACAAGTTCAGAGTGCGTTACGGTGAGGCGGATCACGACCTTTACCTCTACGTAGAATCCCCTGATAATTTTGATTTTTAACCACTCCAAAATAATACTATCATGAAGATACTTACAAAAGCCCTTGTTGTCATTTGCTGTATGCTCATGGCAGCTGCAACCTGCTTTGCTGGTCCTATCAAGGAAATTAGTGGCAAGAAAGAATATAAGAACATACTCAAGGAGAGTGCGGTGGCTGTGTTGAAGTGCGATTGGACTGCAGCCACTTATGACGGCAAGCAACCCGTGGCAGAATACTTTGCTGCCGACTGGGACAAGGTTCGCACGGATTGCGAGCGCTCCTTCATCAATGGCTTTAACGATAAAAGTTCTGCACTAAAACTCGCCTCCACGTCGAGCGATGCCAAGTACACCTTTACACTTAAAGTAGACAAGGTGGACTGCTTCTTTGCAGCCATGGCCTTTGTGCCCCGCCACGAAGCCAAAATGTGGGGTCAGCTGGACGTGACCGACAATACGACAGGTAGCGTCGTAGCTTCGTTCAAGATTAACGAGGCTGAGGACGGCCGCGACATGGTTCGCAACGAATCGTTTGGCAAAACGTTCCTCGAAATCGGCAAAAAATTTGCTAAGCCATAACTTCTGAGATATGCACCTATCCCCCTCTGTAAAGAAACGCTATACACAAGAGAATCTCTCAGCCTACGAAGCACAACGTATGGCTGAGTTCGTGGCCTGGAGTCCAGTGGTTTTTCAGGTGTCAAGACTGATGCTCAAGTATGGCGTTCTTGACCTATTGCGTGACAATCGCGGTGGACTTACGCTTGAAGAACTGCAACAACACCTTGACGGATCTGCGCCATCCCTAAGTCGCTATCCGTTGAAAATACTTTTGGAAGGTTCTCTCTCCATCGGAACGGTACTCATCGACGCCGAAACGAATAAGTTTCGCCTCTCGAAGATGGGCTATTTTCTGCTGACAGACCC
>CAVKGN010000154.1:0-3882 GCA_963655595.1 uncultured Oscillospiraceae bacterium
CCGGTGCGCCTTTCAGCAGCAAACCTGTGCTATCGGGTACGAAGGCTCCGGCGGTGTAGGCCTCATTGAGCTGGATAGTGTTGTCGTCTTTGAGCGCCACAGTGTAACCCGTCACGCCGTCGGGCATGTAGAATGTGTCGTCGGTGTAGAAAGTGCTGTACCCTACGGACGATATGGTGAAGGTGCTCACCTTGTGGTAGAGCTGTACGCTCTTTACGGTCTCCGAACTGGTGCCCTTCGGATAGCATGCGAAGGCCTGCGCCGAGTTGTTGTAGGCAATGGTGTTATTCGTTGTGGCAGTGCTGCCAAAGGTGATGGTGGCGTCGCCTGAGCTGCTGATGGAGATGGCGGCCGTGTACTTATCCTTATCGAGCGTGTTCTCCAAGTAATAGGCATCGTTGCTCTCGCCCGTTGCGCCGAGGTAAGAGGTTCCATCAGCGGACTTGTCGAGGAAGGTCCAGCTGCCGGCCTCGCTGCCCAGCGTGAACTCCGAAGCAGCCACGTTCTGCAAAACCTTCAACTTCTTGCCAGAGACTAAGACTTCCTCCGCTTTGCGGTTGTGGGTGTCAGAGACTTGTGCGCCCAAGGCCTTCTCTGTCGCGGTGTTGGCTATCACGTAAGTGTCGCCGGCTTTGAGTTCGTTTGCCGAAGTGACGAGCTTGTAAACGTGGCCTCGGTGGGAAATGTCGAAATCCTCCGTCGCCTCCGACTCATACTGAGCGTCTGCAACGGTGCGGTACTTATCCTTGGTGTAGATAATGAGTTTGTAGCGCACCTTTTCAGCCGTTTCGGGGTGGAATGCAAAGAGTTTGTCCGTTGTGGAAAAGTTGTCCGAGTTCATACCTTTTTCCCATGTCTCGCCGCCGTCGTAGCTATATACCAAGTCTACACTAGTTATTGCTGCCGCCTCAATGCCAGTGACGGAAACTTTTACGTATTGCTTCAGTTGGTTGAGGTCGTTGACGAAGCCTTTGTCCTCCATGCTCAGCGTGATTTTCGGTGCCAAGCAGAAGTTATCATAGGATGTCTTTGTAGTAGAGGTACTATCCGCATAGAATAAGGTGGCAGACGTTTCGCTGTTTATTCTTAGGAATTGGTAGAGGTTCTTTTTATTAGCCAACCGGCGATCATTCTTGGTGCTGTAATTTGTAGCCAGTTCGTATTTAGTTGTACTATAGAAATAGAAAGCTGAAACGTCCTTTGATACACTCGTAGTGCCGTCAATGATCCATTCAGCTTGGTCGCCATCACCCACATAGCTGTTTGAGCAAGCCCATATCTGATTGCCTTCGGCGGTAGTGCCGAGCAGCGTCATGGCTTGCGAACCCATGTCGGAGGTCTTTACGGTAACAGTCTTCGCCTGATAGATATCGGCCAAGGCGGTAAGGGTGGAGAACGCCGCCACCGCAAGGATAATAAGTTTGTTGAGTATAGTCATAATGAACGTGTTTTGCAGCCTAATAAGCTTATCGTTGCAAAAGTAGAGAATTTGCCACCCTCGTGCGCATTTTGTGGGCAAAAGTTGGGGGATGGGGGGATTTGGGGGAAGCTTCGGGGGCAGAACAAAGGAAAAGAGAAAGCCTGAGTTCCAAAGGGAAATGTCCATAAACCGCGCCCTGAAAGGGCAGCTCTCCCTAGCACAGGCAGAGTGAGGGGATGAAATCCCCGAACGTCACCCTGGGTAGCCCGATGGGGATAGTTGACGCCCTGTAAGGGCAGCTCATTTAATACCAGGCAACGCCTGGGTTCAGCAGCGGTGTATCCACGTTCGCTTAGCGGGGCGTTGCCCCTCGTCAAGGTAGCTGCCCTTACAGGTAGGGTGTTCAAAATGCAGATATAAATTCTGCCCCAAAAAGCATATGATTTCAGCTGTAATAAGTTGTTGTCTATTACTCAGAAATAGCTCTTTGAAAATTTGCATAACTCCCTGATTCTTAGTAACTTTATAGTGAATAAGCACATCATAAGTTATGAAGAAATCAGTTCAAGATAAGGAAATCGAAAAGCTCAAAAAGCAGGTAGAAAAGCTCAAGCAGGATAAAATATCCCTCCAAAAGGACAAGCGCAACCTCAAGGCAAGATTGTCTACCGCTCAGTCTAAAAATGCCAAGTATAGCTCTGCGCTTAAAAAAAAAGAGAAGCCGAGCGTTGGATTGGACAAGGATACCTTCGAGCAAATAATGAGTCTATTAGACGACATCATTACTCCAGTTTGATGGTCTCATTGAGCGTGGCTTTCTATGCTCGTTTATCCATAGGTTCACGACAGGTTGTTGAGATATTCAACATCTTGAATGAATACATGGGTAATATCTTTGGACAGGTGCCTGCTTATACGACAATCGGCTATTGGGCACAAGAATTAGGGCTTGGTGTCTACAAGGAATCTTGCACTCTCCTTAAAGATAAGCGATACGCCTTGATTGTGGATGAAAGTATGATGATAGGCAGCGAAAAACTGCTGCTTACGCTTGCTGTTCCTTCCACAAATTCCGGAACCGCCATCACAGAAAAGAATGTCACGATAGTCGACATATCCATTGCTAAAAGTTGGAACGGAACAACCATCAAAAAAACATTGGAGAAAGTTGTTGCGAAAATAGGGCATAAGCCAGAATATGTTATTAGTGACAATGGCTCTACCGTATGTAAGGCTATAAGGGATGCTGGATATAACCATCATTTGGATATAAGCCATACACTAGGTATGTTCCTTGAAAGAGTGTACAAGAAAGATTCTGATTTTCAGAAACTTTCCAAGAATGTACAACAGGCGCGCCTTAAATATAACATGCAAGACGTTGCCTACATACAGCCTCCTTCACAGCGCAGCATAGCACGTTTCATGAATATGTCTAAATGGATAGACTGGCTTTATCGCATGCAACATGTATATCATACTCTTCAGGATGATGTGAAAAGCATATACACCTTTATCCCACAAAACGCGTCTCTTGTCGACGAGCTTACTGAAACAATGGACTGTATAACAAAGATAGAGAAAGATGTCAAAGTCCATGGTTGGTCTTATGACACCCATAACCGATGCAGGCAGCTTGTGAATACAAGTTTGATGCTTGGAAATGAACGACAACGTAAAGTCGGGGCATTTATATTGGAATATATAAACCGTGAGCTGTCTTTGGTCAATGAGGGAGAAGCCCATAATGCCAGTTCTGATTCTATAGAATCTACATTTGGAGTGACTAAGGCACGGATGTCTGACGACAAGCTGGTTGGGGTTACCCCTATAATCCTGATGATACCTCTTCGCCTTAACTTAGCAGATAAAGAAAGACGAGTTAATTTCAAATTTAAAGAAAGGTTGGAGAAAGGAAGACACCGTCATATTAAAGAATGGACGGACGAAAACCTTACTCCCAATTTAGTAATCAAACGCATGAAAACAATAGGCAAAAAATGTGCAGGATTTTGACGCAATTTTGAACACCCTACCTGTAAGGGCAGCTCTCTTAATACCAGGCAACGCCTGGGTTCAGCAGCGGTGTATCCACGAAGGCTTTGCGGGGCGTTGCCCCTCGTTAAGGGAGTTGCCCTTTCAGGGCGTCGACTCCCCCATAACGGCTGACCCAGGGTGCCGCTCAGTCGCTTCGCTCCTTCGCTCTGGGCTATGGGGAGCTGCCCCTTCGGGGCGCGGTTTGTGGGTAACGTCGTGAGAAGAATGGTCAGCACGCTACGATGTCCATAAACGGGCGGGCTGAAAGCCCAGCTAACAATAGCCCAGGGCAGAGTGAGGGGATGAAATCCCCGAACGACACCCTGGGTTCCCTGGTGCACAGGCGTTGACGCCCTGTAAGGGCAGCTCCCTTAACGAGGGGCAACGCCCCGCTGAGCCTTCAAGGACAAACTACGGTCTGCGAC
>CAVKGN010000155.1:0-3839 GCA_963655595.1 uncultured Oscillospiraceae bacterium
AAAGTCCTCCCTGGGAGGACTCGAATCCTCCTTGGGGGGACTCCAGTCCTCCCTGGGGGGACTGGAGTTTGCTGGCGGAGGACGGAAACGTGCCCTGGGAACATTGAAACTTGCGGCGACACGGACGGGCGGTGCGCCGGACCCTTTCCTTAGAGTTTGTAGCCCAACGAGATGAGGGCGCTGACGTTGCGACGACCGGCGGTGTTGAACTTTGCTATGCCCCAATCTGCCTCGATGCCGATGGTGAAGCTGGTGGGGAACTGGTAGCCCACGAACGTCTGTACGCCGCAATCGAAACGGTGCGTGCCAGGTTCGCTGAACGTCTTCTCCTCGTAGTAGTACTGCTCCACGCCGCTCTGCTCGGTGTCGCCCTTCGTTTTCTGCTTGCCGCCCACGCCGTATGCCACGTAGGGGCCTGCGCTAAACACCCAGTAGCGGCTCTCGCCCGTGCGGAGAAAGTAGGAGAAGAGCAACGGCACCTCTACATAATACTGTGTGGCGGTGCGATTCTTCAAACCCATACGGGGCGAACCGTCCTTGTTGAACAGCTGTTCGTGCGTGGCGTTGTCGAACACGTAGACAGGGCTGTTGGGGTCCTTCCAGCCCTTGCCGTAGAACTCCACGCCGGGCGAGAAGGAGACGTGCTGCGAGAGTTCGAGCTCGTAGCCCACGCCAATCTTGTACGCGCCGACCACCTGCGAGGCACTGCCGAAGTGCGAGGCCAAGCCGCCGCCAACCTTGAAGTACACGTTTTGCGCACTGGCCGTGACGCCAATCAGCACAAGGGCAAAGAGGAGGGAGAGACGATATTTCATACGAGTGAGAGAGTTTAGAGTGTGTGAGGGAGGGGGAACGGCTTATTCGAAGAACTGCCGCCAGTCGTCCTTCTTGTGCGCCTTTTTGTTGGGGACGTATTCGGGGCGTGCGGCGTCGTTTTGCTTCTTACGCTTGGCACGCTTCTCAGCCTTGAACTGCTTGCGCACCTGCTGCGCGTCTGCCACGTCGGCATAGGTGCGGCGATTGCCACCCTTGCCCTTGGCGCGCTTACGTTCGGGGGCAGATCCGTCGGGGCGGTCGGCATTGTCCACCACCACCTTGCGGTCGCCCACCTTGGCACGCTTCATCTTCGAGAGGACGAGGGACGCGTCCTCCGTAGGCACTTCGAAGAAGGAGCAGTTCGTGGTGAGGTCGATGCGGCCAATCTCAATCTTCGTGCCCTGCACGTAGCGGTTGACGAGGTTGATTATTTCGCGGGCATAGAAGTTGTCGCGCTTGCCCAGGTTGATGAACAGGCGGGTGTATCCCTCCTCGGCCTTGTGCGGCTCGTCGCTCCGTTTGCGGCGGCGTTCGCCCTTGCCCTCGCCGGCCTCACCCCGTGCGCCACGCTCGGCGGGCTGCTCAATGACGGGGGCGTCGGCATAGTAGCGGAGGAAGTGGCCAAACTCGCGGCTCACGATGCGCTTGATGAGATCCTCCTTCGTCAGCCAGTCCAGCTTGCGGAACACCTCGGGCAGGAAGGGAGCAATCTCCGTGTCGTTCACCTCGATGCGTTCCAGTTCGTCCATCACCTTGTAGAGCTGCTTGGTGCAAATCTCCTGCGGCTCGGGGAGAGTTCCCTTCTCGAACTTCTTGCCGATGACCTTCTCGATGATGCGCACCTTGCCCTTCTCGCGCAGGTGGATGATGGAGATGCTTGTGCCTCGCTTGCCTGCACGCCCCGTACGGCCAGAGCGGTGAGTGTAGTTCTCCACGTCGTCGGGCAAGCCGTAGTTGATGACGTGCGTGAGTTCGTCCACGTCGAGGCCGCGCGCTGCCACGTCGGTTGCCACGAGCAGCTGCGTGCGGTGCTGGCGGAACTTTTGCATGGTGAGGTCGCGCTGCGCCTGGGAGAGGTCGCCGTGGAGAGCCTCGGCGCTGTATCCGTCGCGGATGAGGTGGTCAGCCACCTCCTGCGTTTCGAGGCGCGTGCGGCAGAAGATGATGCCGTAGATGCGCGGGTAGTAGTCCACCACGCGTTTGAGGGCAGCGTACTTGTCCTTGGCGTGCACCAGGTAGTAGATGTGGTTGACGTTCTCGGCGCCTTCGTTGCGCGAACCGACGACAATCTCCTTGTAGTCGTGCAGGTAGCTCTTGGCAATGCGCTCAATCTCCTTGCCCATAGTGGCGGAGAAGAGCAGCGTGTTGCGCTCCTTGGGAACGCCGGCGAGTATCTCGTCGATGCTCTCGGTGAAGCCCATGTTGAGCATTTCGTCGGCCTCGTCGAGCACCACGTTCTCCACGTTGTCGAGCTGCGCCACGCCGCGGTGCATGAGGTCGATGAGGCGGCCGGGGGTGGCCACGATGACCTGCGCCCCGCGTTTGAGCGTACGTATTTGGCTCTCAATGCTCGAACCGCCGTAGACGGCCAGCACGTGGAGGTTGTCGATGTAGCGGGCGTATTCTTTGAGGTCGCCGGCAATCTGCAAGCACAGCTCGCGCGTGGGGCTGAGGATGACGGCCTGCGTGGCGCGACTGTTGGGGTTGACCTTCTGCAACACGGGCAGACCGTAGGCGGCCGTCTTGCCCGTGCCTGTCTGCGCAAGGGCTATCACGTCGTTGCCCACACCAAGGAGGTAGGGTATCACTTCCTGCTGTACAGGCATGGGCTGCTCGTAGCCCATCTCGCTAATGGCGCGGCGTATCTGTTCGCACACGCCCAGTTCTTCAAATGTTTTCAAGAAAATATAGGGTATGTCTTATGTATGTTTTATACGGTAACGGTTGCCGGGCAAGCGCTTCACGGCGTCGAGCTCTTCAAGGTCGAAGAGGATGTCGGTGAGCTGCGAGATGCGCATGTCTGCCCGGGCTGCCATCTGGTCCAGCGAGAGGCTGTCGGCCTGGCGCAGAACGGCAAGCACCTGTTCCTGCTCGGCTGTGAACGTGGGGAAGAGCTGCGGCTCGGCAGGGGTGGCGGGCTTGGCCTGACTCTCCCAACAAAGGGCGTCGAGGATGTCGGCGGCCGTGGTGACCAGCACGGCGCGCTGCTCACGGATGAGGCGGTTGCAACCCTCGGAGTAGGCATCGGTGGCGCGCCCCGGCACAGCCAACACGTCGCGGCCATAGCTGTGGGCAATGGTGGCAGTGATGAGCGAGCCGCCCTTGTTTGCGCTCTCCACAACGAGCGTGGCGGTGGACATGCCGGCCACGATGCGATTGCGGCGCACAAAGTTGCCCTTGTCCGGAACGGTGTGGGTGAAATACTCCGTGAGCAAACCGCCGTGGCGGGTCATCTCAACGGCCGTGGCGCGATGGTGGGCAGGGTATATGCGGTCAATTCCGTGGGCTAGCACGGCGATTGTGTCAAGATTATTTGCCAAAGCGGCACGGTGGGCATGAATGTCCACGCCGTAGGCTAACCCGCTGACTATCAACACATCAGGCAGCTTTTCGGCGAGCTCACGGCAGAGGATTTCGCACATTTCCTTGCCGTATTCGGTGATGCGCCGCGTGCCCACTACGCTGATAATGTGGCGGCGGTTGAGACTCCCCGTGCCACAGTAGAATAGTTGGAGGGGAGCGTCGGCCACTTCGTCGGCACGGAGCAGCCGCGGGTAGTCCTTCGAGGTGTAGGGAATGATGCGCGTCTGGCGGTTCTCGCAAAACTCCATCTCGGCGAGGGCCACCTCGCGCGCCTTTTGCACGGCCGCCTTGTCGCGAAGTATCGTCCGCCAACGTTCGTCGTCGGGCGCATCGTCGGCAAGGGCTGCCGCCGCCGTGCCGTAGTGCTGCACCACGGCCAGGGCCTGCGCTTGGCTCAGCCCTTGCAGGCGCGAGAGGGTGAGCGTGGAGAGTATCTCCTC
>CAVKGN010000156.1:0-3806 GCA_963655595.1 uncultured Oscillospiraceae bacterium
ACCAACGACCCCCTGATTAACAGTCAGGTGCTCTAACCAACTGAGCTACTGAAGCCTCTAAATCCAGCGGTGACAAGTTCTGCTAAGTGCGCTTCAGGATGGGCTTGAACCAACGACCCCCTGATTAACAGTCAGGTGCTCTAACCAACTGAGCTACTGAAGCTTGTTGTAACAGAAGTGAAACTTATCACCTTGTGCTGAATTGCGGTGCAAAGGTAAAGTATTATTTTGGAATAAGCTATATCTTTGCAAAGAAAATACTGTTTTTTAAGATGAAGAAAATACTGGGCATAGGCAACGCGCTTGTTGACGCGCTCGTACAGATTGAGGACGAGCAGACGCTCAGCGAGTTGGGCTTGCCCAAGGGTTCGATGCAGCTCATCGGCACAGAGCGTTACCAGGAGGTATCCCAGCGAATGGCCGCCCTTAGTCCCCGACGGACCACGGGCGGCTCGGCTTGTAACACGGTGCTTGCCTTTGCGCACATGGGAGGCGAGCCGGGGCTTATCGGAAAGGTGGGTCGCGACGAGCCGGGCGAGTTTTTTGCACGCCGTTTCCGCGAACAGGGCGTATCGGTGCGTCTCCTTGCCGACGATGACCTGCCCACGGGCGTGGCATCTACGTTTATCACCCCCGACGGTCAGCGCACGTTTGGCACGTATCTTGGCGCGGCGGGCAATCTCCGTCCCGACGATGTGCAGGCCGAATGGTTCGATGGCTACGACTATTTTTATATAGAGGGATACTTAGTGCAGAACCACGCCCTCATCCGCCGCTGCGTGGAACTGGCTCACGAGGCCGGGCTGAAAGTGTGCATCGACCTCGCCAGTTACAACATCGTGGCGCAGGAGCGTGCTTTCTTTGCCGAACTCTTGCAGCAGACCGACATAGTGTTTGCCAACGAGCAGGAGGCGCGTGCCTTTACCGACTGCGACGATCCGCAGAGCAACGTAGAGGCTCTTTCGCAGTTGTGCGAGATTGCCGTGGTGAAGATAGGAAAGCGCGGCGTACTTGTAAGGCGCGGCGACGAACAGGCGTTTTGCGAGGCGCGCGACGTGCCCCACGTGGTCGACACCACGGCGGCGGGCGACTATTTCTCCGCAGGTTTCCTCTACGCCCTTAGTTCGGGAGCTTCCCTGTTGCGTTGTGCCCGTTTGGGCTCGCTCCTGGCGGGACACATCATCGAGGTGGTGGGCACAGCCCTGCCGCCCGAAACGTGGCAAGCCATCCGCGAGATGTACCCCGAGTTGTAGGTCAGGCGGACGGGTAGGGTATTGTATTCCTCCCCGTTCCTCCGCAAAAACTATCCTTGACTGAACAGATTATGAAAAAGACACTATTTGCTGCGCTACTCCTTTCCGCCCCCTTCCTGCCGGCGGCTGCGCAGCAGAGCAATCATAATTTTGAGGTGGCGAAGAACCTCGACATCTTCAACGCCCTTTATCGCGACCTCGACCTTTACTACGTGGACACCCTCAACGCTGAGCGCAACGTGGAGAACGCCGCCGCTTACATGCTCTCGATGCTCGATCCCTATACGGAGTACTATCCGAGCGACAACGCGGAGGACCTCAAACAGCTCGCCACGGGTAAGTACGCAGGTGTGGGCTTCATCATGCACTACCGCAGTGACGTGGGACGTTGCGTGGTTAAGGAGGTGTTTGAGGGTATGCCTGCCGCCCGTGCCGGCATTCTCCCTGGCGACGTTATCCTCTCCGTGGACGGACGCGACTTAGGACGCCTGGTCTCGGACGATGAGAACAAGACGATCGACTACTCCAACAAGATAAACGACATGATTCGCGGCGAGGCTGGCACAACGATTGAACTCAAAGTGCGCCGCCCGGGTCAGCAGGACAGGACGTATCTCTTCAAAGTGACGCGCCGACAGATTGTTCGCCCCAGCGTGACGCTCGCCACCCTTGCCGCCGACAGTGTGGGCTACATCTGCCTGTCGCAGTTTATCGAAGGCACGAGCAACGAGGTGCGCCGCTCCGTCGTAGAACTCAAACAACAGGGCGCACGTAGCCTTATCCTCGACCTCCGCGACAATCCCGGCGGTGTGCTCGAGGAGGCGGTGAAGACGGTCAACCTATTCATTCCCCGCGGCCGCGAGGTGGTGCGCACAAAGAGTAAGGTGCGCGAACTCAACAGCACGTTCCGTACGCAGCTCGACGCGCAGGACACCGACCTGCCCATCGTGGTGCTTACCGACGAAGGGTCTGCCTCGGCAGCGGAGATTACGAGCGGTGCGCTTCAGGACTACGACCGCGCCGTCATCATGGGTCGACGCACCTACGGCAAGGGACTGGTGCAGCAGAGCCGCGAACTGCCCTACGGCGCAATGTTAAAACTCACCACGGGTCGCTACTACATTCCCTCGGGGCGCTGCGTGCAGGCGTATAAGTTTGAGGACGGCGAACCCGTTCTTCTCCCCGATTCCCTCAGCCGCGAGTTTCACACGGCAAATGGACGCACGGTGCGCGACGGCGGCGGCATCACGCCCGATATCATCACGCCCGCCGACAGTTTGCCCAATCTCCTGCTCTACCTGAACAGTAGCAACCAGCTCTTTGACTATTGCGTGCGCTACTGCCAGCAGCATCCGTCCATCGCTCCCTCTCGCGAGTTCCACCTAACGGATGAGGAGTACGCCGACTTCTGCAACTACATGAAGCAGCACGGATTCACGTACGATCGTCAGAGTCTCCGCGTGCTGAATGCCTTGCGCCAAATGGTGAAGTTCGAGGGCTACGACTCCGAGGCCATCGCCGAGATAGAGAGTCTTGAGAAGAAGTTGAAGCACAACGAGGACTACGATTTCCAGCGTTGGGAACAGGAGATTCGCAAGATCGTGGAGGGCGAAATAGTAGAGAAATACTACTACGAGAAGGGGCGAAAGGAATACGAACTCCAAAGCGACCCCTGCGTACAGCAGGCCGTGAAACTCCTCCACGCTCCCAAGGCGTTCCACAAAATTCTCAGCGGAGAGCCCGACGCGTAACGTTAGGACGGTTTCCGAATTGTTCATACAAGGCGGGCGCAGGTTGATAGGGTATTCAACCTGCGCCCGTTTAATATATGTATTTGCTACGATATCCGTACTTGTCCACAAACTGTGGGCTTTCAGCCTTTCCCGTGGGACAACCTTATGACTCGTAGGGGAACGATAATATCCACAAACCGCGGGCCGTAAGCCTTTTCCGTGTGACGATCTTATGACACGCAGGGGAACGATAATATCCACAAACCGCGCCCCGAAGGGGCAGCTGCCCTTAGCCCAGTGCAGAGTGAGGGGATGAAATCCCCGAACGGCACCCTGGGTAGCCCGTATCAGAGTAGTTGCCGCCCTGTAAGGGCAGTTCCCTTAATACCGGGCAACGCCCGGGTTCGGCAGCGGTTTATCCACGAAGGCTTAGCGGGGCGTTGCCCCTCGTTAAGGTAGCTGCCCTTTCAGGGCGTCGACTCCCCCATAACGGTTTACCCAGGGTGCCGCTCAGTCGCTTCGCTTCTTCGCTCTGCCCTGGGCTAAGGGCAGCTGGGCTTTCAGCCCGCGGTTTGTGGACATTGTCGCGGTGCGAATGGAGCGTGGTTTCTGGACATTTACGCGGTGCGAAAGGGGTGCGTTTTGTGGACATTGTCGCGGTGCGAATGGAGCGCATGTTGTATGTGTCTATCGCTCTCATTTCCCCACACCCTCATCATTCGTGTTATTCGAAAGATTCGTGTTCGCTAATGTATTGGGCTATTTGTTTGCTATGTCCCGCCGCAAGGTGAAACGCTCCGCCGTCGCAAAAGATTGCGAC
>CAVKGN010000157.1:0-3777 GCA_963655595.1 uncultured Oscillospiraceae bacterium
AAGGCGATGTCAACGTCCTTAAAGTCGTCGTTGTGCTGCAAGAGTTTCACGGTGCACTCCTTGCCGCGGAAGGTGTATTTTGTGCCTGCGCTACGGGTTGAACCGAAGAGCAGCAAATTGTCAATGGGGAAATCGCGTTCCTCCAACACACGGAGGAACTCCTGGCCTACGGCACCACTGGCGCCTACAATAGCTACGTTCATAATTGATATTGGGTTGTGTGTGTTTCAAGGCGATACACTGCCCTGTGTGCTTGCAAATTTACATATTTTCCTGAAAAGGCTTTCCAGGCGGTTTCGGCCGCCGGGCGTCACTGCTCGTAATGATCAAAAAGGAAGTCGTTGTAGGGATACTTCTGCACGTGGAGCTGTTTGACGCGGGCGTAAAGCAATTCTTTGAGGTCGTCGATGTGCTGACGCTCGCGAGCGGAGATAAAGATGCAGTCGGCGCCGAGCTTAGCCATCCACGTGTTGCGCAGTTCGTCGAACGAACGGTTTTCGGCCGTGGCAGGCGTGAGGTCGTCGGCGTCCTTCTCCGTCCAGGTGTAGGCGTCAATTTTGTTGAACACGAGCAAGCGAGGTTTGTCGCTGCAGCCCAGGTCGTGGAGCGTCTTGTCGACCACCTCTATCTGCTCCTCAAAGTCGGGGTGCGACACGTCGGCCACATGCACCAGGAGGTCGGCCTCGCGCACCTCGTCGAGCGTACTCTTGAAGGAGTCGACAAGGTCGTGGGGGAGCTTGCGGATGAAGCCCACCGTATCGGCCAGGAGGAAGGGAAGGTTGTCGATGATGACCTTGCGCACCGTGGTGTCGAGCGTGGCGAAGAGCTTGTTCTCTGCAAACACGTCGCTCTTGGCAAGGAGGTTGATGAGGGTGGACTTACCCACATTGGTGTACCCCACGAGGGCAACACGGATGAGACGGCCGCGGTTCTTTCGCTGCGTAGTCTTCTGCCGATCGATGTCGGTTAGGCGTTGTTTGAGGAGGGAGATGCGGTTGAGGATGATACGGCGGTCCATCTCGAGCTGTGTCTCACCAGGGCCGCGCAGACCTACCGAACCCTTACCACCGCCCGAGCCTGAGCCACCGCCTTGGCGCTCAAGGTGAGTCCAGAGTCGCTGCAAGCGCGGAAGCATGTAGCGATACTGCGCCAGCTCTACCTGCGTCTTGGCGTTGGCGGTTTGGGCGCGCATGGCAAAGATGTCGAGGATGAGGTTTGTACGATCGAGGATCTTCACCCCGAGGGCGCGCTCAATGTTGCGGAGCTGCTTGGCGGAGAGTTCGTCATCGAATATGACCATACCGACCTCGCGCTCTTCTTCCTCCTCGTGGTCGATGAAGGCGCGTATCTCCTCGAGCTTACCCTTCCCCACGTAGGAAACGGACGACGGGCCGTCCATTCGCTGCGTGAACCGCCTTACGGTGACAGCGCCTGCCGTTTCGGCCAGGAATTGCAGCTCATCAAGATACTCGTTGGTCTTTCGCTCGTTTTGCGTCTTTGTAATCAAACCGACCAGTACGGCGGTTTCGGCTTTTATCTCTTCTGTTTCAATAAATCCCTGCATAAGGAATAGACATATATATAATAGGAAGGGGAGCGCAACGGAACGTTGCCCAGAATAAAGGAAATGAAAAAAGCCCGTTCACGCCTTTTGTGTGAACGGGCCTTGTGTGTGTTTCCTTACTTACGCAGACCGAGGTTCTTCACCAAGCTACGGTAGCGTTCAATGTCCTTGTTCTTGAGGTACTTCAGCAAAGCTCTGCGCTTACCTACCATCTTAACGAGCGAACGCTCAGTTACGTTGTCCTTACGGTTCACCTTCATGTGCTCAGTAAGGTGAGAGATGCGGTAAGAGAAGAGGGCTACCTGGCTCTCAACAGAACCAGTGTCAGTTGCAGACTGTCCGAACTTGCCGAAGATCTCTTGCTTCTTTTCAGAATTCAAATACATGATGTAAAGATTTATTTGAGAGTGATTGGATAACGCTACGCTCCTATCTGTCCCAAAAGCGCCGTTTCACCCCCGTTAGCTCCCGCTCGCCGGTGATCGACGAACGCCAGCCGCCAAGGTTTCTGTGCCCTTTTTCGTGCGTAGCGACCGCAAAGGTAGTAACTTACCACGACTGAGCAAAGGGGAACCGGTGATTTTCAATTAGATGCGCGCCAATTCGGGCAATCTCGTCCCGGAAGGAGGGCTATACGCTCAACGCAAAATCATTCAGTCGGAGTGCTTGTGCTAACTTCTGCAACCGCACGCACAGGCAGCCCTTGGAAACGAACGTTGGTGTCGACTTCGCCACTACTCGAGAGGAAGTATAGGTTGTATGCTCTTTTAGTGTCTGTGCTGGCGGGCGCACTGGTCCAGTAGTAGCCGCGCTGCCCGTAGAAGACATTCTGTTTAGATACTTTATAGCCCGCAGCAGGGAGGAATATTTCATTGCAGTTCGACTTGGAAACCACTCGGTATCCAACCGTCCCGTTCACTTCCGTCCAAGTCCACGTGCAGTTGTCGGGGTTGAGGAGCTCCTTCAAGTCCTCGTCTGTCGGTATGCGCACGCCTTTGCCCCAGAGTACGGTGGCAACGTCGTCCGTGGAGGTTAGGTTGCCAGAGTATTCCTTCTCGTACCACTGCGAAGTATAGCCCGTGTACTCAGCCAACGTGTCCGTGTCGCCCCAAGCGTAGTAGTTTCCAGCGTCTTCGGGATTGTCGGCGCCAATGTTTGTCTCCGCCCACAACAGGCCGGAAGGCAAAGCAAGGTCTACAAAGCGGTGACCGTTGATTTCCCCAGAATGGTCAACTGGCTTCTCGCCCGAGGTGGTGACGGAGCAGACGTTTCCGTAGTAAATCTCATCCAGCAACTTCGCATAGACGCAATAATAATAGGTAGTGCCGCTCGTGAGTCCGGAAACGCTGACTGACTTTTCGCCAAAGTCAGAGGTCATGGCCACGGTGCTGTCATTCACGGTGGGCTGCAACTTATAGGCGGAGTAGCACACGCCGACCTTTGGAGTAACTGCAAAATACTTGATGTCTTCACTCAGGGCAACTGCGCCGCTTGCCTTGAAGCTACTGGTGGTAACATCCTCGGCAGCAGCCGTTGTAATGCGCAACTGATTGTCTAAGCTGAACGTCACAGAGTCGACAGAGGCAGGGGTAATACCCGTTACGTTGCCTTTGTTCCATACGTACATGACGCTCTGAGCTACGACCTGCGACAAAACAGACGAAAGGAGGAGAGAAAAGAGGAGGGTAAAGATTTTACGCATGATGAGCAATGCTATTTCAGGTTGTTACCGCTTGATGATTTTGAAGCTTGCGCCGCTTCCTGCCTTCACTACATACGTACCTTGTTGGAACGTACCAACAGCAACGGACAGCGTGCCGTCCGCCCCAGCAGTGGCCTTCGCCGCAAGCCGTCCCGAAAGGTCAAAGACCGTCACGACCTCGCCGGGTACAAGTCCTGCGGCTGTGAGCGTTCCGCCGTGGCAGCTAAACTGCAGGCATGACGCAGCTTTCTGCACTTTCTCCGCTCCTACCCCTGGAATGGATGTAGGCGTGAGATTATCAAAATAAACGCGCTTCACGTCGTCGAAGGCATAGCTCACGCGTTCTTCACCATCAGTTTCCACGCGCAGCCCTTCGTCGGAGACAATCACCCTGGGGCACTCCGTAAAGGCAAAGCTAACAGTCTGCCCTGATTGAAGGAGAAACGTCAGCCCCTCCACGTTGTCAGCTTTTGCCCCCGTTGCACAAAGCGTGCAAACAGCCGCCAAAAGC
>CAVKGN010000158.1:0-3767 GCA_963655595.1 uncultured Oscillospiraceae bacterium
TCCTTCCCCTTCGAAGGAGAGGCACGGCTGTTTTTATGCCCCTCCTCGTCATCACAATCCCCGGGGTAGTGGATAAATACTTGGCAAGATGCAGGTATGCTTCTTGGTAAGATACAGGTGTGTATCTTGCAGGATACAGGTATGTATCTTATCAAGTATTTATCCACTACCCCGGATGTAAGAACAACTACCCCGCAGGTACGAACGACCAGGCGGGAAAAAGAAAGCACCTTTGCCGCTCTATGCAGCAAAGGTGCCTTTGATTATGTGGCTTTAATCAGTGCCGTTGGAAAGCAACTCGGGGAGTTACTTTACGAGCACTTTCTTGCCATTGATGATGTTGATGCCCTTAACGGCCTTAGCCACGCGGCAACCGTTGAGCGTGTAGATTGACTTGTTGGCAGCGTAGGGAGCAGCTACGTTGTTGATACCCGTAGTGGTGCCGTTGAGTGAGTAGAGGTAAGCCTCGCCGCTTGCAGTTTCGTAAGTACCGCTGTAGTTCATCAGCTTGCCGTACACGATAACCTGGTCGCCAACCTTGATGTTCGTCTTGGTGTCATCGGTGTACTTAGTGTTGTCAAGGTAGAGAACACCATAAATGGTGAACGGATACAAATCGGTGCCACTATCAGAGATATTGAAGGTAGCGGTGCCATACTGAGTAGAGTAAGTGTACTTCACAGAACTGATAATACCCTTGATGTACACGTCGTTTTCGCTCTTGCTACCCGCAGTAAGCGCAGCAGCAGCCTCATTGGCAGCCTTGGCGTTGTAGGGGTTTTCGAGCGTACCGTCGCCCGTAGCCTCAGGAGCAGGCTCAACGTCAACAGCGTCGTCCTTGTCACCATAAACAACAGTTACCGTATTCAACTGTTCCGTGGCTGTGGCAGTGAATGCAACAGACGTTTCACTACCTGTCCAGAGCTTGTTGTTTAACGTACCTACTTCTGTAGACACATTTGCTGCTTTAGTACCTTCAAGAGTTACACTAATGATATACTTGTCTGTGGGAGCAGTAATAGTCATTGTTGACCCTTTGTAAATACGCAAGTCTATAACACCTTTATTACTTGCAAAGATTCGACAATCGTTGCTTGCAGAACCTTTGGAGAACAAAATTGTCACGCCATCGTTAGAGAACGTCACATCGTTCACAGCTGTTCCTGAGCTATTTTCAGGCTTTTCCTGCGCAGGGGTCAACCCCTCGGGGTTGGTAAAGTCGAAAGTCACCTCTTTTGTTTCAGCGAATGCTGTGGTGAATGCGCTTACAAGCGCGCAGATAAGGAGTAGAAATTTCTTCATACGCTTTAAGTGGTTGAAAGAGTTTGTAAAATGTTTGTTTTCAATGACAAAGGTAGATATTTATACTTTGGGCGGCAACGTTTCGTTTGCAAAGTTTGTGCTACGTTTGGGTTAAGAGCACAGCCGGGCGCAAAAGGCTGATGCTGAGGGGCGTTTTTGAGGGCAAGGCATCGGCGGCGGACTTAAATTCGCTACATTTGCGTGCATTACCTGCTTAACCTTACACACACGGAACCATGAGAACCTACACGAAATTCAGGGAATACATCTGGCTGGTGAACACCATCATGCGCAGCGGCGACGGACTGTCGTTTGCCGAGATACAGCGGAGGTGGCTGGACACGGACATGAGCGAGGGCGTGGAACTGGCGCGCACCACGTTCAACCGCCACAAAGCGGCCGTGGAGGATATGTTCGGCATATTCATTGACTGCGACAAGCGGAACGGCTACAAGTACTTCATTGGCAACAAGCGCGTGCTGAACGACAACAGCGTGCAGAACTGGATGCTCTCGACGCTCACAGTGAACAACCTGGTGAGCGAAAGCCTATCGCTGCAAAACCGCATTCTGCTGGAAAACATTCCCGTTCAGGGCGACAAGCTCGGCACCGTGCTGGAAGCAATGAAGAAGAAAGTGATGCTCGCCATAGACTACCGGAAGTACGGACAAACGGAGACGCACCATTTGGAACTTGAGCCCTACTGCGTGAAGCTATGCATACAGCGGTGGTACATTCTGGGGCACTTCCACCGCAAGGCTACTGCCGAAAAGCCAGAGAGGGACTACTTCGCTATGTTCTCGCTTGATCGCATTGAGGAACTGTCGCTCACGAAAAGGCACTTCGACGTGGCGGCGGACTTCGACGCGAAGGACTTTTTCAGCGAATGCTACGGCGTGATTGTGGGCGACGGCACGCCCTGCGAACACGTGGTGGTACGCGCCTACGAACCCCTGTTCTACTACCTGCGCAACCTGCCGCTACACGAGAGCCAACGAGAGGTAGCGCAAGGAGAGGGCTACGCCGACTTTTCGCTCGACATCCGTCCCACCATTGACTTCAGCAACTACCTGATGAGCCAAGGCTCGCGCATAAAGGTGCTGCAACCCGCGTGGCTGGCACAACAGATAAAGGAACAGCACGCCAAAGCGGCGGAGGTGTACGACGAAAAGAGCTGACGAAGAACATCTTTTCGGCAAAAAACGCGATTAGGGCGAGGATGTACCATGGATTGGCACACCCTCGCCCTAATTTCGCACACAGAACAAACAATCAGAGTTACCTCACAGAGAGGCTATTGAGAGAAAGAACTGCCACCAGGGAAACAGGAAGGGGCGTTCATTGTTTTAAGGGTTTTAGCAATTAGTAGAAAGTTTGTTTGTCTCCTAAATGTGAGTTCCCCTTTCACTCTATACGAGCGAAAGGGGAACTCCTCGTTTATATGGTACATTCTCTGTCGAGCAACAGCACCAAGCCTTTCCGAACTGACTGCAAGCCAAAGTCCTTCACCCGCAGGGAGCGCAGGGGGATCCACAACATCTCGGCTGCATCGTCCTGCGGGCAGAGTCCGTCGTAGCTACGCAAATGGCAGCGGAAGAAGGCGTCGGCCGTGTGGATAAGGTGTTGGGAATAGAGGTAGTCGTTGGGGAAGGAGAAGAGGAACTCATACGCCTCCACATCGCCGTTTACCTCCTCCTTGACCTCGCGCACCAGTCCGTCGGTAAGGCTTTCGCCTGGGTCGACAAAGCCACCAGGAAGGTCGAGCGTGCCTTTGGCAGGATCGTTGCGACGCCGCACGCAGAGAAGTTCGTCGCTGTCGTTGATGATGACAGCCACCGTGGCAGCCGCCGCATCGGGGTAGTAGACGAAGCCACAGTCGTCGCACCGCTTGCTTAGCGGATTGTTCTCCACAAAACGAGCTGAGCCGCAATGCGGACAGTATTTGAAGTCGGAAAGGGGATGCTCCATGATGATGCTTGCAGATTAGTTCAGACGTTACTCAGCCTCCGGGGCAGAAGGGGCGTCGGGAGCAGGGGCAGAAGTTTCGGAAGCCTCGCTCGCAGCTTCACCCTCCTTGGCCTTAGGCGCACGGCGACGGCGACTTGAACGGCGGCGCTTGGGCTTGGGCTGCTCTTCGCTATCGGCAGGAGCGTCCTCAGCAGCGGCCGTTTCAGCGTCAGGAGTAGACTCCGCCTCCACATTCTCTGCCGGAGCGTCGCTCTTAGGCGCACGGCGTGAACGACTGCCCGACGAACGCTTGCGGCGCTGCGGCTTTTCAGGAGCTTCCTCCGCAACGGGTTCTTGCACTTCGCTCACACTTTCCTCTACGGGAGCAGGGGCGGGTTCGTTCTCTACAACCAAGGTAGTAGCCTCGACAACAGGGGCTTGCGGTCCACTTACTTCGGGTTTTTCCTCCGCAGGTTCGGCGGGCAAAGTCTCCGCTTGGGGTTCGGCGGCAGGCTCTG
>CAVKGN010000159.1:0-3709 GCA_963655595.1 uncultured Oscillospiraceae bacterium
ATTTTCTTGACTTATTGTTCTTCCCATCCCTATTATTAGGGGTGGGAAACTTTAGAATAAAATTATCCCAAGCGGATTGTTACGGAAAACATTTTTTTTCAACGGAAAAGTTTGGGGGAGTTACGGAAAATGTTTTCCGTAAAACGGATTGTAATTTGACTTATTAGTGGATGCTATAGGCACCAAAAAATAGCCATCGCCCTGAAGTAAACGACAGCTACGGCATGAAACTCTAACGACCCACAAAATGTTGTGATTTGTGGGCTTGCCTAAAAATATATTGATTGCAATAACTCAAAAACAAAATTGCATAATGGGGGGCTATATAGGGGGACTACTTTGTGCCGTTAGTGACAAAAGCATAGCCATTAGTAGAAGTAAAAGATAGAAAGAGGTACTATCTTGCCTCTCATAAAAATCAATCAAAACACCACAAAACACGGACAATAGCGCAATGTCAGCGTTAAACAAATATAAAAAATATATTGCGCAAAGGGGGACTACTTCGGGGGACTACTTAAAGGCGTAAAAAGAAAAAGTCCTGTAAATCAAAGACTTACAGGACTCAGTTGCGGAGAGAGAGGGATTCGAACCCCCGGTACCTCTCGGTACGGCAGTTTTCAAGACTGCTGTAATCGACCACTCTACCATCTCTCCTAAACGGCTGGCTGACTCGGAAGAATCAACGCTTAGTGGCTCGTTTGCGGGTGCAAAGATAGGCATTTGCGGGAATTGGACAAAACGAAAGGACGTTTTTTTGAGTTTTGACGAGATTTTTGAAGGAAAATGGCGGGAGAGGAGGGGAAACGGGGCGCTTGTTATAAGGCGGGTGCGTAATTTTGCAGCTGAAATGGGATTCGGATTTAAGGTGGTTCTACGAACAATTCGACCGAAAGCTGATTGGGAACCGCCATCCGTTCTGTTCGAACTTTAAATGTCCTAATGTCGTCTCGGCGCAGTTGCATTTGTAAGTTGAATGTTCCATCTTCCTTTCCGAACTTTACAATTGATTATCCGCATAAAACTCAGAACTCGCATATGACTGTAAACGATATAATAGAACGTGCCGGTGGGCTGCCGGCTTCTGCCATTGCCGGGGCGCTCAACGAGGCGCTTGCGGGCCATGAGGCGGCGGTGGTGACCGCTCCGCCGGGGGCGGGAAAGTCCACGCTGCTTCCGCTTACGCTCCATTTCGGGGCGAATGGCGGCGGACGTACGCTGATGCTTGAGCCGAGGCGGCTTGCGGCACGGCAGATTGCGGAACGCATGGCGTCGCTGCTGGGCGAACCTGTGGGGCAGACTGTGGGCTATCGTGTAAGGTTTGAAAAGAAAGTGTCGAAACAGACGCGCATTGAGGTGCTGACGGAGGGAATTCTCACGCGGATGCTTATAGACGACCCCACGCTCGAGGGTGTGGACCGCGTGGTGTTTGACGAATTCCACGAACGGAGCATCAACTCCGACCTCGCCCTTGCCCTTGCGCGCCAGACGCAGCAGATTCTGCGGCCCGACCTCCGCATTGTGGTGATGTCGGCTACGATAGACGCCACGTCCATTTGTCGGGCACTCGGTGCTCCTCTTGTGGAAAGCGAAGGACGGATGTTTCCCGTAGAAACGCACTACGTTCCGTCGGACGTACGCGCCGACGACTTGACGTTGGAGGCGGTGCGCACGGTGTGTCAGGCCCATCGCGAGCACGAGGGCGACATTCTTGTGTTTCTTCCCGGTCAGGGCGAGATTGAGAAATGTGCCGCCGCGCTCGGCGATTCGCTCTCGCCCACGCGCGTGTTTCCGCTTTACGGCAACCTGTCTCCCGAACGGCAGCGCGAAGCCATTGCCCCTTCTCCTGCCGGACAGCGCAAAGTTGTGCTTGCCACGCCCGTGGCGGAAACGTCGCTGACGATAGAGGGCGTCCGCGTGGTGGTTGATTCGGGTTTGTGCCGCAAACTCGTGTTCGACTCCCGCAACGGGCTGAGCCATCTGCAGACGGTGCGCATCAGCCGCGACATGGCCACGCAGCGCTGCGGACGTGCTGGACGTGTGGCATCGGGATGGTGCTACCGCCTTTGGACGGCGGCTTCGGACCACCTGATGGCCGACCAGCGCCAGGCCGAAATACTGGAAGCCGACCTTGCGCCCATGGTGCTGGGCATTGTCGCCTTTGGCGAGAGCGACGTGATGGCGTTGCCCTGGCTCACGCCGCCGCCTGCGGGAAGTGTGGCGCAGGCTGCAGACCTTCTGCAGCGTTTGGGCGCATTGGACGGCAAGGGGAAAATCACGCCGCTCGGGCAGCGCATGGCGGCCATGCCCTGCCATCCACGCATTGCGCGCATGATGCTGCGTTGCACGACGAACGCCGAAAAGGCTCTGGCGTGCGACGTGGCGGCTTTGCTGGAAGAAAAAGACCCGTTGGCCGACTGTGGCGAGTGCGACATGGGACGGCGCATCTCCGCCCTTCGCCGTGCGCGCCGCAACGGTTCACCGGGCCGGTGGGGTAGGGTGGAACAGGTGTCGCGCGAGTATCGCCGCATGGTGGGCGTGGAGGCCGACAATGCCGACGTGGCTCCGCAGGAAGCCGGTGCGCTCATCGCTTCGGCCTATCCCGAACGGGTGGCTGTGGCCGTGGATGCCGTGGGTACATACCGCCTTTCGGGCGGAGGGACGGTGCGGCTGGAGCAAACGGATCCGCTGACTTCGCACGAATGGATTGCCGTGGCTTCGCTGCATGCTGCGGGGAAGAACGGACGCGTGTTTCTGGCGGCTCCGCTGTGTACGGACGACATAGAAACGGTGGCTTACGACCACGTGGCGTGGAACGGCAAACTCGCTTCGGTGACGATGCAGCGCGAAGAGCGCATCGGCCAGCTGGTGGTGAGCAGCAGTCCGCTCCGCGTGACGGACAACGACCGGCTCGTAGCGCTTCTTTGCGAAGCTGCGGCGAAGGACGGCCTGAGCATGTTTTCGTGGGACGAGGAGGTGCAACGCCTCCAGCGGCGCATAGCGCAGGTGAAGGAGTGGCATCCGGAAATGGCTTTGCCCGACGTGAGCACGCCGCATCTGCTGGCTACGGCGGCGGAGTGGCTTCCGCTCTACCTTGTGACGGACGGGCGCGTGGCCACCACCGCTGCGGAGCTGCGTAAGGTGGACTTGGCGCAGGCCATATGGTCGCTTGTGCCGTATGAACTTCAGACGGAAGTGGACCGCCTTGCGCCGACCCACGTGGAAGTGCCTACGGGCAGCCGCATACGCATCGACTACCGTTCGGGGGCTTCGGCTCCCGTGTTGAGCGTAAGGTTGCAGGAGTGTTTCGGTATGGCCGAAACACCGAGGGTGGACGGCGGTCGGTGTCCGTTGCTTATGGAACTCCTCTCGCCGGGATTCAAGCCCGTGCAGCTCACGCAGGATTTGGCAAGTTTTTGGAACGGCACGTATTTTGAAGTGCGGAAGGAGTTGAAACGCAGATACCCGAAGCACTGTTGGCCGGAAAATCCGCTCGAGGCTGAGGCCGTGAGGGGAGTGAAGAGGAGGAAGTGAGGGGACAAAACGGGGCGTAATGTTTAACGCACGCAGTTTTGTGTGCGCGGCGAGCGGTCTGAAAGGCCGCCACTCGTAAGCACTAAGTTTGCAGAGCACTAAGTTTGCAGAGCCCAGGGCAAGCGAAGCGACACCCTGGGTAAATGCACCCACCCTGATTATGCGCCCTGAAAGG
>CAVKGN010000160.1:0-3696 GCA_963655595.1 uncultured Oscillospiraceae bacterium
TGAACGACGGGATGTACTGCATAGGTCCCGGACGGTAGAGGGCGTTCATGGCGATAAGGTCCTCAAAGGTAGAGGGCTGGAGCTCGCGCAGGTACTTCTGCATACCGGGCGACTCAAACTGGAACGTTCCTATCGTGCGGCCGTCGCAGTAGAGCTGGTAGGTGGCAGGGTCTTCAATGCTTATCTCGTCGATGTTGAGGTCGATGCCGAGCGACAGCTTAATGTTCTCAATGGCTTCCTTGATGATAGAGAGCGTTTTAAGTCCAAGGAAGTCCATCTTAATAAGGCCAGTCTCCTCAATCACCTTTCCCTCGTACTGCGTGCAGTGCAGTTCTTCGCCCGTCACTTTGTCCTTGGCGGTCGACACGGGCACCCAGTCGCTGATGTTGTCGCGGCAGATGATGAAGCCGCAGGCATGTACACCCGTGTTGCGTACGTTGCCTTCGAGCATCTTGGCGTAGCGAATGGTGTCGCGCAGCAGCACGTCGGGCGAGGTTTCCGCCTCGCGCAATTCGGGTATGGCGGCAATAGCGTTCGTCAGGTTGAGTTTAGGGCTCTTTCCGTCGGGGCCTTCCGGCAACTTGTCGGGAATGAGCTTGCAGAGCTGGTTGGACGTAGCGAGGGGCAACTTCTGTACGCGCGCCACGTCTTTCAGTGCCAGCTTGGTTGCCATTGTGCCGTAGGTGATGATGTGGGCCACGTTGTCGGCGCCGTACTTTTGCGTCACCCAGTTGAGCACGCGGCCGCGACCGTCGTCGTCGAAGTCCACATCGATATCGGGGAGGGATATACGGTCGGGGTTGAGGAAACGTTCAAACAGCAAGTCGTACTTAATCGGGTCAATCTGCGTGATACCCAAGCAGTAGGCCACCGCACTACCGGCCGCTGAACCACGACCTGGGCCCACGCTCACGCCGAGTTCTTCGCGGGCAGCACGGATATAGTCTTGCACAATGAGGAAGTAACCCGGGAAACCCATCGTCTTCATGATGTGCAACTCAAACTTGATACGCTCCGACGTTTCCTCGTCGAGCGGATCGCCGTATCGTTTCTTTGCGCCCTGATAGGCCAGCAAGGCCAGGTAGTCGGCTTCGAGCTTTATGCGGTAGAGTTTGTCGTAGCCGCCGAGTTTCTTTATTTTCTTCTCGCCTTCCTCGCGACTCATCACTTCGTTGCCGTTTTCGTCGCGGGTAAATTCGTTGAACAGGTCTTCCTCGGTGTATTTCTCGCGATACTGCTCCTCTGTGCCAAAGTCCTCAGGGATGGCGAAGTTAGGCATGATGGGCGCGTGGTCAATGCTGTACGTCTCTACCTTGTCGCATATCTCGCACGTGGTGGCGAGTGCTTCGGGCAGGTCGGCGAACACTTCGTTCATCTCGGCGCGCGTTTTAAACCATTCCTGCTTGGTGTAGAGCATACGGTTGGGGTCGTCAAGGTCGCGCCCTGTGGCCAAGCAGATAAGGCGGTCGTGCGCCTCGGCGTTCTCTTCGTCTACAAAGTGACTGTCGTTCGAACAGATGTACTTCACGCCGAGCTTCTGGGCAATGCGCAGGAGTTCCTTGTTGACGGTCACTTGCAGGGGGTAGGTCTCTCGGTTGGCTCTGACGGCAGGGTCTTTCACCTCGTGCCGTTGGAGTTCCAGGTAGTAGTCGTCGCCAAACACGCTCTTAAACCAGCGCACGCTCTCCTCTGCCTTTTCTATTTCGCCCTTCAATATATATTGTGGCACTTCGCCACCGATACAGGCGGAGCAGACGATGAGTCCCTCGTGGTAGGTTTCAAGGTCTTTATGGTCGGTTCGGGGACGCATATAAAAACCGTCCACCCAGGCGCGCGACACGAGTTTCACAAGGTTGTGGTAGCCCTTCTCGTTCTTTGCGAGCACGATGAGGTGCCAACCTGACTGGTCTGCCTTTTCCTTTTTCAGCGACTTGTCGCCGCGGCGGGCCACGTACATCTCGCAACCAAAGATGGGCTTAAAGTTGGCCACGGGGCGCTGCTTGGCCAGTGTGGCCTCGCATTCGGCAATAAGCTGCTCGGTGGTTTTTCCTGCATCGGGATTTTCGCCGTCCTTCCCGGGCTTGCTTTCGTACGTGCCATCGCGCAGGGCTTGCAGCTTAGCCTCAGTGTCCTTCACAATGCCCTTGGCCTTACCCGTCACCTTGCCCGCATAGTTAAAGAAGTCCTTTATGCCCATCATGTTGCCGTGGTCGGTAATCGCCATACCACGCATGCCGTCCTTAATGGCTTTGTCAACGAGTTTGGGCACGGCGGCCTGACCGTCGAGCACGGAGTATTGGGTGTGAACGTGTAAGTGTACGAAGTCCTGCATAGATAATGCCTTATCGGTTGAAGGGATTGTGAATACGGACAAAGCTACTAAAAACCACGCATTCACCGCAAAGCCCTGCGCTATTTCAACCTTAAAAACAAGAAAAAGCGCGTTCAGGTTGCCGTGTTAACGATTAATAGCTAATTTTGCGAGTAATCGAACCGGATGAGCGAAACTGCACGTTTCGATCGCCCGGCTTAGCGAGCGATTAATCTTAAACTATCAACAACATAAACCACATCATGAGAGTTATAATTGAACCCGACTACGATAAGCTGTCGAACTGGGCCGCAGAGTATGTAATCAGCAAAATCAACGCAGCTGCTCCCACAGCTGAGAAGCCTTTTGTATTGGGCTTGCCCACTGGCTCATCGCCCATCGGCATGTACAAGGCACTGGTAAAGGCCAACAAGGAAGGTCGCGTAAGCTTCAAGCACGTTCTTACGTTCAACATGGACGAATACGTAGGCTTGCCCGAGTCTCACCCCGAGAGCTACCACTCTTTCATGGCTACCAACCTGTTCAACCACATCGACTGCCCCAAGGAGAACATCCACATCCTCAACGGCAACGCCGAGGACCTCGCTGCTGAGTGCGCTCACTACGAGGAAATGATTGCCGAGGCAGGCGGTATCGACCTCTTCATCGGCGGTATCGGTCCCGACGGTCACATTGCATTCAACGAACCGGGCAGCTCGCTCGTTAGCCGTACGCGTCAGAAGACACTCACCACCGACACTCGCGTTGCAAACTCCCGCTTCTTTGGCGGCAAGCCCGAGGACGTACCTGCTACTGCCCTCACCGTAGGCGTTGGCACGGTAATGTCAGCCAAGGAAGTACTCATCCTTTGCAACGGTCACAACAAGGCTCAGGCTTTGAAGGCAGCTGTTGAAGGCCCCGTAACGCAGATGTGGACCATCTCCGTATTGCAGATGCACCAGCACGGCATCATCGTTTGCGACGAAGCCGCTTGCGAAAACATCACTCACGGCACCTACAAGTACTTCAAGGACATCGAGAAGAACAACCTCTAAACAAGGAGAGTCCCGACGGACTTATCATTCCCCATTGGGCGGACACGTTTCAACGCGTGTCCGCCTTTTTTGATTTCTGCGTAAAGAAGGAAATCGAAGATAAGGCAACAACTACACACAAGGACAAAATGTAGACCGCCGCCTCTACATTTCCACTCAGCCGCTCCACAAACAAAGCCGCCCCGCACACAGCAAAAAAGCCAATGCGCAAGGCGACCGTAATTTACCACAAAGCTACTCTGCCAATGGTATTCTCCTTATTGGCTTTACGACCTTACTTCTTAGCTTTCTTATATGCTTGTATGGCGTCGTCCACTTTCCTTTCGAAAG
>CAVKGN010000161.1:0-3687 GCA_963655595.1 uncultured Oscillospiraceae bacterium
GTCGATTATGCCATGCAGCGAGTTCTTGCCTGCGTATAGAAAGCCAACGATAGACGAGTCCTTCTTTCTCGCTTTTAGGCGTTCAATGGATTCGTCTATCTCGAGGAACGTTTCCAACCGCTCTTTCCATTGTTCAAGCAAGGCCTTGTTGTGAACAAGAATGAGGGTGTTTACCTTCCTCTTGGCTATCATCCCGATGGCAAACACAGTCTTTCCAAACGCAGTCGTAGCGGACAAAGTTCCAATGTTATGCTCGGCAAAGGCTTCCATCGCCTCTTGCTGTTCTTCCCGAAGTTCGCCTCTAAACCTCACATTGATGCTGCGCCCATGATTTGTTTTGTCGGCGATTGTAACCTCAACATTGTGTTGACTCAGAATATCACAAACGGCATCCTCGCAGCCACGAGGAAGAGCCAGATAGTTCTCCGTCAATTCCGAGCACGAAATGATGCGCGGGATGTTATAGGTGGAGAGCCGCATATCTTGCTTCTCGTAAAATTCAGGGTTGCGAAAAGCTGCGATGCGCTTGAATACGTTTACACATTTAGCTGATAGTCCTGCCAAGGGAACATAAAGCATGTTCGCTTTTGTCAGAACAATTCGACTCGGGAAACGGGAAGTCTGAGCTGCGTTTATTTGAGGCTGCAGCGGCAAAATGCAACTATGCGGCCTTAACAAAAAACAAATCCCTGTAAATCTTTCGACTTACAGGGATTTGTTGCGGAGAGAGAGGGATTCGAACCCCCGGTGCCTCTCAGCACGGTAGTTTTCAAGACTACTGTAATCGACCACTCTACCATCTCTCCTTGCAAAGTGGGGAGCATTGATTGCTCGTTTGCGGATGCAAAGGTAAGTATTCGCTTGGATTAGACAAAATTGCGGGGCTATTTTTTGCGTTTTGAGGCAAAAAGGTGGCTGTTGTGAGAATGCGGTGGGGGAGTGCGGCACATTATTATTGCGTGGTGCGTAGCTTTGTATCCGAAAAAAGACATAGCACGCATGACTATCCCTGAAATCATTGAGCGAGCTGGTACGTTGCCGGCGTCTTCGATTGCCACGACGCTCAATGCCGCTCTCGCAGACCATCAGAATGCAGTGGTAACAGCGCCTCCTGGGGCAGGCAAGTCCACGCTCCTTCCCCTGACGCTCCACTTCGGCGCAAAGACTGGCGGCAAGACGTTAATGCTTGAACCGCGGCGACTGGCGGCGCGGCAGATAGCTGAACGTATGGCGTCGCTGCTGGGTGAGCCCGTTGGCCAGACGGTGGGCTACCGCGTGCGGTTTGAAAAGAAAGTGTCGAAGCAGACGCGCATAGAGGTGCTGACGGAAGGCATCCTCGCGCGGATGCTTATTGATGACCCTACGCTCGAAGGGGTGGACTGCGTGGTGTTTGATGAGTTTCACGAACGGAGCATTAACTCCGACCTTGCGCTTGCCCTGACTCGCCAAACGCAGCAGATATTGCGTCCCGACCTCAGGATTGTGGTGATGTCCGCCACGATTGATGCCACGGCAATTTGTGAGAAACTTAGTGCGCCCCTTGTTGAGAGCGAGGGGCGGATGTTTCCCGTAGAGACAGTTTACGCTCAGGAAAATATTCGGGCAGACGAATTGGTACGGGAGACGGTGCGCACGGTGTGTCAGGCTCACCGGGAGCACGAAGGGGATATCCTCGTGTTCCTGCCCGGTCAGGGAGAGATAGAGAAGTGTGCGGCTGCGCTGGGCGATGTGCTGTTGCCTACCCGTGTGTTTCCGCTTTACGGCAACCTTTCGCCCGAACGCCAGCGCCAGGCTATAGCCCCTTCGGCCGAGGGGGAACGCAAGGTGGTGCTTGCCACGCCCGTGGCAGAAACGTCGCTGACGATTGAGGGCGTTCGCGTGGTGGTTGACACTGGGCTGTGTCGCAAGCTCGTGTTTGACGCGCGCAACGGGTTGAGTCATTTAGAGACGGTGCGCATCAGTCGCGACATGGCTACGCAGCGACGGGGGCGTGCTGGACGCGTGGCGGCTGGATGGTGCTACCGCATGTGGACAGCCGCTGCGGATCATTTGATGGAAGACCACCGACAGCCCGAAATTCTTGAAGCAGACCTGGCGCCCACAGTGCTTGGCATTGCGGCCTTTGGCGAGAGCGACATTATGGCTTTGCCCTGGCTTACGCCACCGCCAGCAGGTAGCGTGGCGCAGGCAACAGACCTATTGGTGCGCCTCGGAGCTATTGATAAGAAAGGGGCTATTACGCCGCTTGGCAAACGCATGGCGGCGATGCCCTGCCACCCTCGCATTGCGCGCATGATGCTCCGCTGCGAATCGGATGCGGAAAAAGCTTTGGCCTGCGACATAGCCGCCTTGCTCGAAGAGAAAGACCCGTTGGCCGACTGTGGCGACGGCGACATATCCCGCCGCATCTCCGCCCTTCGTCGTTCGCGGCGCAACGAGTCGTTGGGCCGATGGGGTAGGGTGGCGCAGGTGGCACGCGAGTACTGCCGTATGGTACGCTGCGAGGAGGACAACCGCGATGCGTCGTCCGAGGAAGCCGGACTGCTCATAGCCTCTGCCTATCCCGAACGGGTGGCTCTGGCGGCCGATGTGGTGGGCACTTACCGCCTGTCGGGGGGAGGGACGGTGCGCTTGGAACAAACCGATACGCTGACTTCGCACGAATGGTTAGCCGTGGCGTCGCTACATGCTGCGGGGAAGAGCGGACGGGTATTCCTCGCTGCTCCCCTGTGCCCAGACGACGTTGAGACGGAGACCTTCGACCGCGTGGCGTGGAACGGGAAACTTGGTTGCGTAACGATGCAACGCGAAAGGCGCATCGGTCAGCTCGTGGTGAGTAGCCAGCCACTGCAAGTTACGGACAACGACCGCCTTGTGTCGCTCATCTGCGAGGCGGCCGCAAAGGACGGCCTGAGTATGTTCTCGTGGAACGAGGACGTGCAACGCCTTCAACGCCGCATTGCCCAGGTGGCAGAGTGGCATCCTGAACTCTCCCTGCCCGATGTCAGCACGCACCACTTGCTTGCCACGGTGGCGGAGTGGCTTCCGCTCTTCCTTGTGGCGGACGGACGCGTGGCTACCACGTCGGCTGAACTCCATAAGGTGGATTTGGTGCAAGCCATCTGGTCGCTCGTGCCTTATGAACTTCAAGCGGAGGTGGACCGCCTTGCGCCCACCCACGTGGAAGTGCCTACGGGTAGCCGCATACGCATTGATTACCGCCAGGGAGCATCCGCCCCGGTGTTGAGCGTGCGGTTGCAGGAGTGCTTTGGACTGGCCGAAACGCCCTCCGTTGATGGCGGTCGGCAGCCGTTGCTTATGGAACTCCTCTCGCCGGGATATAAGCCCGTACAACTCACGCAGGACTTAGCCAGCTTTTGGAACGCTACCTACTTCGAGGTGCGCAAAGAGCTCAAACGCCGTTACCCCAAACACTATTGGCCAGAAAATCCCCTTGCAGCCGAAGCTGTAAGGGGAGTAAAGAGGAGGGGATAGAATGTTGCCGAGAGTGCTGCGCCGTTATTTGTCGGCCACAGCGCGGATGTTGCAACCGCGGTAGAGAGGCTGAGTGCTGAGCGTATATTTCCCAGGAGAATAGCCGCTGCCGCTGGTGCTTGTCTGCATGCCATCCAGGAAATAAGCGGTACGCAGTCCGTTGGTTAGGGTCGTACTTGCTGTACTTGTCCA
>CAVKGN010000162.1:0-3605 GCA_963655595.1 uncultured Oscillospiraceae bacterium
AGGAGGGAGCCACCCGCGCAAGCGTGGAACGCGATGCCGTGCAGCGAGCCGAAACCGCCCGTCGTGCCGGACGCGATGCCCGGACTGCAAGGCGCACCGATGTGCTTGTATGCGCGCTGAGCTATGTTCTTGCGCTCTGCATTGCCGCCGCCGTTGCTCTGCGCGTGGTGCTATGCATCGAGGCAGAGGCTTACCAGACAGAAAACCTCTTCACTGACATTCCCCTCGTGCTGCTGGCCGCCGCCTGCGTAGTCGTGCCGATCGTGTGTGCAAGGGGAGCGTTCCGAGAGTTGGGAGAGCGGCTCCCCGGCGCAGCCTTTTTGGCCCGTCCCTTTGTCTGGCCCTTCCGCGAGCTACGCGTTTGGGTGGACCGCATGGGTAGGAAGGACGAATTTACACGAAGATACATATAACCAAGCATAGACGGCTGATAACCAACGTTCTGCGCTAGCTCCGAAAAGGCACGGAAACGCCTACATAGGCACCGCTCGCCGCCGAACGACACAGCCCCTGACGAAAGAACCTTTTATTTGAATACTTATGCCTAAAATATCCGAGCGAGGCAAACAGATGCCCGAGTCGCCGATACGCAAACTCGCTCCCTTAGCTGCTCAGGCCAAGGAGAAAGGCGTGCACGTGTACCACCTGAACATTGGTCAGCCCGACCTGCCCACACCGCAGGCCGGACTCGACGTGCTGAAACACATCGACCGCAAAGTGCTGGAATACAGTCCCAGCCAGGGCTTCAAAACCTACCGCGAAAAGCTTACGCACTACTATGCGAAATACGACATCCACCTTTCGCCCGACGACATCATCATAACCTCGGGCGGCTCAGAGGCGGTGCTTTTCGCCTTCATGTCGTGCCTCAACCCCGGTGACGAAATCATTGTCCCCGAACCCGCATACGCCAACTACATGGCCTTTGCCATTTCGGCTGGTGCCCGCATCCGCACCATTGCCACCACCATTGAGGAAGGCTTCTCGCTGCCCAAGGTGGAGAAGTTCGAGGAACTCATCAACGAGCGCACACGCGCCATCCTCATCTGCAATCCCAATAACCCCACGGGCTATCTTTATACGCGCCGTGAGATGAACCAAATTCGCGACATGGTGAAGAAGTACGACCTCTACCTCTTCTCCGACGAAGTGTACCGCGAGTTCATCTACACAGGTTCGCCCTACATCTCCGCCTGCCACCTCGAAGGCATTGAGCAAAACGTTGTGCTGATCGACTCCGTGTCGAAGCGTTACAGCGAGTGCGGCATACGTGTGGGTGCGCTCATTACCAAAAACGAGTCCATCCGGAAAGCCGTGATGAAGTTTTGCCAGGCACGCCTCAGTCCGCCCCTCATCGGCCAGCTTGTGGCGGAAGCCTCGCTCGATGCCACACCCGAATACACGCGCGACGTGTACGACGAATACGTGGAGCGACGCAAATGCCTCATCGACGGACTCAATCGCATCCCCGGCGTATATTCACCCATCCCGATGGGAGCCTTCTACACCGTGGCAAAACTCCCCGTCGACGATGCCGAGCGTTTCTGCGCCTGGTGCCTCACCGACTTCCAGTATGAGGGGGCTACCGTGATGATGGCGCCGGCCGCAGGTTTCTACACCACACCTGGCGCAGGGCGCGACCAGGTGCGTATAGCCTACGTGCTCAACAAAAACGACCTGCAACAGGCACTCGTGGTGCTGCAAAAGGCACTCGAAGCCTATCCCGGGCATACCAACCAATAAGCTGCAAAGAAAACAGTGGCCTCATTATCGTTATTCCTCGCAAGACGTTTCTTTAAGTCGGGCGGCAAGGCCGAAGGGGGGCGCAAAGCCTCTCCGCCAGCCATACGCATAGCCACGGCTGGTATAGCCGTGGGGCTTGCCGTGATGATTGTGTCGGTGTGCGTGGTACACGGCTTTCAGCGCGAAGTGAGCAACAAACTGACGGGATTTGCCTCGCACATTGAGATACTCGACCTGCGTTCGCTCGACTCACCCGAGACCAACCCCGTAGTGACCGACAAGGCACTGGCCGACAAGGCAAAGGCTGCGCCTGGCGTAGTGAGGGTGCAACGATTTTCACAGAAGATAGGCATCTTCAAAACCGAGAACGACTTTGCTGGCATTGTGCTCAAAGGGGTGGGGGAGGACTACGACCTTTCCTTCCTGCGACAGTACATTGTTGAGGGGCGACTCCCCAACTTCTCTGCCCATAAGAGCAGCAACGAGATCGTCGTTTCGCAGACCGTGGCTCGCAAGCTCGGCGTGAAGACCAGCGACCGAATTTACAGCTACTACTTCTCGAACACCGTGAAGCAGCGCCGCTTCACGATAGCCGGCATATACAACACCTACATGCGGCAGTTCGACAACATGGTTGTGTGGGCCGACCTCAGCACCGTCAACCAGCTCAACCGCTGGACGGACGACCAGAGCAGCGGACTCGAAGTGAAACTCCGTTCGCTTGACGACCTGCCCCAGGCGCAGCAATACCTCGCTAAGCACGTGGGCGGAAGCACTGATAAGTACGGCCGAACCTACTCCGTATTGGGCATACAAGAGAACCCCACCACGGCCTCCGTGCTGTCGTGGCTCAACCTGCTCGACGTAAACGTGCGCGTAATCCTTGTCATCATGATCTGCGTGGCAGGATTTACGATGATCAGCGGACTGCTCATCCTCATCCTTGAACGCACGTCGGCCATCGGCGTGCTCAAAGCCCTCGGAGCAACCAACGCGCGCATACGTCGCACGTTCCTGTTCTATGCCGCCTTTATCGTAGTGCGAGGACTCTTCTGGGGCAACGTGATAGGACTGGGAATAACCCTTGCGCAGAAGTATTTCCACATCGTGCGCCTCACGCCCGAAACCTACTATGTGCCTTACGCCCCCGTAGAGCTGAACGCCCTGTGGATAGTGGGCATCAACGTGGCCACGCTCGTCATCACGGTACTTGCACTCATCGTGCCGAGCTACCTTGTGTCGCGCATACAGCCCGCCAAAGCCATCCGCTTTGACTGATTCTCGATATTGAAAGCTACAATGCGCATAGTGACGCTTGCGCAGCGGCGAGACACGGATAGTGTCCACAAACCGCGGGCTGAAAGAGCGGTTCTCCGTAGCACCCGGGGCGTGGTGACGTTTACGCAACGGCGAGACACCGACAATGTCCACAAACCGCGCCCCGAAGGGGCAGCTCCCCATAGCCCAGGGCAGAGTGAGGGGATGAAATCCCCGAACGACACCCTGGGTAAGCCGAGGACGTGAGTTGACGCCCTGCAAGGGCAGCTCTCTTAACGAGGGGCAACGCCCCGCTAAGCGAACAAGGGAAACCGCTGCTGAACCCGGGCGTTGCCCAGTATTAAATAAGCTGCCCCGATGGGGCGGCAACTATCCACCAACGGCCTACCCAGGGTGACGGGTCGTCGCTACGCGCCTCCCCTCTGCCCTGGGCTATGATAAGCTGCCCCTTCGGGGCGCGGGTGGTGGACACATTCAGCCCCCGAACGGGCAAGAACAATGCCCGCATGTGCCCCCAAACGAGCACCGAGACAATACCCACAAACCGCGGGCTGAAAGCCCAGCTCCCCATAGCCCAGGGCAGA
>CAVKGN010000163.1:0-3579 GCA_963655595.1 uncultured Oscillospiraceae bacterium
TATGTATATAAACGAAATAAATGTTAGCTTTGTCACAACATTTGTCTAACAAACACCTTTTTGTTTATGAAATCAGAGCAACTATTTTTGGCCGCGGCCATGTTCTTGGCTGCCACGCCCGCTATGGCGCAATGGCGCGTCGGGGTAAACGTGGGAGCGGCAAGCAACAAACTTGGGATTGACACACAATACCAGTACGATTGGCGGTACGACACACGGCGCGGCGTGCAGGTCGGCGTCACAGGGCAGTACAACTTTGTCGATTGGTTTGGCATTCGCGCCGAACTTGGTCTGCAGCAACGCGGTTACACCATGCGCCGCACGGAATACATGGTCGACAAGGTGAGATACAAGTATCGCGACAACTACCTGACGCTGCCCGTGATGGCTTCGTTCTCCTTTGGCGGTAAAGCGGTGCGCGGCTTCCTCAATGCCGGTGTGTACGGTGGCTATTGGTTGAACAGCCGTGTGAAAGGGGCTGACTTCGATATTGATATCGAACAAGAATATCCCATCAACACTTCCGTGCACTTCGACAGCCGGCGCGACCAGCGGCTCGACTTTGGCTATGTAGGTGGCGTGGGCGTGGAATACCATTTTGCCAAGCATTGGGCTGCACAGGTGGAGGCACGCTACTATTACAGCGTTGTGAGCAAGAAAAAGCAGTATCAAGCCACAAAGGATTATCAGTACAACAGCACCCTAACCTTGACGGGGGGCATATTCTACATTTTCTGAAAAAACACATAAGCTATGAAATCAACTACCTGCAATATAATTTTGGCCTTTGCCGCTTTGCTGCTTACCGTCTGCTCTTGCCGTCAGGACTGCGACGAAGTGGGATATATAAATGGTGAAGGTATGGGCGAACGCTCGTCTAAAACTTATACTGAGAAATGGGACGTATTGTGGAAAGCCTACAACCAGAACTACGTGGCGTGGGACATTGAGACGGTGGACTGGGACGCGCAGAACGCCAAGTATCGCCCGCTGTTCCAAGAGCTTGACCGTTTGGTCGACAATCTGAAAAAAGCCAAAACTACCAACAACGATTCCCTGAATGCCGTGTCAGAAAGGGCTCATCAGCTCTATACCGAAGCGTTAGATACGCTCCACGATGGCCACACCTATGTGGAGTATGACGACTATGCCCAACCCAGTAAAAGGACTTACGTTTACCCCGGCGAAAACCGTCGTGCTAAATATGACGACATCTACGACAAAGTGAGTCGCTTCGAGAAGCACTACTACATCAATAACCAGGAGATTGTGAAGTACGACTACCTCTCACCAGGCTCAATGCTGAAGCACTTCCTTACCGAAAAATACATTCCCCTCATGATGGAGGATGTCACCGAAGTGACTCAGGACGAGTCAGCATCGAACGACACGACTCTGGAGTTTTGCAACGCTATCGAAAGCGCAATAAATTCTCGAACTTACAACGAGCCTGAAGACTACAAAGCGTTCCTTGAAGACTATCAGGAGCTGATGGAGAATCCCGCATTTAAGGAGTTGGCCGATTGGTATGGATGTGCAATAGACGACGAATTTGACGAGACTTGCACGGGCGTTGAAACCTTCGTCAGCAAGGACGGCATTGCCGGTTATCGCCTCAAACGTTTTGATCTTCCCGCAAAGTTGGATCCTCCGTACGCCAACGACATAAGCGGCGACGTGGCCAAATACGTGCACGACAAATTGTTTGAATGGCGCGACACTGTCTACGCCATGCACGACAACGGGACGCTGAAGGGCGTGGTGCTCGACGTACGTAGCAACGGCGGCGGTCAAACGGCCAACCTCGGATACTTCAGCGGACTGCTGTTTAAGGGAAGTCAATACCCCTTCGGAACCACCCGGCAGAAGAACGGCATCGGCCGACTCGACTATACCGTGCCGCACGAAAAGGCGTTCACCTGTCCAGCCAACAACTCTGAGGACATTACAGAGCCCATTGTTATTCTCACCGATGCAAATAGTGTGTCGTGTGCCGAAGTGTCAACGGCGGCAGTGAAGCAGCACAACAACGGCGTGTCGATAGGCACCAGGACCTTTGGTGCAGGATGTTTGCTTTGGGACAACTGCAACTTTAACTCTACGTTCGGATATACTGGCAACATTGGCGAGAGGGGTGTCACGCCCGTGTATGCCTACATCCCTAACGACCTTTCCATATACTACAAGTTCGGCGTAATAGACGGCCGAGGCATAAGTCCCGACATTGAACTGCGGTTCGACAACGACCTGTACGAACAAACCGGCCGCGACAACCAGTTTGAGCGCGCTTTGCAATATATAAGAACTGGCAAGTAAATCTCTGCTCGAAGTCTCATGTAGGAGGTAAGCACTTATAACGAGTGTTTACCTCCTACCCTTTTATGCGTATGCCCAGGGCACGGAGCAAGGAAACACGCCGTTGAAGCACCTCGTTGATACGTCCAAATCTTCACACAACTATAACAGGGCTTGCGGCTGTTCCTTTGCGGTTAAGCCGCATATTTGCAAAAACAAGACCCACGCATGAAGATAAGACGATTGCTGTTTATCCTGTTTGCGCTCCATAGCGTTGCCTCCTACGCGCAGCTGTTTACTGTCAACGTAAAGGATGCTGCCACCAAGATGTACCTGCAAGGCGTGAGCGTCAGCATTCTCGACAAAGACTCCGCCTTTGTCGACTCGTGCGAGATGATTACCATCGACATGGGCGACAAGAAGAAGTACTTCTACTCCTCTGAGATAGAGGGGAAAAGCCCGTACTATTTCATCCTGTGCGAGAAGGACGGATACCTACCGCAAACCCTGAGGGTGGAAGCCGCAGACGACATTGAGCCAGACCCTATTCTACTCCAACGGGCGCCGCGCTCGTTGCACGAAGCCACCGTTACGGCAACCCGCGTGATGATGGTCATGAGGGGAGACACCATTGTGTATAACGCCGATGCCTTCGACCTCGCCGAAGGCTCCATGCTCGACCAACTGATAGTCCGTCTGCCAGGCGTGAAGCTGAATGCCGGCGGCGTCATCACGGTCAACGGCAATCGCGTAAGCAATCTGCTGATCGACGGAAAGGACTTCTTCAACGGCGACGCCAACGTAGCCCTCGAAAACCTGCCGGCCTACATGGTAAAGAGCGTAAAGTCGTACCAAAAAGCCCCCCGACAATGCCTACCTAACGCGCACCGACACCCGGCCACATGCCGACGATCCGTGGGTGATTGACGTGAACTTGAAGAAGGAATACCACCAAGGCTGGATTGCCAGTGCCGAGGCTGGGGGCGGCACGCAGGGCAAGTACCTGGGCCGTCTGTTCGGCACCTACTTCTCCGACCGTGCCCGAGTGGGCGTGTATGCTGGCGCTAACAATACGAACAGCAACCAACGGGCGGGCACTGACGGCAAGTGGGAGAACGAGGACGAGATGACGGGCGAGAACACCCTGCAGAAGGGCGGCCTGTTTGCCTCCGTCTATGGCGGAAAGAACAGCGCGCGCCCCATACGCCTCACCACAACGTTCGAAGCCTCGCACAGCAAGGAGGTGGACGAGAGCCGTCGGAACGCTGTGAACTTCTACGAGTC
>CAVKGN010000164.1:0-3575 GCA_963655595.1 uncultured Oscillospiraceae bacterium
CATCCGTCGGCTACGGTACGTTCTACACCGACGATGCGTACACCATGCCTAACTACGTGACGGGATACACCGTGACGCTCAAAGACGACAACACCATCCAACTCAACGAGGCGTACACCACGGGTGATGCCGTACCCGCCCGTACGGGTCTGTTGCTGAAAGGCCCAGCGGGATCGTACGACGTGCTGGCCGTCAGCAGTACGGAGACAGCCCCCACGGACAACCTGCTCTACGGCTCCGTAGTCAACGCAACAACAATGGCGACGGGTGACGCAAAGTACTACAAGCTCAGCCTCGGCACTGACAACAAGGCAGGCTTCTACTACGGTGCAAATGACGGCGCCGCCTTCACCAACAAAGCATACAAGGCATACCTCGCCCTCCCCGCCGCAGCCGCCAGCCAAGTCCGCGGTTTCGCATTCGACGACCTCGATGGTACGACCGCCATCCTCGATACCCTCATCACCCCCAGCGACACGAACGCCCCCGCCCGCATCTACGACCTTAACGGCCGCCGCATCTCCTCCCTCCACGGAGCACAAAAGGGCGTGTACATCGTGAACGGGCAGAAGGTGATGGTGAAGTAAGGCAAACCCAGGGCGAATGGTTATCACACCAACCACCGCTCCACGAAACGGGCTGTAAGCCCAAAAGTCGCCAGCCCAGGGCAAGTGAGCGAAGCGAACGACACCCTGGGTACGTGCCCCCCACAGTTGACGCGCTGAAAGCGCAACAGTAGAAACCTGTTGACTACCAACGCTTTACTTTTGCACTTTCAGCGCGTCGACTTTGCTACCACGGATACCCAGGGTGTCGTTCGTCGACTTCGTCTCCTCACTCTGGGGCTGACGACTTTAAGGCTTTCAGCCTATTCTTTCCTGCAAAAAGCAGTATAACCACGGACTTGTCCACAAACCGTGCCCATTCGGATTACGCAATGTCAAGCCCATAACCATAAAACCACGCACGTACACTATGACTATACTCAACCGACTCCTTATTGTGGCGGTGGCGGCGTTCTCCACCCTCGCCGCCCTGGCCGACGACAAGTACCAGGCTACGAAAGTGACCGTGTCCACCTCCCAAGCCTCGAAGGACATGACGCTGCTCGGCACCACCGCCGACGGCAACCAGGTATGGACTTGCCTGAACACCATAGGCGGTGATACGGACACCAAATGGACCATTGACGGCACGGATGTGTCGAAGGACGAGCCTTACTTTTATGGAGCCAACTCCTACGAGCTGAGTGCGAATTTCGGCAACTCGGAATATCGCCGATTGTCTAATCAAACAGAGCTCTACCAATTCCTGAAGGTAAACAGCCAGACGTCTGCACAGCTATTCTTTTCGCAGAGCGACGCGTCGAAGTTAGCCTACAAAGACTTCTGTCTGGCGCCGAAGATCACGCTGAGCGTAGAGGACGGCTACGTGTACAATCCGGATGAGCCCCAGCTGGTAAAGACCATAAAATTCTCCGCCACAGGCATTGAGGCAGAAGCGGTTAGCTCGTTGGTACTGAAATTCAGCTACGATGGCGGCGAGACTTGGGACAGCACAGCAACGTCCTTCTCGAGCGCCTCCACTACGCTTCAGGCCATTCACCCCTTGTCGGCCGAAAAGGTGCGCTACAAACTCACTCTCTACCCCAAGACTCAGTACCGCGCCGTCACCGAGGCTCTCTACGAGTCGGACGAGACGGAGGACATTGACATATCCAGCCGAAGCCGTGTGGTGTACAACGCCAAGATCGTCTATATGAGGCCTTACAGAGGAAAATCCAGCGACGGTACTTCCGGAGGTATTGGCTCAGCAGACCCCGTTACGAAATGCTCCCTGCTGGGCGTGACCAATAGGGGCTATCAGATTTGGAGCAGGAAGATTTCGGACCAATACTTTGCCTATGTAGAATGGCTAGTGGACGACGACGGAAAATTACAGGCACAGAAATTGTGCGGAACATTCGAAGCCAACACCATATATCACTTAGAGGATTTCTTCGTTGATGAAAACACCTACGTAAGGTACGTATGCCACGGAGAAGCCTATACCCACTTTATGAAGATAAACGGCCAGAGGGATGTGGACTATTTCTCCTGGAAATACGAAGAGAACTCTACCTCGACGTTCAACCCCACAGAATTCAAGGTGGACGGCAAATGCACCATCGCCCCCACCACAGGCGACTTTTACTACAACGAGTCCACGGGCGACCTCTGCCAAGAGCTGAAATTCTCCGTAATGAACGCCAACTGCTCGATGTTCAGCAACGTCCCGGTGGAGATTAGCTGGGACGGCGGAAAGACCTGGACTACGGGAACGAACATAACCACGTTCACCGGCAGCGACAACGAGTACTCGGGAAAGGTGAACATCAAGAACATCCCCCTGCACGCCACCAAGGTGCGCTACCGCATGACCCTCGTGCCGAAAAACGACTACAAGATCATTTGCGACGGTTGGAGCTACGAGACGAGGGACTACGACGTGAAGCTACCCACCGATGACTATAACAACGTGTTGGTGTACAAACGCGTCACTTCGGAGGACGACCTCGTTGCAGGCAACACGTACCTGATTGTGAACGCATCAGGCAAGAAGGCACTCGGTTTCCAGAACGATCACACCCGTAAGGCGGAGGACGTGGACATCTCAGTCTTGAAGGTAAAGATTGGGCAGGACAGAATAGCCACCTCGAAGAGCGAGGCGAGTGATGCGACGGTGTCGGAGTTCACCCTCGGCGGCGAAGCGGGTAGCTGGACCTTCCGCGACAAGGCAGTCAAGGGAGGTACGCAATTCCTCTATGCTGCGAGCGGGAGCAATGCCTCCAACTACTATCTGGAAAGAACTACGCAAAACCTTGATGCAAGGAAGGCGTCAATCACCATCAGCAGCACGGGCGACGCCACTATCACCTTCGGCGGCTATGCAGCGGCGAACATCATTGGCTACAACAGTGATGAGGATATATTTACTTGCTACCCGCAGGAGAACGCACCCGAAGGCATACAAAGCGTGCAGCTCTACCGTAAGGTAAGTACCTTCACCCTTTCGTCGGTTGGCTACGGCACGTTCTACACCGACGAGGCGTACACCATGCCCAACTATGTGACGGGGTACACCGTGACGCTCAAAGACGACAACACCATCCAGCTCAACGAGGCGTACACCATGGGTAGCTCCGTGCCCGCCCGCACCGCCCTGTTGCTGAAAGGCGAAGAAGGAACGTACGACGTGCTGGCCGTCAGCAGTACAGAGACAGCCCCTGCGGACAACCTCCTCTATGGCTCCGTAGTCAACGCTACAACCACCTCGGCAGGTGCCGCAAAGTACTACAAGCTCAGCCTCGGCACGGACAACAAAGCAGGCTTCTACTACGGTGCAAAGGACGGCGCCGCCTTCAACAACAAGGCGTACAAGGCATACCTCGCCCTCCCAGCCGCAGCCGCCAGCCAAGTCCGCGGTTTCGCATTCGACGACCTCGACGGTACAACCTCCATCCTCGACACCGTCATCACCTCCAACAACACGGTCGTCCCCGCCCGCATCTACGACCTCAACGGCCGCCGCATCTC
>CAVKGN010000165.1:0-3554 GCA_963655595.1 uncultured Oscillospiraceae bacterium
AAAAACTCACCCCACCCGGCTGAGGACGGCTGAATGCGTCCGTCTACACGAGTGGGGTGTGTTATTCTTGTTGCCCTTGGGGCGAATGTGTCTTTACTTGGCGAAACTTACGGAGCGCGTCTCACGGATGACGGTGATCTTCACCTGTCCGGGATAGGTCATCTCGTCCTGAATGCGACGGGCGATGTCAGCGCTGAGCGTCTCGATTTGCTTGTCGTCAATCTTGTCGGCACCGACAATCACGCGCAACTCGCGGCCTGCCTGAATGGCGTAGGTCTTCGTCACGCCTTCGTAGCTGGATGCAATCTGTTCGAGGTCGTTCAGACGCTTGATGTAAGCCTCCACAATCTCGCGGCGTGCACCGGGACGTGCACCACTGATGGCATCGCACACCTGGACGATGGGCGCAAGGAGCGTGGTCATCTCTGCCTCATCGTGGTGAGCGGCTATGGCGTTCACGATTTCGGGCTTCTCCTTAAACTTCTCGGCGAGCTTAGCGCCGTAGAGTGCGTGCGGGAGTTCGCTCTCCTCGTCGGGCACCTTGCCGATATCGTGCAAAAGGCCGGCGCGCTTTGCTTTCTTGGGGTTCAGCCCCAGTTCGGAGGCCATCACGGAGCAGAGGTTTGCCGTTTCGCGAGCGTGCTGCAAAAGGTTCTGACCGTATGAAGAGCGGTACTTCATCTTACCGATGATGCGGACGAGTTCGGGGTGCAGACCGTGGATACCGAGGTCGATTGCCGTGCGCTTACCCGTCTCAATCACTTCGTCCTCCACCTGCTTCTTCACCTTGGCAACAACCTCCTCGATGCGTGCCGGGTGGATGCGTCCGTCAGCAATGAGTTGGTGGAGCGCCAAGCGGCATATTTCGCGGCGAACAGGGTCGAAAGCACTGATAACGATGGCCTCGGGCGTGTCGTCCACCACAATCTCTACGCCGGTAGCGGCTTCAAGGGCACGGATGTTACGACCTTCGCGACCGATGATGCGTCCCTTCACCTCGTCGTTGTCGATGTGGAACACGGTGACGCTATTCTCAATGGCCGTCTCCGTAGCCACGCGCTGAATGGTCTGGATAACGATCTTCTTTGCCTCCTTGTTGGCGGTGAGCTTGGCATCGTCCATGATGTCGTTGATATAGCTCTGGGCGTCGCTGCGAGCCTCGTCCTTCAAGGCGTCAACGAGTCGCTGCTTAGCCTCGTCGGCAGAGAGTCCGCTGAGTTCCTCGAGCTTTTCGCGCTCCTTCTGTTGCAGCTTTTCGAGTTCCTCCTCCTTGCGGGCGAGCAACTGCTGCTGGTTGTTCAGGCGGTTGTTCGTATTGTCGAGTTCCTGCTTGCGGCGGCCCAGTTCCTCCTGGCGCTGATTGAGTCCCAGCTCGCGCTGTTTGAGTTTGTTCTCCACCTGCAAGATGCGCTGGTTGCGCTGCTGCACCTCCTTTTCGAGTTCAGACTTCTTGTTGAGGAACTTTTCTTTTACTTCAAGGAGTTTTTTCTCCTTGATAACGTCTGCCTCGCGTGTGGCGTTGTCGATCATGCGGTTGTACTTCTTTTTCAGCACATAGCGGAAAAAGCTGTAACCGATGCCGCCACCCACTATCAGGCCGACGAGGATGAGTATCGCTTCGTACATTGTTTTGTTATGAATGGTTTGCTGGCTCTCGCTGCGTCCTTGTTGCCAAGGCCAGGCCGAGCCAAAGGGTTTGTTTGCGTTTTGGGGTTGCAAACATGGAAGTCACGGCATTGCGTAAACGCGCCCTTTAATCAGACAGTCGCTTGGGGGCGGGCAGTCCCCTACCCCCGTAGGCGTTACTCCTTATCGGCCAACGTCTGCTCTATTTCGGTGGTGAGTCTCCTCAGCACGTCCTCGTAGGGAGACTGATCCTTTTGCTGTTGCAGTTGTATTACCTGCACGGCAAAGTCGAGCAGAGCCACCGAGGTGTACCGTTCGTAGCCGAGGTTGGGGTACGACTGTTCGTAGCGGCCCAGTTTCTCGTTGATCAGGCGCGACGCTTTGCGGTAGATTTCCTCCTGTTCGCGCTTCACGGTAATCGGGTAAACCTGCTTGCCTATTAGAAGCTGTATGACGAGTTTGTCTGATTTTTCTTCCATGTGTTGTGGCTATGCGCCGCGGGGCACGAGGCTCCGGGCGGCAGTGTTGTTCACACGTCGAGCAAGGCGATACATTTGTCCACCTCGCGGATAAGGTGCGCCATCTTCTGGCGCGCATCCTTTACGTCGGTGCCGCTCACCTCGAGCATACGGGCGGTGCGCAGCGTGTCGTAGTTGGTTTGCAGAACAGACAAGGACTGCTTGGCATCAGCAAGCTGCTGCTGACACCCCGCCAACTCCTCAGCCAGAGCGGCGCTCTTGCGCTGCTCGTCGCGGTACGCTGCCACAAGCTGGCGCACGCGAGCCTCAAAATCGTACAGTTCCTTTTCTTGTTCTTGGGTCATTTTGTTTCCGTCTTGGAGAGTTTGAACGGATGTGCTTTTCTGCGTCTCTTACCTCGCCGTTGGGCGAAATACGCTGCGGGGGGACTCGGATTTCCCCTAAGGGGACGCTTAAAAGCTGGTTTGCCGATGGCGGCGGACTTACTTGTCGTCCTTGTCGGCGGGTTTTGGTTCTTTCTTGGCGAGGATTACGACGTTGTAGACGTAGGCCGTCATCCACTCTGCGCTGTAACCGAGCTGCTGCTGGTAGTGACGCACGGCGAAGCAAGCCTTACGGACGCCCTCGTCCTTCCACGTGTTCTTGGTGAGAATGTCCTTAACGGCTTTTGCCGTGAGGTTGCGCAGAGCCTGCTGGAACATAGAGGGAATACGAAACTTCCACTTCATGATGTTGCCCATGAGCATCATCAGTTCCTGCGAGAAGCCCTGAAACTGGAACAGGTAGTTCTGAATGTCGTTCACGCGGCGGCAATGCTGCTTAATGCTCAGGTCAATCTCCTTGAAGAAGAATTCCTCCATGCCGTATATCTCCATGAGCATCTTGCGGCAGCGGTTTTTCTCGCCAAGCCCGAGCTTGTTGTTCACCGTCGGAACGTGGAGTGTTTGCTTAAACACGCGCAAGTCTGGCAGTGCTGCGAGGTTGCTAATGCCGAGGTTGGCGGCCATTACGGCCTGGTAATACACGCGGATGAGCATCATGAAGTCCTCCATGCCGCCCACGCGCCAGCCCGTTTCGTTTGCCTGTTCTTTATGCTTGAAAATCTTTGAAAAAAGTCCCATTTGATAAAGTTTTGCAAGCAAAGGTAACAAATGGGGCGTGATTTAGCAAGAACCGCCCCCTTTTTTGGTGTGTTCAGGGGCGCAATCGTGTTACGGAGAACGGTGAGGGCGTTTCACAGGTCTGCCCTCGTAAAAATTATCCCAGCCCTGGTTAAAATCCTCCCTGGGAGGACTCGAGTCCTCCCAGGGGGGACTCCAGTCCTCCCGCGGGGGACTGGAGTTTGCCCGCGGGGGACAAAATTCTCTGCGGTAAGCGTGCCGACTTGCGGGGAGGGAAATATGGCGGAGGCTGAAAAAGGCATCGCCCAGTTACTGTGAGAAGCAGTAG
>CAVKGN010000166.1:0-3419 GCA_963655595.1 uncultured Oscillospiraceae bacterium
GCACTTCGCCGATATGGATGCTGAGCATCGTTCTTACGGAACTGAGCGACCCAGGTCCACTATTCTACTTCGCCCACCGTGTGGGGAAGGACAACAAGCAGTTTAAGATGTGGAAGTTTCGCTCCATGCGCGTGGCAAGAGAAGCTAATGAGGCTTCGCTGCGCCCCGACCAAGACCGCATATTCTGGTGGGGAAAGGTGATGCGCCGACTGAAGATTGACGAACTGCCCCAGTTGATGAACATCCTCAATGGCACCATGTCCATCGTAGGGCCACGCCCCGCCGCCGTGGACCAAGTGGACATTACCCGTGGGGGCGACAATGCGATAGCCGCCACCGTGCCTTGCGGACTGACTTCGCAGTCGAGCCTTTGGGACTATATTTATGGTGACCAGTTTACGGATGAGAAGGAATACAACGAGAAGGTGCTGCCCATCCGCTTAAAGTTGGACGTATACTACGTGCTGCACGCCTCTTTCTTTGGCGACATCAAACTGATTACGTGGACGGTCATCGCCATTCTCTACACCGCTTGTGGCAAGTATCCGCAGTGGATGCACAACAAGTTGGTGGAATATTCAAAGAGTGTATAAAAAGGAAATTACAAGATGAAATACCTATTAGTAGTGGCTCACCCCGACGACGAGGTGCTCGGGGCTGGAGCTTCAATGTGGAAGTGGAGTCATGAGGGCGATGAGGTGAACGTGGCCATCATGTGCACGGAAGCTAAGGCCCGGGCTTTCCGACCTTCGGACGAGGAGTTGGAGGGCGACACCGATGCGGCAACAAACTATGTGGGAGTGAGCAAGAAGTATGAGGCTACGTTCCCTAACATTGAGATGAACACGGTGCCTCACCTCAAGTTGGTCCAGTTCATTGAAGGTGCCATCCGCGAGAGCGAGCCCGACATCGTGATTACGCACCACCCGGCAGACACGAACAACGACCATCTGCAAACTTCAATGGCGTGCCAAGAGGCTATCCGACTGTTTCAACGCCAACCGACGGTGAAGCCGATTAAGGAGTTTTGGTATATGGAAGTACCCTCGTGCTCGGAATGGGCAGTCAACGATGCCATGAATGTGTTCCGCCCCAACTGCTATGTGGAGGTGGGACAGCAAGGGGTGGAAGCCAAATGCAAAGCCTTGTCGATGTATCGCGGAGTGATGCGCCCCTACCCTCACCCTCGCAGTGTGGAGTACATCACTGGACTAGCCGCTATGCGCGGCAGTCAGTGGGGCTGCAACTATGCAGAGGCCTTCCAAGTGGCTCTGCGTAAATTATGACCATCACGAGATTGTTGAAAGGCTAGGCTATTATTATTCCCAGGAGACCAAAGCGAATGCCCAATAATCGAATAATGAAGGTTATGGAGATATACAAAGATTTGCTTGATAACTTGTTTGAGCAAGCAAATGAGAACCCGCGCCTGCGCCAGAGCTATGACCTACGCACTTCGGCGGGCGACAAGAGTCAGCGGATGCTGAATGCCTTGCTGCCGGGGACGTGCGTGACTATTCACAGACATCCGAACAGTGCGGAAACGGTGATTTGCCTGAGTGGGAAGTTGGACGAGGTGATTTACGAGGAGGGCGTTTCGTATGTCAATGCGGCTGCGGAGGACTTTCAGCAGGGTATGGATGCTCAGGACGTTGTGCGGAGGGTGGAGCTGCGCGAAGTTGAGCGTATTCACCTCTGCCCCAGCCTATCAATGTATGGCTGCCAGGTGCCCCGAGGGGCGTGGCACACGGTGGAAGTGATTGAGCCGAGTGTCATCTTTGAGGCAAAGGATGGCAAGTATGGCGAGGACGGCAGCGAGATATTCAACGGTGTCTGAGCACGGAATATTGAAGGAATAATGCGGCATTGAACGCTCAAAGGCGGCTGCGCAAGATGAAAGAGTCTTGCGCAGCCGCCTTTATCGTTTATCGGAGTAAGGTTCGGTTGACCGCCCCTACCCTACTCGTTTTCCTCACTCCTTATCCTCGGCTTATTCTTCGGATGATTTTGCGGTTTGCCTCGTTGATACGCGACGTGTCGATGGAGGCCAGGTAGGTTTGCGTGGTTTTGATGGAGTTGTGCCCCATGCCTTCGCTGATGAGGGCGATGGAATAGTTCATGTTTTGCGCAATGCTTGCCCACGAATGACGGGCCACGTAGAGCGTGAGCGGCATTTTCAGCCCTATCATGCGGCCAATCTTCTTCAACGCACGGTTTACGTTTTCCTGAGCGCGCTGGTATTGCTTGTACTCCGTGCCGTCCGCTCGCTGAATGATGGGCAACATATAGGGTGAGTGTTCAGTCTGGTGGGCGTAACGCTCCACGATTTCCTTCTGCTCCCGCTCCCACTCCACGGTGAGCGGCTGGTTGGTCTTTTTGCGGCAATAGCTTATCGTGCCGTTCTTTGAGTCGGTCTTTTTGAGGAAGGCGATGTCCACGAACGGCATGCCTCGCGTGTAAAAGCTAAACATGAAGATGTCGCGGGCGAAGGCGAGGGTTGTTCTTGGGGGCAATTTCAGCTTTTGTATGGTGCGGATGTGCGCCACGGAGATGGCTCGTTTGGTGGTTTTGACGTAGGACAATCGCACGCGGCAGAACAGACGTTTGCTTTCGGGCAGGAGGCATTCGTTTACCGCTTTGCGGAATAAGGTGTTGAGCGTGCGCAGGTAAAAGCGTATACTGTTTGTTTTCAGTCCCCTGTGGGTAAGCCAGGCTTCGTATTCTTCCATCATTTCGGGGGTAAGTTCGGCAAAGGATAGATCCACGTCCAGGCGAAATTCACGAAATCTGCGATAAACGCTGGTGTAGGTCATGGATGTTCCTTGCCGCAGCATCAGCTTTTGCCTCTCTACTTGTTCCTGCAAGAAGGTGAAGACAGTCTTGTAGGGGGCTATTTGTTTGAAGGCATTGCAGAGATCTTCGAGCGAAAAGTTCTTTTGGAAATACTCGAACTTGTGGATTACTGCTTTGCGCTGTTTCAGTTCCCAATCTATTGCGGACTGCATGAGTTGCAAGGCTGACCTTCTTTCGCCGTCAGGCGGTAGTATCAGTTTCGCGGCTTTCTCGTCCCATTCATGCGGGAAAATGTGATACTCCGTGGTTATCCGTTTCGCTTTCCTTTTGTGCAAAAGTTGGTAGTACAACGTTCCTGCTGTTTCGGGGCGTGACGACGGACGGAATTTCAATTTGATTGTGGCCATGGATGTTTGTTTTAATGGGTTGTTGCCACAATATAGAGGTTGTCGTCACTTCGTGTTTCGTTGCGCTGTCGGAGGTAGTCGTCACAACCCGCGGGGTAGTTGTTCGTAGCCCTGAGGTAGTGGATAAATACTTGGTAAGATACATATCTGCTTCTTGCAAGAAGCATACCTGCATCTTACCAAGAAGCATACCTGCACCTTGTCAAGTATTTATCGACT
>CAVKGN010000167.1:0-3393 GCA_963655595.1 uncultured Oscillospiraceae bacterium
TTATCCTCGCCATCCAGTCAGCCGGCGTGGAGCGCGGGCGCAACGGCTTCCGCAAAAACAAATCCATGGAGAAGCAACCCGAGTCGGAAGAGGACCTCCTCCAGCACCGCACCGACGGCACGGATGCCTTCGACACGTTGTATATCGGCTGCGAGAAGTTCCCGCAGCACGATTTGTACCCGATAAGTATGGGGGGAGTGAGATGAACGCGAATGTCACAAATGGAACGAATACCGTAGCCCGACCTTTTGTAAGTTATTGACCCCACCAAAGCCCACCCTGTTGGGCGAACCTTCCTTTCGGCCGCCTTGCGCACTGGCTTTTTGCTATGCGCAGGGCGGCTTTCTTTGTGGCTCGGCAGGAGCAGAGGGGCAGGGGCAGCAAGCGTGGCAGAGGGGCGGACGCAAGGGGGCGGCGGCCTTGACACGGGCTATCTCGGGGGGACGGGGCAAGGAGTGAGGCAATCGCCAGAGATGTTCTGCACCGCCCCGTGCGCTTTGGGAGGAAGGCAGGGCGCACGGCCTTGGGGCTTTCGCAGCATCCGCAGCATCACGGCCGTCGGTGAACACTGCCCAGCTGTGGGGTGGCTTGGATGCGCTGACTCTTTAGCCGGTGAGGAGAACGAGGTTGTGAGCTTTCTCTTGCATTTTCTTGGATTTTAAGGGGCAAAACGGTGGGTGAATTGAGAAGAAGGTGAACTTGGATTTTTGCGTTCTGAATGTCGGTCACACTGCCGGAGGATGCTTTTAGCGGCAAGGGAAGCGGCCTCGGAAGGGCTGCCCCGATTTCTTCGTCGTAAATCGCCCACGAGACTCTTCGCCCGTCTATTGAACCTAATAGCTGTCGCGGGGGACGCCCCTCTGCGCTGCCGAAACCCCATCAACGCCCTCGGAATAGCAGACCGTGTCAAGTGTATGCTTTATGCCTGATTGTGTTACAGGAGCTCTGTGGGCTCCCCTCATTTTTCCTTTGCAAAGTTGGCACGAAGCGGCTTTGCGGCAAGGGCACCGCCTACGGCTTATCTCCAAAATTTTTTCAAAAAAAAGTGTTCGTGCCTCTGCATTTTTTTCAAGCCACAAGGTGGTGAAAATATTTTGGGCTATCCCTTGTCCGCTTCGCCTGATTACTTCATGCCCTTTTATGCACGTAAAAATTGAAGGAAGCGCACGATGCTCCTTCTTAGTAACAAAATCATTCAATTAAAAGCATACACATCATGACACATTCTGCTGTACATTCCGAGTTCGTTTCAATGGGTTTCAGCCGTAAGCGCAGAGTTTCTTTCCCCCACAACATCTATCAGGTGATAGTGGAAGGCGAAGAGGGCGAATACGCCGAGTACGAAATCGAGGCTGATAGCCATTCCGAAGCCGCCTCCCTCGCCGAAAGCATGGCCACCGACAGTATGATCGACATTCAGAACATCCAAGTTTACCTCTTCTCTTAAAAATTCCCCCAATCGTTTCACCCCATAAAATACAATCAAGAAAATGAAAGCTCTCAATCTCATCCTCATCACCAGCGGTAAAGTAAGCGAAGCCACATCCCACATCTGGGTAGTATCCATCGACGGCAATGATGCCTCACGCGTCTACTGCAAAAGCCCCTATAAGGCCATGCGCTACGCCTTCCTCCTGAAAAAGCGCACGGGGCTGAACATCTCCGACAATTGCCTCTGCCGCGTCTCCCACGAGATAGCACGCATCAAGGCCCTGGAAGCCGCCCCCAAGGAAGCGTCCGTCTCCTCCGCCACGCTCGCCGCCCCGGCCACCACCGCTCCCCAGCAGCCGGCCACAAAGAAAGCCGCCCCGAAGCGCACTTACCGCAAAAAGGCCCAGGCGCAAGCCTGAGGCCGAAAGGAAGGATCGCCCAACAGGGCGGTCTTTTCCGCAACCCCGAGTGATTGTTAGTTTTGGAAGTGTTCGTGAGGATAGGGAATAGGGAAGTGGTTCTTGCAAGCTGCGCTCACAATCCCCATTCGTTCCATTCGAGCCATTCGTGTTCCTCTCCCTCTCAAGGGGCGCAGCCCAAAATTCCCGAATAATTCACGGCAAATTCGTGACCTCAAAAAACATTCGTTTAATTCGAGATATTCGTGTTCCTCTCAAAAAACAATTAGCGTTCCCGTCCTATGACAAGTAACTTCCCCAACGGCGCCGAATACGCCTTCACCTCCGACATCCCCGAAGTGTTCACCCTCTCCGGCCTCACCACCGACAGCGTCATCGTGGAACTCTTCCTCCTCCACACCGAGAAGACCGACACGCCCGTCTTCTCCACCACGCTCTACGCCTATGGCGGCAAGGTGCAGCTCTACGACCTCCGCAGCCTCGCCGAGACCTACCTCGAAGAGATAGGCTACGCCTCCGCCCCGTGCCGCCTTCACTTTCAGGAGGAAGACCGCACGGACACCTACACCGACGAGTTCCGACTCGTCTATTCGCGGCAGAAAATCACGGACCTCTCGTGCAAGGAGTTCCTCCAATCGCACTTTCTGACCACGCTCGCCACGCGCCTCGTGCCGCGCGACTACCAGCTCGACCTCTATTTCTGCGTCCTCCCCGGCGAGGAGTGCCTGTGTTCCACCACCATCGTCCTGCGTCCCGATGACGGCGGCCCCGTGCAGACGTACACCATAGCCCAGCCGACCATCACCGCCACCGCGTTCAAGTCGACCTTCGACGACCTGAGCGAGGACGCCCTCCTCAACCTTCTGCCCGAAGGCGTGAGCGGCACCATTCTCTCCGCCACCGTGCAGCGTGGCCGCCGCACGTTCACGCTCTTCTTCACCGACCGCCCCGCGTCACTGCTCCTCGTCTTTCAGAACGAGTTCAACGTGAGCGACTCGCTCCCCTTGACCGCGCTGACGAAGCGCACGCTGACCTTCGACCGGCAGCAAGCCACATGCTGCGGCAAGTCGTCTTGTTACGACGACCGCTCTCTCCTCGAATACGAGTCGCAGACCGCCCTCATCGCCCCGCAGGAGGCGCGCCATCTGACGCAGGCTCTGCAATCGCCGAGCCTCTTCATTTTCAGCGACGACTATCCCCACGGCACGTCCATCGTCGTCACCGACATCGAGAGCGAACTCTCCGACGCCCCGAACGCTCAGAACCGCATCACCTTCAAGTGGAAACCCGTCACCGCCCAACCCGTCTACGGCGCCAAGTCCTCCAAGCGCATCTTCAACGCGAACTATAACAACGTGTATAGGTAATAGGGAATAGGGGATAGGGAAATGCAAGCATCCCCCTCAATCCCCATTCCCCATTCCTCATTCGTTCAATTCGCTAAATTCGTGTTCAACTCACCCCTCCAAAGCGAAGCAAATAAATTCCTGATAATTCGTGACCAATTCACGGAAATTCGTGTTCCAAAACCGCCGAAGGCAAA
>CAVKGN010000168.1:0-3369 GCA_963655595.1 uncultured Oscillospiraceae bacterium
AACTTGTCGGCATTGGCGCTGGCGTGGTTCAGGTTGGAGAGCATTTGGGGAATGTCGCCGTGCATCAACACGTTAAGCTCGTCCGACGTCTCTTTCAGGTTGGCGGTGATGTCCTTGGCGTTGTGGAGAACGGCGGCAAGGGCAGGGTCGCCCGTCAGGCGGTTGAGGTTGGTCATGATAGAGTCGAGCTTGGGGAGCATCTGCTCAATCTCCGGCACCATGGCGCTCACCTTGTCCATTGCGCCCTCGTGCATGCCGCCCTGGATGGTGTCGCCTTGGGCAATGTGGCGCGTGGGGTTCGGGCCGAGTACGAGCAGCATCTTCACGCCGCCCATCAGCTCTACTTCGAGTTCGGCGCGCGTGTTCTCAGGCACCTTCATTTCCTTGTCGAGCTCAATGCCCACAGTTACGTGTTCGCCGCGCTCGTAGTCGTAATCAATGGTGCGGACAATGCCCACGGGGTAGCCGTTGGCGTAGACGGGGTTCGACACGGCCAGTCCGGCAGCGTCTTTGAGTTTTACGTAGTACGTGTTGGTGGACGTGAACACGTTAATTCCTTTGAGGAAGTTCAGCCCCACGAAGAGCAATATCAGTGCTGCTACGGCTGTGAGGGCTATTTTCATTTCCTTTTTCATCGTATTCGTTTCTTATACAATATATATAATGTGTCGGGTTTACTTTTTCTCCTTTTCCTTGGCGCGAGCCTCCGCCACGCTAACGGCTTTGCCATCCACAGTGGCCACGATGTAGGCGTTGGGCAACTTTGCCTTGACGGTGCGGAGCGACTTCTGGGCTTCGTCGTAGGTGGTGAACGAGCCTGCGTAGTACTTGTAGAGGCTGCCCTCTTTGGCTCGGGTCACGCTCACGCCCTTGAACTGCGGGTCGGTGAGGGATATCTCCGTTTTGCCGGCGCCCACCTGAATGCGGTAGCACACTTTCGAAGTAGTCTTCTTCGTGGTCGAAGTGGCAGACTTTGTGGTCGCAGTCGTAGGTTTCGTAGTTGTTGCCGCAGGCTTCTTCTCCTTGGCGGCGGTGGAGCTTGTGGCTGTCTTCGTATCTTTTGGGGCGGCTTTCTTAGGCGTTTCCTTTGCCTCGTTCTTCTTTGCCGGCTTTTCGGGAGCGATAGCAGCAGGCTTGGGCTTTGCTTCGCTCTTCTTCTCAACCTTCGGTTCGGCTTTCTTTTCAGCCTTGGGCGCGGCAGGTTCGGCGGGAGCAGGGGTTGCCTGCGCCGTGAGTTTGCTTGTGGGGACGGTGGCTACGGGTACTACGGCCACGTCCTTTGGTGCCGTCTCGCTGACCTGCGGTTGGCTGCTTGCCAGGAGGGGAAGATTGTCGGGGATGTTGCGTGCGCCCTTCTCGTGCATACGGCGATAGGCGAGGAAACCGTTGTAGATGCTGCGGCTCAGGGCGTCAATGCCTTCGGAGGAGTTGAGGTAAGTCTCTTCTGCTGGGGTGGTGATGAAGCCAAGTTCGGTCAGCACAGAGGGCATCGACGTGTTGCGCAACACAAGAAAACCCGCCTGGTGCACACCCTTGTTGGGGCGGCCCGCCTGCTTGTACTGCCGCTGGATGCAGTCGGCCAGGTCGACGCTCTGCTTCATGTGTTTGTCCTGCATAAACTCGAAGATGACATAGCTCTCGGCCTTGCTCGGGTCGAAGCCCTGGTAGGTGGTTTTGTAGTCGTTCTCGAGCGTAATGACGGAGTTCTCGCGCTTTGCCACGGCGAGGTTGGCGTTGGCACGCGCCATACCCAGCGTGTAGGTCTCGCTGCCGTAAGCAATGCGCCCATCGGGTAGGGCGTTGGTATGGATGGAGATGAAAAGGTCGGCCTTTTGGTTGTTGGCAATGTCGGCGCGGCGTTGGAGGGGTATGAACACGTCGGTCTTGCGAGTGTAGACCACATGCACGTCCTCGCAATTCTCTTCCACAAGTTTGCCGAAAGCCAGAGCCACACGGAGGTTGATGTTCTTTTCCTTGGAGAAACTGCCCACAGCCCCGGCATCGTGGCCACCGTGTCCGGCGTCGATGACGAGCGTAAAGCTGCGGCCCGCCGCAAATGCGGAGAGCGAAAACACAAGGAGGAATAGGGAAAAAAAGTGTCTAAGGCTGTGTGACTTCATGAGTGAACCTGTCTTTGCACAAGCGGAAACGCAACAGGCTGTTCCCGTTTCCGCGTAACGCTGCAAAAGTAGTGCAAAGAACGTAAAGCACAAAAAATCGGCTGCGTATTTACGGCGTTGGAACGGCAAGTTTGCGTCAAAAAGCGGCGCGAACTTCTTTTGTTAAGAAATAATACCTATCTTTGCACCGCTTTCGAGAGAAAGTCGCCACGAAAAGGAAAGGTGCTCGAGTGGTTGAAGAGGCACGCCTGGAAAGCGTGTAAACCCCTAAAGGGTTTCGTAGGTTCGAATCCTATCCTTTCCGCACGTCATAGATATTTGGTATCGGTTGTCAAGCTTTTGGTTGCTTGGCAACCTTTTTTTGTGGGCAAATGTAGCTCCGCCCCGCCGTTCTGCCAGTCGCCCTGAACTGGGCAATTTGAAAGGGCAGGCGTGCAATATCCGCCGCAACGTTTTGTTTTTTTGCTAAATTTCGGCGAAATCACGGCGCTTTCAGAGCGGGGGGGGGATATTTTCGTACATTTGTCCCAATAAACTAAACACAAACACACACATTCTAGTATGAAAAAATCCTATTCAACTTTCTGCAAGGCCCTGGCAGCGGCTTTCCTGCTGTCGGCCCCGATGGCGTTCACCTCTTGTGGCGACGACGATGATCCTGTTAGCAAACCGGCTACGGATTCTTCAACGCCTTCCACCACGCACCCCGCTTCGGTGAAGTTTGTTTACGATGCAACGCTCGAACAGCCTTGGTTTGACTACTTCGACGTGATTCGCACCTTGGTTGACGAAAACGGCACTAAGGTTGACACGATGGAGGCCTCGATTGGTTACACCAGGGAGTACGACTGGATATCTGCCCCCAAAGCCATTAAGCTCTGCATCGTGGCAAAACCCAAAAAGAACGTACATGAGCTGCTTGACAGTACAGAAATCTATCGTTTTGACTACAGCTTCAGTGCTTCTGCGACGGGCTACTCCGAAACTGGCGTCGAAATGCCTTTCTCTATCCCCACTTCTGGCATGCAATATAATTCCGCTGATGAGCTGTTCGTGAGAGGCTCTGATTTCGATAAGTTAGCAGACGCAGTTGACACGCTTTTCAACGTGGAATACGACATAAAATAATCACCAATTACCAATAAACATTTACAACTATGAACAAGAAAATCTTTCGTTCAGCGTTCTACGCCCTGGGCGCAGTAGCGTTGCTTGGCGGTTTCACCGCTTGTTCTGACGACAAGGTGGA
>CAVKGN010000169.1:0-3294 GCA_963655595.1 uncultured Oscillospiraceae bacterium
AAATGCCGAAAGAGAAACGTTTACAGGAACACCTCCATGCCGTTGACCTCGAAGACGCAGACGTCGCGGAGCTGGCGTATTTGATTGGAGTCGAGGAGCTTTCTTAGGTGTGGATATGTGGATGGACTGCATTTGGAGAACACTAATGGGGGGGGCTTGAACACAAATAACCCGAATCGAACGAATTTTGCCTTCGGCGGTTTTGGAACACGAATTTCCGTGAATTGGTCACGAATTGTCATGAATTTATTTGCTTCGCTTTGGAGGGGAGTCTTGAACACGAATAGCCCGAATTACACGAATGAGAATGATTCGTGAGATTCGATAGATTCGTGTTCTTAAAATATTGATGTTGGGCACATATAGAACGATTTGAACGAATGGGGCGCGATTTATTTGTAGTTGTTGTTGTAGTTTGTATTGAAGATGCGCTTGGAGGGGTGGGCGCCGTAGACGGGTTGGGGGGGACGGGTTTCCACTTGAAGGTGGTGCGGTTTTGCGGCTCGGGGGCTTTGAGCTATCTTTGCAAGGTATAATCAAACAGGCGACGCTTATGTTACGAACCGTTCTCATTCTTCTTTTTCAGGTAGGCTTTCTGCTTGGACTGCGGGCTGAAAGTCGCAGTGCGGACGAGGCGCGGCAGATAGCCCTGCGCTGGCTCTCGGTAAACGGTACGGAAAGGCATACGCTCGCTACGGATGAGGTCGCTTCGCAGCAGTTTCGCACGGCCGACTGCGGCAAAGTGTGGGCTGTGGAGGGTGCACGTCAGTTTGTCCTCGTGCCTAAGTCCGACGCCTTGCCCGAAGTGCTGGGTTATGGCAATGCCCCTCAGGGAAGTATGCCCGCACCCCTGCGCCAGATGCTCCGACAGGTTGGCACGACGAAGAGTTACAATCTGCCCAATAAGGGGTGGAAAGCCGTTGGCCCTCTGCTCACCACCGTGCGCCACCAAGATCCCCCTTATAATAATGAGTGTCCTTACTACACGGCCGACGACGGCACCGTCTCTGCCGAGCGCTGCGTGGTGGGCTGCGTGGCTACGGCCATGGAACAGATACTCACCTACTACCGCCGCACGTATACCCTTTGCGACACCCTGCATGGGTGGACCACCTCGCATTACACCATCCCCGACATCCTGCCCGGCGAGTCGGTGGACAGTCGGCTCATCCTCGACAACTACGACGGCGCTGCCTACACCGCAGAGGAGGCGCAGGCCGTGGCGCGTCTGTCGTACTGGCTCGGTGTGGCTTCGCACATGAACTACGGTCTGACGGCCAGCGGCACGAGTACTCACCGCCTTGAAGAACCCCTGCGGCGCGCCTTCGGACTGCCCTATGTGCACTATATGGATAGTTATATGTACGACCCTGCGGCCTATTGGAACTTCCTTGCTCAGGAGATGATGGCCCGGCGTCCCGTCTACTACGCCGCAGTCACTATGGCTGGCCGCGGACACGCCATTGTACTCGACGGACTCGACAGCAATGGACTGTTTCACGTAAACTGGGGCATTGGGGGCGACTACGACGGCTTCTTCCGTATCGACGTGCTCTCTGCGGGTATGCCCGACGATGCCAAGACCGACAGCGTGGACGACGGTTTCATTTGTAACTACGAGGCATTGGCCGTCTGTCCCGACACCGTGACCAACGCCTTTGTACCCGACACGCTCAGCCGCACCGGGCGCGAACTCGCCATCGACTCCCTCTGGGCCATCGACACGCCGTCGAGCAATTGCTCCACGCGTTTCCACATGATTGTGCGCAACACCACCGACCAAGCCCTTACCACCCCCTTCGCCTTTGTACTGGGTGCACCGACCGATACAGCCCGTCTGTCGCAAGGCAGCTGGGACGCCTACACTGGTTGCACGCTTCAGCCCTACGAAACCGACACGTTGACCATTCACATCAGTCTTAGTCGCACAGGCGATTGCGTGCTAAGCGTTACGCCCGACGGCGTGCAAATACTCGACACCCTTGCCCTTCGCGTAGAGCCTGTTGGCACCTGTTTGATAAACGCCGAGAAACCCGTCATCACCTACCTGAGCGACAGCGCAATTAGCGTGAGTCAGCGCATCATGAACCCGCTTGCTGACGCCCGTGCCGCACAGACTTTCTCGTTCGACATAGAGGACGAAACCATGCACCGCTCCGTGTGCAAGAACTACCGCATCTACCTACAAGCGGCGGCCGATACTATCCTGACCGACCGTTTCACCCTCCTTGTGCCAGGCAAGACCTACACCTTCCGCTCACGGCGCGACTGGGGCGTGATGTATCAGTTCCAGTTTACCATGCCCGGCACCGACGGTGTGCGGGAGGTGACGACAGCCGAAGAGGCCAATCCCCAATACTTCACCCCCGACGGACGAGCGTGGGGCAACCGCCAGCCCAGTACGCAGGGCGTAATCATTGAAACCCGTGGCGGAAAGTCTACCAAACGTCTCCTTCGCTAACACACCCACTCGCAATATGCTCAAAAAGATACACGTGGAAACGCTCCTCGTCTCCACCACCGAAAACGGCGACGACCTCCTGCGCAGCGAAGCACAGGGCGGTTGTCTCATCGAGGAAACAGGTCTGATGCTCCGTTACGGCGAAACTGCAAACAAAGGCACAGCCACTCTGTTGCTCACCGACGCTTTGGCCGACCTGCGCCGTCAGGGCGACACGACGGCCCGCCTCACCTTTGTGGAGGGTAAACTCCTTGACTGCCCTTACCGCACGCCGCAAGGCAGTCTGCCCCTTAGCCTCTACACGCACAGTCAACACTTTGAGGTAGATGCGCAAGGAGGACACTTCGAGGCGCGCTACACCCTGCTAGCCGCTGGCAAGCAAGTGGCGGACAATCAGCTCACCGTGAAATGGACATTCCTTAACTGACCAATTATGAATATCATACACCGACTCAACGCAGTACTCCTCGCCTCTTTGGCCGCCTTCACTTGTCAGGCGCAGAAACAAATAGCCGCCACCTGGGCCTCGAAGGACGTACATTACGCCCGCACCACGGCACAGCCCGAACACCTTTGCAGCGACACTACTATCACAGCGTGGCGCGGCGAACGACTCGGAGCCGTGGCTCTGCTCTTCGGTAAGCGCGACGGACAAACCGTGACTCTGCGCCTCACCAGCGGAAAGGACAAAGAGGCTGCCGCAATGGCAAAAGCCTCTACCGCCCGTTTCCTTGGCTACGTAACCACTGACAACTACCAATACTGTGGCAACCATCCTGCGCACCTCACCCCCTATGAAGTGTCCGACGTGGTGACTGCCGACTCCCTGGCCA
>CAVKGN010000170.1:0-3165 GCA_963655595.1 uncultured Oscillospiraceae bacterium
CACGAGACCTACGTTGACGTCCTGTAAGGACAAAAGTAGAAACATAATGATAGCCATTGTTTTACTTTTGCACTTTCAGTGCGTCAACTACTATCGGCACAGTACCCAGGGTGTCGTCACTGCGTGACTTTACCCTGGGCTCACGACTTGCAAGGCTTTCAGCCTTTTTCGTGGTCATCATCATGGCACTATGCAACAAAATCCCCACCGAAATATCCACCCCCAACCCATCGCCGCAGCGCAAAGGCTGCCATTTTGACAACCACTTGGCAAAAAAATAGTACTTTTGCCCTCAGTAAAATACACAAGAAAGCCATGCTTACAATCAAACAGATTACCGACGACAAGGAAGCCGTGATCCGCGGCTTGGAAAAGAAACACTTCAAGGGGGCACGCGAGGCTATCGACCAGGTGCTCGCCTACGACAATAAGCGCAAGGAAGCGCAGGCCGAACTGGACAGCCTGAACGCCAAGGTGAAGACGCTCTCGAAGAGCATCGGCGGCCTGATGAAGGAGGGCAAGAAGGACGAAGCCGAAGCCGCTAAGGCTGAGGTGGCCAGCATCAAGACGAAGAGCAAAGAACTGGAAGAGGTTATGAAGCAGGCCGATGCTGACAAGCGCAACGTGTTGCTGACTATCCCCAACGTGCCTTACGATATCGTGCCCGAAGGAACATCTGCCGAGGACAACGTGGTGGTGAAGACTGGCGGTCACGACACCGTACTGCCCGAGAACGCTCTGCCCCACTGGGAACTGGCAAAGAAGTACAACCTCATCGACTTCGACCTGGGCGTGAAGATCTCTGGTGCAGGTTTCCCCGTATACATCGGCATGGGTGCACGTTTGCAGCGCGCCCTCATCAACTTCTTCCTCGACCAGGCTCGCGAGGCTGGTTACACGGAGATTATGCCCCCCACGGTGGTGAACGCCGCTTCGGGCTACGGCACGGGTCAGCTGCCCGACAAGGAAGGCCAGATGTACCACTGCGAGGTGGACGATCTCTACCTTATCCCCACGGCTGAGGTGCCCGTGACGAACATCTACCGCGACGTGATTCTGAACGAGGACCAGCTCCCCATCAAGAACTGCGCCTACACGGAATGTTTCCGTCGCGAGGCTGGTAGCTACGGCAAGGACGTGCGCGGCTTGAACCGTCTGCACGAGTTCTCGAAGATTGAGATCGTACGCATCGACACGCCCGAACACTCTGACCAGTCGCATCAGGAGATGTTGGCGCACGTGGAAGGCTTGCTCCAGAAGTTGGAACTTCCCTACCGCATACTCCGCCTCTGCGGCGGCGACATGAGTTTCACGTCGTCCATCTGCTACGACTTCGAGGTGTACAGCGAGGCGCAGAAGCGCTGGTTGGAGGTTAGCTCCGTGTCGAACTTCGACACCTACCAGGCCAACCGCTTGCAGTGCCGCTACCGCAACGCCGACAAGAAGATTCAGCTCTGCCACACGCTCAACGGTTCGGCTCTTGCCCTGCCGCGCATCGTGGCTGCCCTGCTCGAGGACTTCCAGACGCCCGAGGGCATCCGCATCCCCAAGGCTCTGCAACCCTACATGGGCTGCGACATGATTAAGTAACACACTTATATATATAGCGTCACCGGAAATACGTCTGCCCCCGTACAGACGGCATTGCCGGTGACGCTATTTGCTTTCACACCACGCAGAAACGAATGCGCATACTCTCTATTGACTACGGCAAGAAGCGCACGGGCATTGCCGTGACCGACGCCTCGCAAATCATTGCCAACGGCCTGACCACCGTCCCCACGCACGAGCTGCTCAAGTTCCTCACCGACTACACCAGCCGGGAGCCCGTGGAGCGATTCGTGATGGGGCTACCCACGCAGCCCAACGGCGCACCCTCGGAGAACCAAGCCCGCGTGCGCACCTTTGCTGGGCAACTCCGAAAGGCGTTCCCCAACATCCCCGTAGAGTTCTACGACGAGCGCTTCACCTCCGTCCTTGCTCACCAGACCATCCTCGACAGTGGCATTGGCAAGAAGCGGCGCCAGACCGACAAGGGCCTCGTGGACGAGATAAGCGCGTGCATCATCCTGCAAAACTACCTGGAAAGCAAACGTTCCCTGTTCTAAGATAACTCCCTAATACATGATACTCCCTATTTATACCTACGGCATGCCCGTGCTCCGCAAGGAGTCCGTCGACATTGCCCCCGACTACCCCGAACTCAAACAGCTCATCGCCGACATGTTTGAGACGATGTACCACAGCGACGGCGTGGGCTTGGCTGCCCCCCAAATAGGCAAGGCCATCCGCGTGGTAGTCATCACGCTCGACGTGCTGAAAGAAGACTTCCCCGAATACGCCAACTTCAACAAGGCGTACATCAATCCCCACATCCTGGAATACGACGACAGCGAGACGAAGCTGATGGACGAAGGTTGCCTCAGTCTGCCTGGCATCAACGAGCCCGTGCGCCGTCCCACACGCATCCGCGTTAAGTATATGGACGAGGACTTCAACGAGCACGAGGAGTGGGTAGATGGTTACTTGGCGCGCGTTATGCAGCACGAGTTCGACCACCTCGACGCCCACCTCTTCATCGACCGCATCTCGCCCCTGCGCAAACAGATGATTCGCGGCAAACTCTCGCAAATGCTCAAGGGCAAGTTCCGTTGCGCCTATAAAGTAAAGAGCCCGAAGTAAACGGGTAGTAAAGGGCAGGAGGCAGTACCAATTGGGTAGGGTTGGCAAGAGGAGAATACTTTTGTCCTTTCAGGACGTCAACATCTCCACCATGAGAACCTAGGGTGACGTTCGGGAACTTTGTTCCCTCACTTTGCCCTGGGCTAAAAACTTTAAGGCTTTCAGCCTATCCCACTGCTGCTACGGCAACACCCACAAACTGCGCCCCGAAGGGGCAGCTCCCCATAGCCCAGGGCAGAGTGAGGGGATGAAATCCCCGAACGGCACCCTGGGTAAGCCGTGGGAGGATAGTTGCCGCCCTGTAAGGGCAGCTCTCTTAATACCGGGCAACGCCCGGGTTCAGCAGCGGTGTATCCACGAAGGCTTAGCGGGGCGTTGCCCCTCGTATAGGGAGCTGCCCTTTCAGGGCGTCAACGTATTGGCTCCGAAGTACCCAGGGTGCCGCTCAGTCGCTTCGCTCCTTCGCTCTGCCCTGGGCTATGG
>CAVKGN010000171.1:0-3105 GCA_963655595.1 uncultured Oscillospiraceae bacterium
AGTGGGGCCTGGTTGCAATATGAATACAACAGGAAGTCCATACAGCTCGACAAGCCTGCTACTGGTCAACTGGCAGACCTTCGGAGTCGGATTGCCCTTCTTGGGTTCGACAAAGAGCATCGGTGTGCCGAGGTAAGTTCGTAACCATCCGAAATAAGCCGGCTTGCGGGGTCGGTGTTGATGGGCGAACTTTGCGGCAAAAAAGCAATGTTCAACCTTAACGAAAACAACAGGTTTGTAATGGCGCAGCACCCGAGCGACATGCGTATGGGCGTGAACCGTATGTGCGGCGAGGTGCGCCGCGTGGGCCTTGACCCGACGAGTGGCGATGTGTATGTGTTTGTGGGGCGGTCGCGCCAGTTGATGAAGTTGCTGCACTGGGAACGCGGCGGATATGTGATGTACTACAAGCGCCTTGAGCAGGGGCGTTTTCATCCAAGGATTTTTCTGCGTCAGGGCATTGGTTTCCGTTCGTTGCGGTGGGACGAGCTTGTGCTTCTGATGGAAGGCATCTCTCCTAAAGTTGCCCGAAGGCACCGCTATGAGATAGCAGAAAAAGACAAGAAAAATTACGAAAAAAGTGGTGGAAAAATTTGGCTATCTCGTTGATTATTCGCATCTTTAAGTGTGAAAAGGAAAGCTACATACGAAGAACTTGAGCAGGAAAACGCTAATCTGAAACATCAGATTGCGATACTTACAAAATGGCTTTTTGGATCAAAGTCCGACAAACTCAGACCGAAGCCAGAACCTGAAAACCAACTATCCCTATTTGAAGATTACTTCAAGAAAGCTGCTGATGAAAAGGCTGCACAGATTGAGCAGACGGCTAAGGAGATTGAAAAAGAGACCGAAAAGCGTCGCAACAAAGCACGTAAGACTCCACGCCGTCCAGAAAAATACAGCTATGACGGGCTTGAGGAACGCACTAATACTCTTCTGCCAGAGGGAGTAGACCTTGACGCGTGCGACATAATCGGAGAGGACGTTACGCGTACCCTCCACTACGAGCCCGCAAAACTGTGGGTGAAGGTAACCCGCCGCCCCATCTTTCGCCCGAAGGCTGACAAGGGGCTTTCCAATCCCCGCATTTATCAGGCAGAAGCCCCAAAGGCTGTGATTGGCGGCAACCATGTGGCAGCCGATATGCTGGCGCAGATTGTCGTTGACAAATACCGCTATCACATCCCCGAATACCGTCAGGTGAAACAGTTCGGCGACCTCGGCGTAAAGATGCCGACCTCGACAGTCAACGACTGGGTACACGCCGTAGCCTCCAAGCTCGAGCCACTCTATGAGGCGCTGCGCCGCGATGTCCTTGCAAGTGACTATCTGCAAATCGACGAGGTGCCGTGGAACATAGCCGACCGTCCTGGCAAGACGCGCAAGGGCTACGCATGGCAGTTCCTCGACAGCCGACCGCAAAGCCACGGACTTTACTTCCTTTACATCAACGGCTCCCGTGCCGGCACCATCCCCCGAGCCGAGTTGCGCCACTTCCGCGGCGCTATCCAGACCGACGGCTATGCCGTATACGACTTTTTCGAATCACAGGACAATGTGACCCTGTTGGGTTGCATGGCACACGTGCGCCGTAAGTTCTGCGACGCACAGTCATCCCATCCCGAACTGGCAGCGAAAGCCATTGAATGGATTGGACTGCTCTACGACCTCGAAGCCAACCTCCGCGACCGCGGTGCCACCGCTGAAGATATAGCTTCTGAACGGAGAACAAAGGCACTCCCCATCATGGATGCGATGGAAAAATGGATGGAAGCCTCCAGCGCACAGTGCACCCCATCCGACCCCTTCGGCAAAGCCCTCGTCTACGCCCACGGCATGTGGCCACGTCTGCGGCGCTATGCCATTGACGGACGCTACCAGATAGACAACAACCCCGTGGAGCGCAACCAGCGACCGACGGTTATGGGACGCAAGAACTACCTGTTCAGCAAGAGCGACGACGGCGCTGTCGACAACGCCATCTTCTACTCTCTACTCGAAAGTTGCGACACCGTTGGCGTCAATCCGCTTGAATGGCTCACACACACCCTCGCCAACCTCCACGACGATACCCCTCCCGACGAAATAGCAGCCCTGCTGCCACACAACTACAAAAAGTCCTGCGAATAACCCCGCAGGACTTTTTTCAAAACAACCAAGCCAGCTTATTTCGGATGGTTACCCTTAAAATTCACAGCGTTAACAAAATTTAACGGGGAGGGTAAATTGTACGCCCAATTTGTTTATCTTTGCACCTGAAGATACCATTAGCACTTCTCATGCTACTAATTGATACCAGAACTAATAAAAACAAATAACTTATGAACTTATCTATTTTAATTCTATGGAGGATCATGAAGAAACGAATAATTTCTTTATCGATTGCATTGCTGCTTGCAGGGCAATTTGCCTCGGCGCAGCAGACTTTCTTCGTACTGTCGAAGGCTGGCGACTTGGCGGCCTATCCCGTTACGCACGTTACTTTCTCCAACGACATGTTTACTTTTGCCTACGGTAGTGAACCAACCCTCACGCAGAACTCGGTTTCTTCGTCTCTCAGCGTGGCTTTTGCCTCCGACGAGTTCAAGACGCTGGAGCAGACGGTGGAAGTGGGCATCTGCTACTCCGCTGCGAATGCAGCCCCGACCGTCGACGACACGACTACGGCTCTCGGCACGACTTTGGGCGACTACACCTTTAGCATTGCCGGCCTCGAAGCCGGCATGACGTACTATTACCGCGCTTACATGAAGTTGAACGGCGTGGTGTACTACGGCGACTTGCAGAGCGCAACTACCCCTGCGGCATAACCCAAGTTTAAAACAATCAAAAAGAAATTGCAATGAAGAAAGTATATTTATGCATTGCTCTGTGCGTCATGCTTTTAGCCGCACTGAGCATCAACGCCCAGCGCAATATGTTTGTGCGCGGCGACAACGGCAGCGTCAACGCCGTCGAAGTTTCAAATGTGGACTACGCCACAATCCACCCCAGCGACTCGTGGTTTAATATATTTGGCCCTGTACTTGTGGTCGATGGTGTGAAAATCAGGCAAATTACAGCTAAATGTAATTTCTATATCATATACAATTCTGAAGTTAA
>CAVKGN010000172.1:0-3075 GCA_963655595.1 uncultured Oscillospiraceae bacterium
GCTGCCCACGTTGCCGATGAGGATTACTTTGTTTACTGACATATCGTCTCTTTTTTCAGTTCTTTGTGATTGCCGCACGGCTCAACGTATGCGGTCGGCGGCGCGGATGAGTGCTTCGTCGCGCTTGATGGCCTTCTTAGCAAGGAACAGCACAATGAGCGCAAGCAGGGGGAAGAGGCAGCCCAGGCGGAAGGAATAGGCGGCGTCGGAGCCGTTCGTCGTGATGCACGATACGGCAAACGCCACGTACCACAGCACGTTCACCCCCTGCGCAATGCTTGCGAGCTTCACCTGCTTTTTGCGGTTGGAGTAGGCAAACACTGCCACGAGCGGGAGCACGATGGCTGCTGCCACAAGCACCGTCAGTTCGTACGGGCTGCGCAGACCAGTTGCAGGCCAGAAGGCCATGCTGCTAAGCGTAAACTCGCCGCCCTTGCCCGTAAAGGCAGCCGCTGGCACAAAAAGCGTAAAGGCCGGAAAGAGTCCGGCCAATACCAAGTAGATGCTTTGTATGCGCTGTATCATGCTTCGTCGTCGAGGTTGTCCTTGTCCTTCGCAGGGTTGCGGAAGTAGATGTTGTGGTGCAGGAACTCGTCGGCTGCAATGAGCGTGGGCTTGGGGAGCTTCTCGTAGTAGCGCGAAATCTCAATCTGTTCGCGGTTCTCGAAGGTCTCTTCCAGGTTGTCGTTGGCCGAGGCAAACTCCTTGAGCTTCTTGGAGAGGTCCTCCTTCATCTTGGCCGCAATCTGGTTGGAGCGCTTCGACATGATTACCACGCTTTCGTACACGTTGTTCGTGCCGTCGCAAAAGTCCATCAAGTTGTGTGTCACCGTGTTGGTCGGCGCCTTGCTCTTTTTGTAGTCCATTGTATATTCGTTGTTTGCTGTTTTTCGGTTATTTCTCTGTGCTGCCCGTCTCGCCCTCGGCGTCGGTGGCTTTCACGTACTTCTTTGCTTTGGCGAAGAGGGCGTTGGCCTCGGCCAAGTACTTCGATTCGGGATACTCCGTCACAAATCCGTAGTACTCATCGACGGCATTGTTGTAGCGCTCCTCCTTCTTTGTCTCCACGCTGTATTGTGCCAGGCAGAACTTGGCGCGCAGTATGAGGATGGCAAATTCCTCGCGGCGCGAGGTGTAGGGATAGTCCTTAATGGCGTTCTCAGCGGTGACGATGCATGCGTTGTAGTTGCCGTTTGTGCCGTTGCCAATGTAGTTGCCAAGGTCAAAGTAGAGTTTGGCAGACTGGTATTCCTTCTCCACGAGCTTATCCTGAAGCTTAAATATCATGTCCTGCGCCTCGGGGCGGAGTTTGCTGGCGGGATACGTCTCAATGAAGTTCTGAAACTCCGTCACGGCGTTGTACGTCTCCGTCTGGTCGAGCCGTGGTTCGGGCACGATGTTGTAGAGCGACTTGCCGCAGTTGAAGCGTGCCGCCTCGGCGTAGCGTCCGCGGGGGTAGGTCTGATAGTACTTGCGGAACACGGTGGCTGCTGCGTCGTACGAGTGGGCCTTCATGTTGGCCATACCCGAGAGGTAGAGCGATTCCTCGCCCTGGTCCGTACCTTTCAGCACCGAAAGCACGTCCTGCAACAGCGTGGCCGAACGGTTGTACTGTCCCTGGGCGTAGTACTGCTTGGCAGCCTCGTATTTATACTCGTAGTCCTGCGTCTTCACCAGCTGATTATAGTCGGTGCAACCAGCCGCAAGGGCGGCGGCACAAGCGCACAGGAGGGGGAAAAACTTCATTTTGGTCGGTATTTGGGGCAAAAGTACAACTTTTTCCCGTTACGTCAAACTCCGCCCTTGCAGAAACGGGGCAAGTCGTTCCTGTCCCTGCCTCCGTCGTTCCTACCCGCGGGCTGGTCATTCCTACCTGCGGGGTAGTGGATAAATACTTGGCAAGTATTCACGTTACCGCTTATCAAGTATTCACGTTACCACTTGCCAAGTATTCAATATGCTGCTTGTCAAGTATTTATCCACTACCCCGGACGTACGAACAACGAGCGCAGGGAAAATTTTGAATTATCCGCACATAAATTGTTTCGTTTCGGCGAAATTTGCTATGTTTGCCGCCGAAAGTTATACTAAATCACACTGTTCTCTAAGCATGAAACGCACGCTGGACTTTTTTACCCCCCATTAGCCGTCCGACCACAGCCGGCGCGAATGGCGTGCGTCCCAATCAAGAGAATATAGCATCAGGCGCGAGCCGCACCCTGACTCCACAGCCACAAGGCTGCATGGGGTAGGGTGCGGCTCGCGCCTGTTTGCGCCTATATATTATATGCGTGTCAGAAACATAAATACCAAAAACAACTCAACTATGAAAAAATTCTACACCCTTGCCCTGACGCTCCTCACCCTGGGGAGCACGGCAACCCCGGCTTTGGCCGACGATGATTTTGAGACGGTGTCCTCCATTACCGAGTCGGGATGGTATCGGATGCGTTTGGTGGCCAGTGCTGCGGCTACTACTCAAGCTAAAATTACGGTAAGCGAGACCAACCCGTTCTATGTCATCTCTACTGATGACGAATTACAACAGAATTCAAGTACTACCTATTACCCATTTAAACTTGTATCTGAATCAGACATAGATGCCACGAATCCTACAAATTTTGTGTATATCGGAACCACATCAACCAGCGGTCAATATACAGTAAAAAGTTTGGATGGTCACTATGGACAAGCTAATGCGTCGTCTACTGTAGATGCCACAGCTTTGACATTCACTGAGCAAACTTCGCTTGGTACAAATGCTTTCCAAATAGGTGGAGCGTGGGACTACTTTTCTCACAAGAATACCACATTTGTAGGTAAATACAGCACCTCAGATGGTAAAGCCGCTTTCCAGTTTGCCACAGCAGACGTATCAAGCTACGACATTTGGACGGTGAATATTGTTTATGCTCCTGCTGGCTCAAATATCAAAGCCAATGCGATGGTAAGCACTACGAATGCAGCGAACCAAGGACTGAGCAAAGTGTACAACAACGGAAACTTCTTCTTCACAAAAGATGCTACGGTTTCGGAAAGTGACTTCAGTGTCGAAAATATTGATGGCTACAAGGC
>CAVKGN010000173.1:0-3074 GCA_963655595.1 uncultured Oscillospiraceae bacterium
GAGCGGCGATACTGCACCTGCGCGCCCTCGCCACAGTCGATCATGTAGAGCTTTTCGCGTACGTTGATGAGTTGCGCCGACGGCCAGTGGCGCAACGTGGGCAGGGCGCTGCCGCACCCCAGTATGTGTACCTCAAACTTTTCCATGTCACAAAAATATACATTCCGGGATGAAAAGCGTACTTTTGTAATGCATAAAACACAAACCTACGCCATGAGCGAAAGCATCAGAACCAATCACACACGCGAGGAACAGCTGAAAGCCTTCGGGCGATTGCTCGACATTCTGGACGAGCTGCGCGTGAAATGTCCGTGGGACCGCAAGCAGACGAATGAGTCGCTGCGTCCCAACACCATTGAAGAAACTTACGAACTCTGCGAGGCGTTGATGAACAACGACACGAAGAACATCTGCAAGGAACTGGGCGACGTACTGCTCCACGTTTGTTTCTACGCCAAGATAGGGTCGGAGACGAACAGCTTCGACATTGCCGACGTGTGCAACGAACTTTGCGACAAGCTCGTGTTTCGTCACCCCCACGTGTTCCCCCCTGCTGGCCAGGACGACGCCCACGTGGAGACGGCGCAGCAGGTGAGCGAGCAATGGGAACAACTAAAACAAAAGGAGAAGGACGGCAACAAGAGCGTGCTCTCAGGCGTTCCCTCCGCGCTGCCCACCCTGATCAAGGCCTACCGCATACAGGACAAGGCACGCAACGTGGGCTTCGACTGGGAAGAGCGTTCGCAAGTGTGGGACAAGGTGAAGGAAGAGATAGGCGAGTTCGAGGCAGAGGTGGAGCAGATGGATAAGGACAAGGCCGAGGCAGAGTTTGGCGACGTGCTTTTCAGCCTTATCAATGCCGCGCGCCTCTACAAGATAAACCCCGACAACGCCCTGGAACGTACGAACCAGAAGTTCATCCGCCGTTTCAACTACCTTGAAGAGCACACCCTGAAACAAGGGCGCAAGCTCACCGACATGACGCTCGAGGAAATGGACAAACTATGGGAAGAAGCCAAGAAGCAGGAGCGCCCCTGACGCCAGCCCCTCTGCCCGCAGAGGAACACGCCGCCTACGCGCTCTACAAACTCCCCCACAGCCAAACATACACCCGTATTGTTCAGGACAGCCGTCCCGAGGAATACACCAACCTGACCGACGTGCCCCTCACTGGGGGGTACGTCGTTGCGCCGTTTGCCATCAGTGCCGAAAGCCCCGTGCTCCTTATCCGTCCGCAGCGGGTGGAGCGACTGCCGTTACGGACGCCTCATTTCTCCCTGAAAGCCACGTGGCAAAAGAGCCACGAAGACGCCGAGCGACAGCACTACCACGAAGCCTTTGAGCAAACGAAGCGCGCCTTGCACGAGGGGCAAGCCGACAAGATTGTCCTCTCCCGCCGCCTGCGGGTGGAATGCCGCGAACTGCTCCAAGCCGAGGAACTCTTCCTACGCGCTTGCCACTACCGCCCAGGCAGTTTCGTAGCCCTGTGGCACACGCCGCAGACGGGCAGTTGGCTGGTGGCCACGCCCGAACCCCTGCTCGAAAGTCTGCCGCACTGCCTGCACACCGTGGCACTGGCTGGCACTCTTCCTTACGAGGAAGGCACGCCCCCCAAGTGGAACGCCAAGAACCAGCAGGAGCAGCAGATTGTGGCTCGGTTTGTAAGCGATTGCCTGGCAGAGATATGTCCCAACGTCCGCCAGAGCGAGACGTACACCCTCACCACGGGCAACTTGCAGCACCTTTGCACCGACTTCACGTTTAGCGCGCAGGGGCAGGTCGACATCCTCCGTCTACTCGAACGGCTCCACCCCACGCCCGCCGTGTGCGGACTGCCTCGGACGTGGACCATGAACCACATACTCCGCACAGAGTCCGCCCCCCGCGACTGTTACGCCGGTTTCAGCGGGCCGCTGTTCCTCGAGGGCGAGACAAACCTCTACGTGTCGCTCCGCTGCATGCACTTCACGCCCCACGCCGCCACGCTCTACGCAGGCGGCGGCATTATGCCCGAAAGTCAGGAGGACGAGGAATGGCTCGAAACGGAGCGTAAACTCGCCACGATGCTCGCCCTCTTTTGATTCCCCTTATACCCCTTACAACGTGTTCTGCCACATTCCCCAAGTAAATCAGCTCACCGCCCTGCTCATGGCACACCATGTGCGCCACGTGGTGGTCTGCCCCGGCTCGCGCAACGCCACCATCGTTCACAACCTGCACGAGGCAGGCGCAGAGCATTTCCAACTCTACCCCGTGACCGATGAACGCAGCGCCGCCTTCGTGGCGCTCGGCATTGCCCTGGCCACGCAGGAACCGGCGGCCGTCTGCGTCACGTCTGGTTCAGCTCTGCTCGGTTGCATCCCCGCCGTGGCAGAAGCCTATTACCGCCACCTGCCCCTGCTCGTCATCTCCGCCGACCGCCCGCAAGCGTGGATTGGTCAGCTCGACGGACAGACCCTGCCGCAGCAAGGCGCGCTCATGCCCTATTGCCGCACCTTTCAGCTCAGCATGCCGCATACCGACGAGCAGCGCTGGCTCAACAATCGGCAGGCAAACGAGGCACTCCTGACCCTGCACGACCACGGCGGCATGCCCTCGCACATCAACGTGAGCATAGAGGAACCTATGTTTACGTTCGACGTGTCTTCGCTCCCCGACGAACGTGTGGTGCGCAAACACGCTGCTCCATGCCGCTCCGAACTGTCCAGCGAAGTCATTGACCTTATCATGCACGCCAAACTCCCCGCTCTGCTCATTGGTCAGTACGAACGCGGCGACATACGGCACGAGGTGGCTGCCCTTGCCGACGACGAGCAGATGCTCGTGTTGCCCGAGATAATCTCCGACGTGGCAGGCAGTCAGCGAATGAATGCCTTCGACCGCCTTTGCCAAACGGACAAGCAGGTACTCCCCGATGTGGTGGTACACATCGGCGGAAACTTCGTACATAAGTCTTTCAAGAGCGTACTTCGCAAAAGCGGTTGTCAGGTGGTGCGCATCGGTAGGGACGCCACTTTGCCCGACACCTTCTGCCACGCCACCCACTGGATATACGCTGACGAGCAGCCTATGCT
>CAVKGN010000174.1:0-2994 GCA_963655595.1 uncultured Oscillospiraceae bacterium
GCAAAGTAGCGCGTCGGCACGCCCACACGCAGCACGCCGTCAACAAGGCTTACAAACTGCAACGGCTCAAACCAAGTGACGTAGTGTTCACTCGGAATGAGCTGCCTGACGGCTTGCAAGCTCTTCTTCCAACGTTCTTCTGCCGATGTGTCCATGCTCTGGGGAAATGTGCTGTTTTTTGCTTGTGAGGTTTGCAAATTTCCGAATTTATTTTCTTTTACACGCTCGCGGCTCGCCTAAATTGTCGGTCGAGGCAGTCGACGCGCGCTTTATTAGGGCGTAATGTTCGCTGCCTCTGAAAGAAAACGTACCTTTGTCTTGCCGCACAACGGCACTGCCTTTCCCCCATTGTTTTGGGAAGGGCGCACACACTAACAATCAAAACTCTTTCGGAAAAATGAAAAAGATATTGCTTCTTGGCTCGGGCGAACTGGGTAAAGAGTTCACCATCGCCGCTCAACGTTTGGGACAACACGTCATTGCCTGCGACTCCTATGCTGGCGCGCCCGCCATGCAAGTGGCCGACGAGTGCGAAGTGTTCTCCATGCTCGACGGCGAGGCACTCGAAAAGGCGGTTGAAAAGCACCACCCCGACTTCATCGTGCCTGAGATTGAGGCAATACGCACCGAACGCCTCTACCACTTTGAGCAGGAGGGTATACAGGTGGTGCCATCGGCGCGCGCCGTGAACATCACCATGAACCGCAAGGCCATCCGCGACCTTGCCGCCAAGGAGCTGGGACTGAAAACGGCGAAGTACTTTTACGCCACATCGTACGACGAACTCGTGCAGCACTCCAAGGAGATTGGTTTTCCCTGCGTGGTGAAGCCGCTCATGTCGTCGTCGGGCAAGGGGCAGTCGCTCGTGAAGAGTGAGGAAGACCTGCACCACGCTTGGCAGTACGCCATGGAGGGCAGCCGCGGCGACATAGCCGAGGTGATCATTGAGGAGTTTATCCACTTCGACAGCGAAATTACGTTGCTCACCGTCACGCAGAAGGACGGCCCCACGCTGTTCTGTCCGCCCATAGGCCACGTTCAGAAGGGCGGCGACTACCGCGAGAGCTTCCAGCCTGCCCATATCGCTCCCGAACACCTGGCTGAGGCGGAACGAATGGCCGAGAAGGTGACGCGCGCCCTGACCGGAGCCGGCATCTGGGGCGTGGAGTTCTTCCTGAGCCACAAGGACGGCGTTTATTTCTCCGAACTGTCGCCTCGTCCGCACGACACGGGCATGGTGACACTTGCAGGCACGCAAAACTTCAACGAGTTTGAACTCCACCTGCGCGCCGTGCTGGGCCTTCCCATCCCCTGCATCAAGCAGATGCGCATTGGCGCGAGCGCAGTCATCCTGTCGCCCATCGCCAGCAACGAGGAGCCGCAATACCGCGGGCTGGAACGCACCTGCGAGGAGGATGCTGACATCCGCATCTTCGGAAAGCCCACCACGCGCGTCAATCGCCGTATGGGCGTAGTGGTATGCAACGCCCCGCTCGACGCCGACCTCAACCTCGTGCGCGACAAGGCAAAGCGCCTCGCCTCGTACGTAGAAGTTTACTAAGCCTACGCACACACTCACAGAGACAACGGATCGCCTCCGCGCCTATTGCAATGCCTGCAAGGCCGCCAGTCCGTTGTCTCTGTTCGCGTCTGAACGAGAGGGCAAAACGTCTTGTTCCGAAAAAAATCGTAATTTTGCACGCACATACAAAACAAACGAATAATTTCATCTACCAATGATTAAATCACAAGACATCAAGAAGGGTACATGTATCCGCCTTGACGGCAAACTCTACTTCTGCATCGACTTCCTCCACGTAAAGCCCGGTAAAGGCAACACCATCATGCGTACCACTCTGAAGGACGTAGTGACGGGTCGCGTGCTTGAACGTCGCTTCAACATTGGCGAAGCTCTCGAAGACGTGCGCGTAGAGCGCCGCCCCTTCCAGTACTCCTACGCTGAGGGCGAGCAGTTCCACTTCCTCAACCAGGAAACTTGGGACGACGTGATCATCGAACGCGACCTCATCACCGGCGTTGACTTCATGAAGGAAGGCGACGTATGCGAGGTAGTGAGCGACGCCTCTACCGAGACGATCCTCTTTGCCGAAATGCCCGTGAAGACTCACCTCAAGGTGGTTTACACCGAACCGGGTCTGAAAGGCGACACTGCCACCAACGCCACGAAGCCTGCCAAGCTGGAATCAGGCGTAGAAATCCGCGTGCCCCTCTTCATCAACGAAGGCGAAATGATCGAGGTGGACACTCGCGACGGTTCCTACCTCAACCGCGTTAAGGAATAAGCCAGAGGCCATACCTCTCAAACGAAAAAAAGCCAACAGGGCGGAGAACAAATCAAGTGTTCTCCGCCCTGTTTCCGTCTGCCCCCTGCGCATTCCGCTCCGCCGCCCCGTTCCAGTCCCCCGCGGGGAAACTCCAGTCCCCCGCGGGAGGACTGGAGTCCCCCCTGGGAGGACTCGAGTCCTCCCAGGGATGATTTTAACGAGGGCAGGGAGCGTTTTTACTACCTGGCGGAGCGTCCAAACACGCGGGGGGAGAAGTAAAATGTCCGCAAAAGAGCGGGCTGAAAGCCCAGCGAGTTTCTAGCCCAGTGGCAGAGGCACGAAGCGAATGCGTAGTGCCGTCGCCCTGGGTTTTGTTGTGGTTTAGTTGCCGCACTGAAAGTGCAAAAGTAGAACAGGGGGGAATACTTTTGTCCTTTCAGGACGTCAATGCCACCACCACGAGAACCCAGGGTGTCGTTCGGGAATTTCATCCCCTCACTTGCCACTGGGCTAGAAACCTTAAGGCTTTCAGCCTATCTGTTGCCACCGTGATGTTGTCCACAAACCGCGGGCTGAAAGCCCAGCTGCCCATAGCCCAGTGCAGAGTGAGGAAACGGAGTTTCCGAACGGCACCCTGGGTAGTTCGTGGGAGGATAGTTGCCGCCCTGTAAGGGCAGCTCTCTTAATACCGGGCAACGCCCGGGTTCGG
>CAVKGN010000175.1:0-2990 GCA_963655595.1 uncultured Oscillospiraceae bacterium
AGAGCAACAGACTCATAATCTGGAGGTCCTAGGTTCAAGCCCTAGCTGGTCCACAAATTCAAACGAGCAGTTACGTAATTCGTAGCTGCTCGTTTTGCATAGGTGCGCAACCTGAGGATTGACGCGCTTGGAATGTTCTGGAGGGGAGAATGCTGAAAGGATGTACGAAAGTGTATTTGGTCGATTATCAGAACAATCTCTGATGTAATCATCGCTTGAACAACGTGGAAATGATTTTATTTCAGCAAAGCTAATATGGTTGTTGGCGATACTTCCATTTTAGTAATGGCACAAAGACTTGTTCCCATGTCTTTTACACTTGCGCCAAGCAGATAAACATCATCATCGATGATAAGAAATCGGTCGTGTGACTTATGAGGGAGTTGGATGAATTCAATAGTTTCGTATTGCGTGTTATGTTTGTTTAAGTCAAGTTTTAACTGTTCCGAGTATCGAGAATGGAGGGTTGCAGCCACCCCTACATTTCTCTTCGTGAGTAATGTTAGCACACGTTCATCTACAAAATTATCGATCAAGACTATGCGCTCCTTTGCACTACGTATCAATTGTGACACATAATCCCAAGCGTCCCACACACAGCCTGTGGCAAATATTTGTTCGGGAGTGATAGCTGGAGCCAATTCATCCATGCGCTGCAATACCTGCTCCATTTTTTGATCTGTCAGCATTTGATGCTGTTCCAATCTTTCTATTCGTTGGAACATGCCAGCATTAGCTGAAAGAAAGCGGCGCATGGCTACAAAAGCACGCATAATAGCCACATTCGCCTTTATCGCCACTTCGCTTCGTAGCAGTCCAGCCAGCATAGCTATGCCTTGTTCTGTAAACGCATGTGGCAAGGCTCTTCTGTCGCCGCCCCAACTTGAAGTGCCATTTTGGCATTTCAAGATATTGAACTCTTCTGTTGTAAGTTGAAACATGAAATCTTCGGGGAAACGTGTGATATTTCGTTTTACCTGACGATTAAGTTGGGCTGTTTCCACTTGATATAACTTTGCGAGGTCGCGATCAAGCAAAACTTGATTACCGCGAACAAAGTAGATGCAACTTTGAATGTAATCTGCATTCAAAGCAGGTATTTTTATATCGTTGTTTGTGAGGCCTGAATTTGCGACTTCCGTCGTTCCCGTTGTTGGCTTTGACATAACTATTCATGTTGATCAAACCATATTCGGCTGTTTACAAAGCAACAACCATTGTCACATACAAAGCTAATCCATTTGCTCAACAATAAAGACAATTTGCCTCAATTTGCCACCTCGAAAGAAGAATTAGCTACTCTTTGTAGCATTATTCGCCCTAAATGTGCGAAAATAACGACCCTTTCTTCCACGTTTCATCTGTTGGGCATAGATATGTCGAAAGTCTGGTATAACTTTGCAGCTGCGTTGTGCTTTGGGGCTTGATTTTATTCTTGACTCTTACTCCTTACAGCACAACGGATACTCCTTATTATATATAAACAACCCAACATGAAGCTAAAAAGACTATTTACTTCTCTCTGGCTGCTCTGCGGCCTGTTGGCTCTGGTGGCCTGCTCCGACAGCGACAATGCTACCAAGCCCTCCATGACCGACGAGCAGAAGGTGGAACAAGCGCTGAGCCAAATGTCGCTGCGCGAGAAAGTGGGCCAAATGTTCTGGATCCGTCCCGAATACTTGCTCCAGGACGTGTGCGATGGTACGCTTATGCCCACCTCCTCTGAGTGGCCTTCGTTCCAGGTGACGAGCTTGACCAATGAGATGGCTAAGCTCGACAGCCTCTATCCCGCTGGCGGCGTTATCCTCTTTGCCCACAACTGCATCGACCCGCAGCAGCTCAAAGCCTTCGTACCTCAACTCAAAGCCTTGAAGAATGCTCCCTTGCTCGCCATTGACGAAGAGGGCGGCCGCGTGGCTCGCTTGGCCAATACTCCCGCCTTTGGGCTGAACAAGTATCAGAGCATGACCTGGCTCTGCCAGAACGGCGGCGCCCCCACCGTTTATAACGCTGCCCACTACATCGGTTCCTACCTCAAGGAGTACGGTTTCGATGTAGACTTTGCTCCCGTGTCCGACGTGAACAGCAATCCCAACAACCCCATCATCGGCACTCGCGCATTCAGCAGCGATCCCGACTCAGTGGCTACCATGGTGTGCAGCTACCTCGACGGACTTAACGCCAACGGTATTACGGGTTGCATCAAGCACTTCCCCGGCCACGGCGATACTCAAACCGATACCCACCTGGGCTATGCCGAAACGCAGAAGACGTGGGATGAAATGCTCGCTTGCGAGATGATTCCCTTCAAGGCAGGCATCAACCACGGCGTAGAGATTATCATGACGGCACACATCACAGCCCCCAAGGTAGACACCACCAACGTGCCCTCCACCCTCTCGAGTGTTGTTCTGCAAGACAAGCTCCGCAAGGAACTGGGCTACCAGAACCTCATCGTAACCGATGCCTTGGAGATGAACGCCATTTCGAAGCAGTACACTCCCGAGGAGGCTGCCGTGAAGAGCATCCAGGCCGGTGTAGACGTGCTCCTCTGCGTGCCTAAATACGGAAAGGCCTTCGACGCTGTGGTTAATGCCGTGAAGAACGGAACGCTGAGCGAGAGCCGCATCAACGAGAGCGTGCGCCGCATCCTCCTGATTAAGCAGAAACATTCGAACTGATACCTCTGGGTACGTATCGCCCTCAACTTATAAGAAAGGTCATGCTGATTTTCCCTCAGCGTGGCCTTTTTTATTCCTGCCTGGTTGTTCGCACCTGCGGGGGCGTCGTTCCTGTGTCGGGGCTGGTAAAAATTATCCCTGCCCTGGTGAAAATCCTCCCTGGGAGGACTCGAATCCTCCCCCGGGGGACTCCAGTCCTCCCGCGGGGGACTACAATCCTCCCGCGGAGGATTTTACCGCGGGGCGTGACAGGCTGTCTTTTCCTGATTTCAGTAGACGCTTTTTTGTGTCATAAACTACTTTCGTAGA
>CAVKGN010000176.1:0-2731 GCA_963655595.1 uncultured Oscillospiraceae bacterium
CACCATCAGCTCTACTGCACAATACGCTACGATTGGTCTTCCCTTCGCTGTGTCTATTCCTGAAGGCGTAAAGGCCTACACCGCTGAGAACGCAGCCAACGGCTACATCACGCTGAAAGAGATTTCAGGGGTAATTCCCGCTAACACGGGGGCTATCCTTTACAAGAAAAATGGCGCTGAAGGTGACAACAAAGTGTATCTTACTATCTCCAGTGAAAACAACACTTCCATAGGCAATAATCTGCTCACTGCCACCACTGCTCGCCGCACGGGCTACACGGCTGGCGACACGTATGTGCTTGCTCTCAACAACAAGCAAGCTGCGTTCCTCAAGAGTGACCTCACCGTTGTTCCTGCCAACAAGGCTTACATTGCAGCTTCGAAGCTCACCGATTCCAGCAGCAACGTGCTCAACTTCGACTTCGGTCAAACTACCGGCATCAACACGCTCGACACTGTGGACGGCACAGACGCTCCCACAGCCTTCTACGACCTCAACGGCCGTCGCGTGCTCTATCCTGCTCACGGCATCTACGTGACTGCCAAGGGCAAGAAGGTGCTCGTGAAGTAAACCTCTGCGAGGCACACATATAATATATTCACATCAACAACTCTGAAACACGACATCCCAACATGAAGAAGCAATATATCACTCCTTCGACTCAGGCCGTCGAACTCCTTGCGGAGGGCATGATGGCGGTGAGCCTGCAGTACGGCGGTTCGACCACCGTTTCGAATGAATCAGATGTCCTTTCCAACGAAAGGGCATGGAGCAGCTCTAACTGGACGGGCGACGGCGAGGAATAATTCCGCCTCCCCTCCGGTGCGTGAGCGCAACGGAACTTTGCGGGAAGTAGGTAGCCCGCAAGGTATAAGTAATTTTTTTCATTAAAAATGGAGCGTGCAGGGCGAAGTGATTCGCGTACTGCACGCTCCGCTTTTTCTGTGCGTGTCCGTGTTTGCTGTGTGAGCCGCCCTTTGCAGGGAGAGGCTATTTCACCCTGCGGTTGCGCTGGTTGTTAGCCTTTTCCGGGCGCGACTTCCCTACGCGTTTGCCCGAGTTCTTCTTCTTTCTCCCGCCCTCAGCCTTGAAGGCAAACGGGTTGTGCTGTTGTTTTCTTGCTTTAAGTACCATGCCGCAAAGTTCGCAAATTATTGCTGTCCTGTAAACCCCTTTCAGCGGCTGCCCCGTGTCCAAATGGCGAAAGTTTCCTTTTGAAAAGGAAATAAACGGGTGATTCTTTCCTTTTTAGAAGGAAACTTCTACCTTTGTGACATCACATTGAACCATTAGAAACACGTCTTCCCCATGGATTTACGTCGTACATTTCAGTCTGTCATTGCTTTGCACCAAGAAGAGCTTCCCCTGAATTTGCAGGGGCGAAGCACCCGCCTGCCGTTGGACGGCAACCGCATTGTCACCGTGACCGGCATACGCCGCTGCGGCAAGTCGTCGTTGCTGGGACTCACTATAAACCGTCTGCTCGAGAGCGGAGTGCCCAAAGAGCGCATTCTCTACGTAGGCTTTGACGACGAACGTTTTCTGTCCGTTGCTCCCGAGGATCTTGATGATTTGCTTCAAGCTTACCGCGAAATGTATCCCGACATACCGCTAAGGGACGTGTATATGTTCTTCGACGAAATACAGCTCATTGACGGGTGGGAACTGTTTGTGCTGCGCGTGTACAAGAGCTATTGCAAGCATATATTTGTAACGGGTAGCACGGCCAAGATGTTGTCCGAGGAGATGGCATCTGTCCTGCGTGGTTGGCCCGACGAATATCGCGAATACCCTCTGAACTTTGAGGAGTACCAGTCGTTTAAGGGCATCAAGGCAAACCGTTTCAGCGAGGAGGGTAGGGCACAGCTCGCAGCTGCTTTCCGTGCGTACTGTCAGGAGGGGGGCTTTCCCGAGGTTGTGCTTGAACCGACACGGGCTGGGAAGGTTAAAATCTTGCAGTCGTACTTCAACACCATGCTCTTTCGCGACATGATTGAGCACTATCGCATTGGGGCGATGCCCTCCGTAGTGCGCTATTTCTTGAAGCGCGTGATGAACAACCTCACAAAGCCGACCAGCGTGAACAACATCTACAACGACTTGAAGTCGCAAGGGCTGAAAGTGTCAAAGGATTCTCTCTATCAATGGCTCGATTATGCTTGCAGCATATTTCTGTTTGGCAAGGTCGAGAAGTACGACCGCTCTATGGTTAGGCAACGTTCCACTCCGGCTAAGTACTATGTGGCCGACACCGCCCTCTGCAACGCCGTGCTGCTGTCTGAGAGCGAGGACTCCGGCAAGTCGCTTGAAAACATCGTTTACCTGAACCTCGTGCGGACGCTTGGCGAGGAAGACCGCGTGTTCTACTTCAACGAGACAAAGGAGTGTGACTTCGTGGTACAAAGGGGCGACCGAATCGCCGAACTCGTGCAAGTATGCTGGACGCTGAACGATGACAACCTAAGCCGTGAGCTCGGCGGACTGTTAGCGGCGTCGGCCACCACGGGTTGCCGCAACTGCCGCATCATTACGTTCTCACAAAGGCAAAGTCTGGAACGCGACGGAATAACCGTGGAGGTGTTGCCAGCGTGGGAAATGGCGTGACAATGTGTGCGGAGAGGGCTACTTGCGCCCACGGATCGAATGGTGTGGAGTAGCTTTTCTCGCCAAAAAGCTATTGCATTTTCCCAGTAGCCAACTCGTTTTTTAGGAAATCGTATACGTAGCGTG
>CAVKGN010000177.1:0-2708 GCA_963655595.1 uncultured Oscillospiraceae bacterium
TTGGCACTGGAAACTCCGGCAAAGGATAACCTCGCCTTACAGTGGTTTAAGGATGTAGGACTTAACAGTGTCGAAAATCCTGACAAAAAGGCCGACTTGCTGGGCATCGGCATTGACTTCGAGGAAGAGGGGCTGACTGCAGAGTTTACTCCGGGAGAGTCGAACGATTACCCACAATATGAAACAGAGGAAGAGAAAATGAAGACTCGTCGTATTCCTTATATGAACGAGATTTGTACGGATGAACGGAAGTACGTTTCACCGAGTTCTCTGCATAAGAAAGGCTCTGTGGAACAGCACTTTGACATCTGTGAACGTATGCCGAAGGGCAATTCGGACGACGACGCCAAGGTGGGCGACTGCATCCATCAGATATTCTGCAGCATTGAGCAACACATCGACGACGAGAAATACTACAAAGACTTGATAGATAGCTACGGACTCACGACCTGCCTGAAGGACATCAATGCCATCAAAAAGGCTTGGACGTCGTTGACTTCGTGGTTGACGAAACAGTATGGCGAGGCCAAGCACGTCTATCATGAACGCCCCTTCACCCTTCAGAAAGATGGTCAGGTGTTCACTGGCAGCATCGACCTTGTTTGGCAGACAGCTGAGGGTGACATCTTGATTGACTTCAAGACCTGCCCGATGGGACACAACTACATCCTCAACAAGGAATCTAAGCACTATGCCGGTTGGTATGCCGGTCAGTTGGATGTCTACGCCGACGCCCTCGAAGCTGCAGGCGAAAAGGTTATCAAACGAAGCATCTACTATCCAGTCAGCGGAATGATTTGTGAAATCAGCCGTCCCGTAGATTAAGGTCTGTCATTCCCCTCTATTACGCTCCGTTTCCGTTCCATAGCTTAGGACGTTGGCGCATTTCTCTGCCACTTCTTTGAGATTTGCTCCATCGGCTGCCCAAGCAGGACGGAACGGAGCGTAATCGTTGGCGGACATACCATTGAGTGCATGGGTGATGAACCAGTCGAGGTCTTCGCTGCTAATGTGCAACGCTGGGGCCGCCCAGGCTAAGTTGACGTAGCGGTTGAGGTAGTAGTAGCACTTCTGCTGCAACGTGGTGAGCTCTATGTCTGGTTCAGCGGCTTTCAGTTCAATGAGTTTGCGGAAAAGTTTGTTCTTGTTGGTATAGGCTTCCGAGGCTGGGCGACAGCTTGTCTGTACCTTCCAGTTGTCCACGAGGTTTGCCCGTGAAAAGCCGGTCAGCTCGTAGTCAAGCGCCATTTGGTTGCCCCCTGCATGGTTGCCGTATTCGTAGCAACCAAGCAGTCCCTCGAGGACGAAGGCGATAGTCCCCGTGCGGTCTGCCCCTTGGCGGCAGTTGAAATAGACGGGTTTACCCTGACGGAGTTCGTAGATAATCCACGCCACGTCGCTAATGACGGACATGTCCTCATCGTAAGCCCCGTAGTCGGTCATCGTGTTGTTGTAGTCCATCGTTGGCAGCGGTGCTTCGCCAGCACTGTATGAATGCAGACTGCCCTCGCCCTTATACTTACCACAATTGGTGGCCGCCCGCAGGTCGAGTTGTGCCTTTATGCCGAGCCGTTGAAGTTCCGCCTTTCCTTGGGGCGTGATGTCGCTGTGCGTGCCGTTCATATCCGTGCCGCCAAGACTCCCGCCGCGGTAGAGGAGTTCGTACTTCACCGTTCTGCCCGCAAGTCCACGCCAACCGCCAAGGTCGCGGATATTGAAGCCTCCGTCAAGGGCTATCATGCGTACTTGCCCCGTAGTCACGAATTTGTTCCGGTCAATCACCCGACCGTTGGGGGCAGTGACTGTATAAGAATAAGTACGTCCCGGCACAAGGTTTGTCAGAAGGCAGGCACCCTTTCCGTTCGCCACGCTAACGGTGTTACGAAGAACAGTCTTAGCTTCACGCGTATCCTCCGTAAGTGTAACTACGGCGTACTTCGCCTTCCTGTCAAAGAACCGAATGGTAAGTCCGTTAGGCTGGTCGGGACGGAATGTACGCGTATCGTTGTCAAAGTATGCCTGAGGAATACAGCTCTGCGTCTCGCAAAAGCGCGCATCGGAATTAGCCATCACGTAGCGAACGGCTTCGTTCTCAACGTTGCAGACAATTGTGTCTCTCTTCATCGTGCAGTCATCTCCCCAGCACGCCGTCGTAGTCATGCAGAGGATAAGTGCCAATATGTTTCTGAAATGGGTGTTCATGGTTATAGGGAATATATGTTTATGAGAAATAGGCGGAAATAGCTGCCAACGGAATGTTTTCCATCCATCCCTGATCGGCGTAGCCTTTCATGGATATGCGCAGGCCTTTCAAGTCGGGGTTGTCTTTAACAAACTGTGAAAGCGAACGGGCGCGTACATTTTCTTCGGCTTTCACCTCTATGGGAATCACTCGCCCTTGAGCTTGAAGGACAAAGTCAACCTCCGAGGGGCTTTTGCTATTACTCCAATAGTAGGGCGTAAGGCCGAGAGCCATGAACTGCTGTAACACGAATTGTTCGGTAAAAGCCCCTTTGAACTCTGTGAACACGTTGTTGCCTATAAGCATCTGGTCAGCCGGGGCATCGGTCATACATGCCAAAAGGCCACAATCAAGAAGGAAAAGCTTAAAGGCGTCGAAGTCCTCGTAGAATTTAAGAGGGAGGCGAGGTTCCTTTATACGGTTCACCTTATATATAACGCCCGCATCGAGTAGCCACTGAATAGCC
>CAVKGN010000178.1:0-2703 GCA_963655595.1 uncultured Oscillospiraceae bacterium
AGGTAGTCCACCTGGTAGTAGAGCTGCACAAGCACGCTGAGTATGCCGTATGCCTTGCAGCCAGGCTTGGCAGCCAACCGTTCTGCCACTTCCTTCTGTATCATGCCCGTGCAGCAAGGTATGAGGTTGCGGTAGTCGAGCATCTTGAAGAATATCTGGCTGCTGATGTTGTAGGGATAGTTCCCCGTAAGCACAAACGGCCGTCCCTCGAAGGTGTTTTCAAGGTGCATTTTCAGGAAGTCGTCCTCCACAATGCCGTCTTCGAGTGCAGGGAAGTGTTCGCGCAGGTACGCCACGCTCTCAAAGTCAATCTCCACCACTTTCAGCTCTCGCCCTTTGGGCAGGAGGTATTGCGTCATCACGCCCATGCCTGGCCCAACTTCGAGTATCGGTAGTTCGGGGCAAGCGTCCACCGTGTCGGCTATGGCCTGTGCTGTGGGCAGGTGTGTGAGGAAGTGCTGGCCGAGAAATTTTTTAGGACGTACGGATTTCATCTTAATTGTTTTTCCTACTTTTGCATAAGTACAAAAGAGGCAAATCGCTGTGTTTCTTATGCGTTTAAGAGTGCTGCAAAGTTAGGAAAATATTTTAAGCACCAGCATAAGCCTCATGGCGTGCATGAAAGCGTTTGTTGTTTTGAAGCGTCTACTCAGAATTATATTGCAAGTTGGCCTGCCGTTCGTATTGGGGGCAGGCATTTTGTGGTGGATGTACCGAGGTACTGACTGGTCAGACTTCAATGAATTGGTATTCCACGAGATGAATTGGGGCTGGATGCTTCTTTCCCTCCTGTTTGGTATTGTCCCCCAGATGGCGCGTGCCTGGCGGTGGCGCATGGCTCTTGCCCCGTTGGGCGAGGACGCGCGCCGCTCCTCCTGCACCGATGCCATCTTTATGTCGTATGCGGCGAGCCTTGTGGTGCCGCGCATCGGCGAGATAACGCGTTGCGGCACGTTGAAGAAGATTGACGGCGTTTCCTTCTCCAAGTCGCTCGGCACGGTCGTCACGGAGCGCATAGTCGACTCCCTGCTCATGCTCCTCTTCACGGGGCTGGCATTCTTGGTGCAGTTGCCCATGTTTCTTGCCTTCTTGGACAAGACGGGCTTCAACCTCCGCGATCTTCTCCACCGCTTCACCAGCACGGGCTACCTCGTTACGCTCATCTGCCTCGTGGCGGCTGTGGCGGCGTTCTTCGTCATGGCGCGCCGCATCTCCTTCTTCCAAAAGGGGCGCGACAAGGTGCGCGACTTGCGCGAGGGCATCCTCTCCCTGCGCCGCGTGCGCAACCTCCCGCTCTACTTGTTTTATAGCCTACTCATCTGGGTGGGCTATTTCCTCCACTTCTACATCGCTTTCTTCTGCTTCGGCTTCACGCAGAACATCCCCGTCGGCGTGGCGTTCCTCATCTTCTGCGTAGGAACGTTTGCCGTACTCGTCCCCACCCCAAACGGTGCGGGACCGTGGCACTTTGCCGTGAAAACGATGCTCGTGCTTTACGGCGTGACGGAGAAACACGCCATTCTCTTTGCCCTTGCCGTACACGCCATCCAGACGGCTCTCGTCATCGTGCTCGGAGCGTTCGGTTGGGCAAGGGCAAATACGCGTAAACCAAGGAAAACAATCAACTAAAAATACATTCTACGTTATGAGTGAAATCGCAAACTTACAGCCGCAGGCTATCTGGAAAAACTTCGATTTGCTGACGCAGGTGCCTCGTCCCTCGGGCCACCTCGAAAAGGTGCAGCAGTTCCTTCTCGACTGGGCTAAGGAGAAAGGCGTTGCCGCCTTCAAGGACGAAGCAGGCAACATCATCATGCGCAAACCTGCCTCGAAGGGCATGGAAAACCGCAAGTGCGTCACCCTGCAAGGACACATGGACATGGTGCCGCAGGCCGTGAAAGGCTCTACGCACAACTTTGAGACCGACCCCATTCAGACCTACATCGATGGCGACTGGGTGAAGGCTAAGGGCACAACCCTTGGCTCCGACGACGGTATGGCCGTGGCTACCATCATGGCTGTGATGGAGGACGACACGCTCGTTCACGGTCCCGTGGAGGGCTTCATCACTGCCGACGAGGAGACAACCATGTACGGCGTGAACCACATGAAGGCAGAGACGCTCGAGGGCGACATCCTGCTCAACCTCGACGACGAGACTGAGGGCGAGATGATCATTGGCTCTGCCGGTGGCGTGAACATGACTGCAACGCTCGAGTACAAGCCCGAGGAAACGGACGCTACCGACGCTGCTGTTAAGGTGACGCTCCACAAGCTTTTCGGTGGTCATTCTGGTCTTGAAATCAACGAAGGCCGTTGCAACGCCAACAAGGCTATGGCGCGCATCGTGCAGGACGCTATTGCCAACTTCGCCGCTTGTCTGTCCAGCTGGGCTGGTGGCAACATGCGCAACGCCATTCCCAGTTCTGCCGAGGTAGTCCTCACGCTCCCCAAGGAGAATGTGGAGGCCTTCAAGGAGGTTGTGGCAGAATGGAAGCAGACTTTGACGGACGAATACACGCCCATTGAGCCGACGCTCGAACTTGACGTGACCGACGTGCCTCTGCCCTCGCACATCGTGCCCAGCGAAATTCAGGACAACCTTGTAAACGCTCTTTGCGCTGCCCACAACGGCGTGCTTCGCATGATTCCCGAAGTGCCCAACATCGTAGAGACGTCCTCCAACCTCGCTATCGTCAACAT
>CAVKGN010000179.1:0-2690 GCA_963655595.1 uncultured Oscillospiraceae bacterium
TTCTTCCTTGACGTTTGCAAAGGCAGAAAAGATAAAGGGAAGTTGCTCCTTGACTGTGCGTCGGTGTGGAGCTACTTCCCTGTTTATCTTGGTGAAGAGGTGTGCGGACGGCGGGGCTGCCGTGCGCGGGAGAGAACTGAAACCTTTCGGCAACGGGGCTTTGCGGATGAGCCCGCAAGCGGTTGCATAGGGCGGAGGGTGCTTTGAGGAACGTTGCGAGCCAGCCGAGGGGCGTTTTGTCAGGCTGTTTTACTTATGGGAGGCCCTGTGTGGGGCGGCCGCGTTTCCTTGCAGCGGATTGTTTTACTTAAAAGGTGTCGCTTTTCCGGCAACTCTTTGCTTTCCCGGCGACGGTATGGCTTGATTGATTGTTTCCGTTGAACTTTACATGTTGAGCAACTGCGTGAGGAAGTCCTCCGTCATGTTGCCCGTGAGGTTGATGAGGCGGAACGTTCGGTTCTGCTCCATAAACAGCACCATCTCGACGATGTACTTGCCGCGGCGGCGAACGTAGAGCCGTTTCCCTTGTTTCTCAGTGTAGGGCTTGTAGCGTGCGCTGTTGCGCGAGGCGAGCCTGAGGGCTTTGTCGTAGAGCTTTGCGCTTTCCCTTTCGGCTGTGTTGCTAACTATGCGTATGGACTTGAGTTGCGAAAGCACTTGCTTGGTGGCGTTGCTGCCCTCCACGTCGGGTAGCTGCATCATGCGTTCGAGCATGAGGGGCGATATGGTGGTGCATTCCAGCGTGGTGCCTTTGGCGTAGAGCGACATGTAGCGCTGGGCAAAGTCCTGCTCATTTTGCGCCGCCACGCTAAGGACGGACAGCACGGCTATGAGAAATGAAATCAGTCGTTTCATTGCTTCGTGGGGTAACTATTGCCGTGCGTTTGCGGGGGTTGAGGCTGCTTTCGTTGCCTCGTCGCTGTGTTTGGCGGAGTCGTTGACGGCTGTCTGTGCCCCCTCCTTGAACATACGCAGTGTCTCCATGCTTGCCTCGTAGGCCTTTTGCGGATCCTGGTAGGAGTCCTTGTAGGCCGACTGGTCGTAGTCCCAACTGCCAGCAGCGTTTTTGTCCGACGAGGTGAACGAGTGCTGGGCGGCCGTGCCGAGCAGTGTAACGATGGCTACGGCGGCTGCGGCGCGATAGAGCGGGCGGAGGCGGTTGAAGAGCGAAATGTGAGCCGCCTTAACCGTCTTCACGTCCTTATTGGCGCCGTTAGTGGCCTGGTGTTCTCCGCTTTCGGCAGCCACGGCGGCAAGCAGTTTGTCGTCGAAGTCGCTACCGAGCGAGAGCTGAGCTTGCGTTTGCTCGTATGCGAACAAACTCTTGTAGCGCGCCAGGTGAGCCGGCACGTCCTCTTGGCTGAAAAAGGCTTTCAGTATGTCCTCTTCTTGGAGCGTGGTCTCACAGTTCCAATAGCGGTCAAGGAGTTGTTCGATGTATTTATAGTCCATAGTAGTTGTCCTGTCTTTCGTAAGCCTCCCTCACGGCTTTGCGTGCACGGTGGAGGGTCACTTTGAAGAGTTCTTCGCTGATGTTCATTGCGGCGGCGGCTTCGGCATAGGTCATTCCCTCGATGTCGCGTAGCTGGATTGCACTGCGCTGCCGTTCGGGCAGGGAGGAGAATATGCGATGAACAGCCTGCATTTTGTCAGAGCGTTCGAGCTGCTCCTCAGGCGAAAGTGCGCTGTCGGGAGCGTCGGTTTGTTCCGCCTCAATCGAGAGTGTGCCGTGCTCGCACCGAGCTATGCGGTCGAGCGCCAAATTTCGGCAAACCGTTATGCAGTAGGCTTCGAGGTTAGTGATGCTCCCCGTCTCGCCAACCTCGCGCCACACCTTCAGCAGCGTGTCCTGCGTGAGGTCCTCCGCTTCCTGCGCATTCTGCGTGATGCGCAGCCCCATTCGGAAGATTTTGTCCTTCAAGGGGAGCAGGTGTTGGCGGAAGTCGGTGTCGTTCATTGGAAGGCTCTCTGTATGGTAGACGGTTGACGGGCGGAAAAGTTACAAGGGAAAGGCTATTTTTTCAATCAGCCTTCTCGCAGACGATGAGAACGTGCTGATTATCAGCGGTTGTCGTGGCGAAAATAAATTTGTCGCCGCCCTCTTTCAGGCGCAACTTCTTGCGCAGAGCGTCCACCCGCCCAGGAAAGTTGCGTATGCTCAGGTTCGCTTTGGGGCAGTCGCTCACAAGTTTTTTAAGACTCTGTTTATCGAAGCCGTAGACGTTTCTGACGCAAAAGGCGCGTCCAGGAAAATGTTCCACCTTTTGCGTAGAAGTATAAAGGTGCGAGTTTGGGTGCAACTTCTTCACCCCGTAGGCGCTGCAAAGCCACTTAAACGCCCCCGCCTTCATGGCAGCTGCCCCCGGTTCGTAGAGAAACGTTTCAGCCTCGCGGGCATACTCCACGTGTGCCTCGTCCTCCTGATCGTGGGTGAAGCGGAGGTTCGTTTCGCCCTCATGCACGTAAAACACAGGTTCCACCGCTTCCCTTTGCATCAGTAGGAGCAACTCCTTACACTCCCCGTCTGCCCCCACCACGTGCACCTCGCTCACCGAGGGCAACGAGCGGAGCGCAGCAGAAATGTCGAGCATGGGCGACAGCTTGGCCAGGACGTAGCGACTCTTCATGAGCAGCGTTTCCTGCAAGGCACAGAGGTCGGGCTCGCAGTCCTCGATGAGAACCACTTTGCC
>CAVKGN010000180.1:0-2656 GCA_963655595.1 uncultured Oscillospiraceae bacterium
CAATCAGGGCGTGCCCCATGCCCTCCAACTTGCGGGCAGGATAGACAAGCACATCACCGGGCTGCACCTCGTTAATGGGGCGCGGCTCCGTCTCACGACTCACAGAGAACGTGCTGCACCCCCCATAGGCGTACTTCAAGAATTTCTCCAACGCCTTGCGAGAGGCACCGCCTTGATAGCGCAGTGTGTTGCCGTTCACGTCCTGAAACTTTATCTTCGAGTACAGCCCTCGGCTGAATAGATATTCTGCCCTCAACCGCATAGTCATGTCGGCACACTGCTCGGCATTGCTAAGCATCGGCAGGTCGATTACGCCCGTGGACAGAAACTGGTAATTTGCGTTGCCGCCCGTGTAGAGTTGCACCTTGCTCCCTCTCTTTTTCAGCGGAAGACTGCGCATAAACTCCGCGTAGCTGCCCTCAACCCTCGTGTAGCCCTTGGGCGCGGCGATGTCCCCAATAGTCTTAGCACTCCAAGGATTGCTCGTGCGTGAGTACCACCAAACAGACACAGCCGCTAAAACCACAAGCAGCACCAAAACACCCACAACTTTCAAGACTTTCTTAATCATACTGTACTATTCTTTAACGTTAGCGATGCAAAGATGCCCCAACCGCCAAAAACGAAAAAACATTTACCCTCACAATGTACAACATGCCCACTGTCGTGTATAAAATGACGTGGTGGCTGCCTTCAATAGCTAATTTTTACGCTGTTTCTCCGCATAGGCACGATAAATCTACCTTCCGCTTATACAATAAGATGCTCAGATTGTAAGGCCCGAACGTTGGAACGAAAATCACTCGTAGACACAAAAAAGCGCGGAACCGTTCTGTCACTCGTTCCACGATAGAAAGGCCTTCGCATTGCCCGGATTGTCGAAACGAGCAACGGAAAGCCCCACGCTGATGTATATGTATATAAGGCCATTCCTTGGCCTGATTGCCGCACGGAGGCGGCACCGAGCCATAAGGATTGGCATACAATACACCTAATGGAGCGTTCCTGTTGCTTTGCCCTTGACAATCCGTAGAGTTTGCGAAGTTCTTCTATCGTCAAAACCAAAGCGCACAAAAACGCTTTTATCATATGTATGTCCTACCTGTCCTGGACTTTTTCAAGCCTGTGTGGCAGGTAAAGACGTTGCAAAGCTATGTTTTTTCCTGAATAATGGAAAGGAAATGAAGGGAGAAACTCATAGCTTCGGTAAATGTTGGAGAATGAACGCCTTACGGGCTTATTCCAACACGTCGTTGTTTCGGAGGAACTGGAACAGTCCCATGAAAACGTAGCCGTTCTCGTCAGTGTATGTGGCTATGTCGTCGCCTACGATGACAATCTTGCGGAAAGAGTCGTCTACCTTCTTCAACGACGTTAGTTCTTGTTCACGTTTTTCCTCATCGGGTAGGGCGTACGCCGACTGTATGTAGTATTTGTTGAGGCCGTTCGTGGCGATGAAGTCTATCTCGTATTGTTGGTAACTCATTTTTCCATCCCGCACAGCTCGGCTTTCTACAACGCCTACATCCACGAGGTAACCACGGATACGCAACTCGTTGAAAATGACGTTCTCCATGATGTGCGTGATCTCCTGTTGGCGAAAGTTTAGACGGGCGTTGCGCAGTCCCACATCCACCACGTAATACTTCTTTATGCTGTCGTAATATTTGCGTCCCTTCACGTTGTAGCGGCGTGCCCCTTCAAACAAAAAGGCATCTTCCAAGTAACGCATATAAGCCCCTACAGCCTCCACGCCAATCTTTGTGTGCTGCACGCTTTCCAGCGTATTCCTTATTTTGTTGGGATTGGTTAGCGAGCCTATTGATGAGCAAAGCGAATCAACGATGTTTTCCAGGGCTACACGGTTCTTTATGCCGTTGCGTTCCACCACATCGTCAAGGTATGTCTTTTGCCATAAACGCTGCAAGTAGCTAATTTTCTGCTCTGGCGTAGGGTGGTTTCTCAGAGCCGGCATGCCGCCGTAGGTATAGTATTCCTTCCAGAGTTCCCCGACTGGTTCCGTACGATCAGTGCAGAATTCTTTGAACGAGAACGGGTAGACCCTCACCTCATCGCCTCTGCCGCGGAAGATGGTGTTAAGGTCGCTCGAAAGGAATTTGGAGTTGCTGCCCGTGATGTACACATCGATGTTGTCGTGTGCGTTGAGGCCGTTTACAATGCGCTCGAAACCCTCCACCAGTTGTATCTCGTCCAGGAATATATAGTAGTTCTCGCTGTCGCTGGTGATTTGCGAATACAAGTAACGCTTTAATTCCACTGGGTCAGTCATGTCGGCGCCAAGAATATCCTCGTCCGTGTCAAACGATACGCAGATGATGTTCTTGTCCGCCACGCCCTGGCTGAGCAGGTAGTTGTAGTAAACTTTTTTCAAGAGCCACGACTTGCCGCAGCGGCGAGTGCCAGTGATAATCTTCACTTCGCCGTTGTCCCGTCTGTTGATAAGCTTTTGAAGGTAAACTTGTCTGTCAATGTAAGTGTTCATCGCTTTCCTATCCGAAATTTACTGCAAAATTACAGTGAATTTCGGATGGCGAGGTTTCTCTATCCGAAATTTACTGCAAGATTACAGTAAATTTCGGGTGAATGTACGCTCGGCATGAGCATTATCTAACGGGTGAAAGTCCCGAGTAAGCCC
>CAVKGN010000181.1:0-2594 GCA_963655595.1 uncultured Oscillospiraceae bacterium
CAACTATCCCGCGGGTACGAACAACCAACCTGCATATAGTAACAACCAAGTCTCACCTACGCACGCCCCAGCCTCTCCAACACGCCTCCACTCCCCCACTCTCCATCACTTCCAAGCAAACTCCTTCGCACCAAGAAACAACCATTTTTGCCAAGCCCCAATCCGCCCGAATGACACTCTGAGGCAAAAAGTCCCTCATAAAAGTGTTAGGATTGCACGAAAGGTCCCTCATAAAAATGTAATCGCACACTTTATCTCACTGATTTTCAACGCATTAGTAAAGACCAGGAAAGAAGACGGGAGAAATCATAGAGATTTTCGGACTTCAACTACAAGTTTTTTGGCTATTCTTTCAAACCTGATAGAGCGGAAAAAGCTAATCAATAGAATGCCGAAATGCCTAATTTCAGTGTGTTTCAAAGACAAAAAGAAGTATAAAGTGCGGGGAAAGTTTGCTATTGTGCGGATTGTTTCGTAATTTTGTTTCGTTCATATGACAAATACGCTGGTTCTGTTGTTTGGCGGCAGTCACATGAACAGGAAAACACAACCCCATATTCCTCTCACACTTGATGCAATTACCCATACGGAAAACAATAATGTGTGCTGCCATGTGCCTCAGCTCCGCCCTCGCTGCAAACGCGCAGGACATTATGCCGGAGAAGATGCCCGCACACACCAAAGCCGAGAATATCGTAAAAGAAGTTTCACCCCTCGAAAGCGTTCAGACGCTCCGCGAGAATGCAGCTAAGGAAACTACCAGCAGCAACGCCAACTTTGGCGAGAGCGTGGTTAAGACGGCGCTGCAATATCTGGGCGCAAGCTACCGTTCGGGTATGTCTGGCCCCTACGCTTTCGACTGCTCCGGATTTACGAGCTTCGTATACCGCCAACAAAACGTTTCCATCCTGCGCTCATCGCGTTCGCAGTACACGCAGGGCACGCCCATTGCCAGCATCACCGACATGAAGAAGGGCGACCTCGTATTCTTCGGCGGTCGAGGCGGCTCGCGCTCCGTGGGCCACGTGGGAATTGTAACGGACGTTGACCCCTCGGGCAACAACTTCTCGTTCGTTCACGCAGCATCGGGGGGCGTAAGGGTGTCCAAGTCGAACGAGCCCTATTACAGCCGCCGCTACATCGGCGCAAGGCGCATCGTGGAGAACTAACGAATAGGGCACAGGCAAGACGAACAACGTCCGAGTCACAAACCGCTGACGGACGTTGTTCGTCTTTTTATGCCAACGTGTCAGAGACAAGTCTTATCCACCAACCGAGGGCTGCGCAAACGTTCTATAAGCCAGGCCAGAAAGACACTTTTACGCAAGGGCGAACAAAGAAAAGCGGCAAGTTTGCAAAAGCTAAAATAAATATCTAACTTTGCAGTCCGCAAGCACTATGTACGACAAGCTTCCAAAACGGGCTTGCGGACACGAGATAAGCAATAATAAGTAATAAACAAAATAACTTACAAATGATCGTAGTACCCATTAAGGAGGGCGAGAACATTGAACGCGCCCTTAAGAAGTTCAAGAGAAAATTCGAGAGAACAGGCGTTGTGAAGGAGCTCCGCGCCCGTCAGCAGTTCGACAAGCCCAGCGTGCTGAAGCGCCTTGCTAAGGAACATGCTGTTTACGTACAGCAGCTTCACCGCAACGACGACTAATCTCCGTCGAATACTCTTGGGCTCAAGCCCTGTAACAATCGCTATGCGCATCATCCTTGCGCATAGCGATTGTGTTTTATATGCCCCCGTCTCGACCTGTCGAAGAGCAAAAAAAGCGGAGGTTCTTTGCTCTCCGACAAATTATTACGATATTCGCTTACAGAATACATGCCGCAGGCAGATAAGCGGCTACGCTTTGGCAATGGACAGAAGCATGGAGCACGACATAGACCTATTCCTTGGCTATATGGCAGCCGACCGCGGATGCTCCGAAAGCACCACTCAGACGTACGGACGCACACTGCGCTCCTTCGCTCTGTGGGCAAAGGCTATCGACGGCGACATCACGTGGAACACGGTTGACGCGGACCTTGTGAGGAACTGGATGGCAAAGTGCATGGAGCGGGATGAGAACCCGCGAACCATTTGCCGCGGACTGAGCGCATTGCGTAGCTTCTACAAATACATGCTCCGCACGCAGAAGGTCAGCCACGACCCCGTGAGGCTGATACGCAGCCCAAAGACGCACGCAAAGCTGCCCACGTTTCTGAAAAAGGAGGAGGTGAACCGCCTGTTCGAAGACGTGGAGTTCACCAACGACTTCGACGGAGTCAAGCGGCGCACCATTCTGCTCACGTTCTACCACACGGGAATGCGCGTGTCGGAACTGGTGGGGCTGAACGTGCAGGACGTCGACCTCAATCGCCGCGAAGTCTCCGTGGTGGGAAAAGGCAACAAGCAGCGCATCATCCCCTTCGGCCCAGAACTGGCAGAGGCCCTGAGCAACTACCTCCAACTGCGAGCCAACGAGCCGCATACGGGCTCGGCACTCTTCACCGGCAAGGGGGGACGGAGAATTTCCGTATCGTTCGCCTACTCCGTGGTGCACAACTACCTATCGCTCGTGACCACGCAGAAGAAAAGGAGC
>CAVKGN010000182.1:0-2499 GCA_963655595.1 uncultured Oscillospiraceae bacterium
TAGTTAGGCATGGTGTACGCATCGTCGGTGTAGAACGTACCGTAGCCGACGGATGAGATGGTGAAGGTGCTCACCTTGTGGTAGAGCTGCACGCCTTGTATGTTCGCTGGCGCGTTCTCCTGCGGGTAGCAAGTAAAGAATTTTGAGGCGCTGTTGTAGCCAATGGTGTTTGACGCTGCATTGCCGCCGAAGGTGATGATGGCGTCGCCCGTGCTGCTCAGGGTGATGGTAGCCTTCTTTGCATCCGTGTTTTGCGTAGTTGTTTCCAGATAGTAGTAGGACTCGCTCTGATCGCCCGCAGCATAGAGGTACTGCGTTCCCTTGACGGCTTTGTCACGGAAGGTCCAGCTGCCCGCTTTGCCGCCGAGGATGAACTCCGACACCGTAGCGTCGGTCGCCGTGCTCTTGGAAGTGGCTATTCTGTTCTGCCCGATCTTCACCTTCAAACCCGAGATGTCCACGTCCTCCGCCTTTCGGTTGTGAGCGTTTTGGTAGCCAAGTGCCTTCTTGTTTGATTTGTTCACAATCAGGTACGTGTCGCCCGCAATGAGGTCGTCCTCCGAAATGACGCGCTTGTACACCAACACGTTGGTATAGTCGTCGGTGGGGAGCTTCACGTCGTAGTCCTTCGTTACGTAGCTCCACCCGTCGCAGATGATCTTGTAATCGTTCTTCGGCACGAGCGTCATGCGGTAGCGCACCTTGGTAGCGTTTATGGGAATGTTCGTGATGGTCACCTCCCCTGTGTACACGTTGTCGCTGCCATTGAACGAGGATATCGTTGCTCCATCGGTCCAAGTCTTTCCGCCGTCGCAGCTAATCTCCACAAGAGCCTTTTCGAGCATCACGCTGTTAGCGTTCATTGCGGAGTAGCTCAACTCATGGCAGAGGGCGCTGCCCGTGACTTCGTTGTAGTAATAGTCGTCGGTGGTGGGGGCTATGGTGCATTTGCCGTCCACCTTGAATTCTGTGGGGTTGAAATCAGAGGTAGAGCTTTCGTCGTATTTCCAAGAGAAGTAGTACACAGACTTCTGGCCGTTCACCTTCACAAAGTGAGTGTAGTCGGTGCCGCAGCAAACGTTTCTTGGATAGAAGGTAGGCTTAACGGTGAAATCCTCTAAGGTATATATGGTGTTGGCTGCGAAACCTTCTGATCCTATTTGCCTTGACTGTGTTGTTCCGCCGTCCACTTGCCAATCTACGTAGGCAAAGTAATAGTCCGAACCCTTTTTGCTCCAAATCTGGCAGCCCTTGCCGCTCACGCCAAGAAAGTCGCATTTTGTGTCGGGGTTAACTTTGTCAATACCTCCGGAAGTGCCGTCGCCAGATTTCCCTCTGTAAGTATTCATCGTGACGTTCGAGGCCTTGTACACTATGCGGCTGCGGCTTGAAATGTCAAAGTCCTCCGTCTCCGCTGACTCGTACAGAGCTTCGGTGACGGCGCGGTACTCAGGCTTGGGGTAGAGGGCGAGTTTGTAGCGCACCTTCTCGGCCGACAAGGGGTGAAGAGCCTGAAGCGTCATGGCAATGCTGGAGGCCTCCGTTGTCGTACTGTCCCATGTCTCGCCGCCGTCGTAGCTGTATTTCAGCACAAGCTTGCTAACCGCCTCTGCCTGAATATCCTTAGCGGAGAAATCCACCTTTTTCGCCAGGGCGTTCTCCTTGTATTCGTAGCCGCTATTCACGGTCAATGTGATTTTCGGCGCCAGGCTGATGCCCTCGTGGTAGATTTTAGCTGCGTCGCTCGTCGCAAAGAACAATTGCGCAGACGATTGGCTGTTTACTTTCAGAAATTGGTAGAGGCTGGTCTGCGAGGCCAACAGGCGGTTACCCGTGTTGCCGAAACTTGTATTCAACTCGTAGAAGTCGTTTGGCCCACCATAAAAGTATGACTCGTCCTTCGACACGGCTGTGCCGTCAATAGTCCACTTCGTTTCCGTTCCACCGCCTATGGAGTTCAGGCAGCTCCATATTTGGTAGCCGTCGGCAGTGGTGCCGAGCAACTTCATGTCCGTTGAGGCTTTGGAGGTGGACACGGTTACAGTCTTGGCCAGGTAGTTGTCGGCCAAGGCGGTAAGGGTGGAGAACGTCGCCACCGCCACAATAAGAAGTCTGTTGAATATAGTCATAGTATACGTGGTTTTATGGTTATAGGCTTGACATTGCGATTGTTGGGGGATTGTGCCCGTGGGCGTTTGTGGGGGAAGTCGGTGAACGTTTATGAACTTCGGCGTAGATAGTGTCGTTGTTCGTTTATAGTTTATGGGCTTTGGACATACAAGAATGGAAACCAGCCCGAACGTCAAAGGGTAATGTCCACAAACCGCGCCTTGAAAAGGCAGCTCCCCATAGCTCAGGGCAGAGTGAGGGACGCGAAGCGGCGACACGTCACCATAGGTTGTTAGCCAACGATTTGTCCACAAACGGGCGGGCTGAAAGCCCAGCTCCCCATAGCCCAGGGCAGAGCGAAGGAGCGAAGCGACTGAGCGGCACCCTGGG
>CAVKGN010000183.1:0-2479 GCA_963655595.1 uncultured Oscillospiraceae bacterium
TATGCTGTGAGCAGTCCGCCTTTTTATTTGTCTTTGCGGGACGGAGGGGTTATTCCTCGTCGTTCAGCCAGCTGTTGCTGTTCCAGATGCGGTTGTTGGAGCAGGCTTCTGAGCCTTCGCGAGCATCTGTTTCACCTTGTTTTATGCCCACGCCGTCGATACTACCAGTGAGTATATGGCTTTCGGCAATGAGGGCTACTACTTGGCTTTCGGGGCTTATATATGTTCTCTTCATTTTGCTTCGAATGTATTAGAGTGTTGAGTGAGGTTGATTATTTCACGAGCGTCTTCTTGCCGTTTACGATGTAGAAGCCGTGGGTGGGCTTGCTCACGCGGCGACCGCTGAGGTCGTACACAGCCTTAGTCTGAGCGGCGTCGATGCCTGCGGCTTGCTGAATACCCGTGGTTGAGCCGCCGAAGCTGAGTACCATCTGGTTGGCGCTGCTCTCCGTGAGGTTAAGGTAAGCCTTGTACTGCTTGATGACACGGTTAGTGCTGCTCAGAATGTAGAAGTTAGCAGTCTTATCGCTGTCGTAACCTAAGATAAATGCTTTTGTGCCGGTAGCTACAGCTTCGCCCGTAGTTGCTACGAGTTTGTTGTTCTCAACAGTAGCGAGAGTTTCTGTAGTGCGAGCGGTGGGAATTACCTGATCGGTGTTAGGAGCACTGATAATCACACCTGTGTTGGCAGGAATTACAGTTACATCAACTTCATTTACTTTGGTCTTTTCAATAGGCTGCAACGAAGCAGTTTCACCAACCTGGCTCACCTTATAGGCTGTGAGTTCCTTGGGGAGAACTACGGGGAAGGGTGAGCTATAACTGCCCAGATAGTAATCAACGCCTTGCACCTTCATCTCAGTAGCCTTGAATGCGTTCTCCTGATCAGCTTCCTGGAAGTAGTAAGCGCAAGTGTTGCCACTTGTGGTGTAGTAGATTGCACCAGTGCCAGCAGCGTGGAAAGGATCAGTCTTGGTATCCGAAGTGTTGGTCATAAGATAGTGCAAGTTGCTGGTGGAGTTTGTAGCATCTCCCGTCATAGCACCTTGTATAAGCAGCAGACCGAGGTAGTCAACCGAAGCCGTTGTTACATTACCATTGTCGCAACTTTCATCAGTTCCAGAGAAGTAGAAGGGGAGCAGTGAGAATTGGCAGCAGGCAGCGTATTCGTCAAGCACGCCATTTTCTTGTTTGGCGATTTCGTTTCCATCTGAACGGAAAGTCATATACTTACCCTTGCTATTGGTAAAGATAAACTTCTCACCGACCTTATGAGCATAGAAGATAGCACTGCTCTGGGCTGATTGGGTATAATACAATTGTCCGTTAGCGTTGGTGTAGAGGTAGTAGGTAGCATTGTCTACAGTCACCCCCTTGTTCATAGGGCGAATGTAGTAGGCCTTACCGTCGGTGGGAAGAACGATGTTGGCCTTTGCAAGGAGCGTGCTTATGGCAGTTGATTTCTGCTCGTAAGTAGCGTCAGTTGCGTCAACAGCCGTAGTGAATGCGGTGTAAGCATCTTGCGTGGGATAGCCAATTTTACCAGTATTTGAGCTAATGGCATTTTTCAAGGCCGTGATTTGGGTGTTCAAAGTCGTTTGCTGCGCGGTTTCGAACGTAGTCACAGCGTCCTTAGCTGTATTGTCGGTATAGCTTTCGGTAGCTTGGGTGAAATTGATGCTCGCGCCAGCGTCGCTATAATTGCTATTTGCAGTGAACCCCATTCCATCACCGACATTGAAACCTGATGAAAAAGCTAGGAACCAACTTGGCGAAGTGGCAGAGCTAATTTTGAAGTAGGTTGTTGGGTTGGTAGCATTATCTTTAAAGCTTGCCACCTGGAAGCAGTTGTCAAGGGTCAAGTTGTTTGCGTCGGTCAATGTTGCCTTATAGTTGCTTTGATTGTAACTCAAGAACTTGCCTGCGCCCACATTATAGAAGTAGTATGAGGGAGTCGTGGTTAATAAGGTAGACTTAATGAGCACCCACTGGTGAAGAGTCTCACTGGTAGAGACACTCGTTGTCTTTTTACAATCTGTGTCGGTGGAACTCGCCACGGCAAGGGCTCCACGACTATTCGAGATGGTGTACGTCTTTGACTCACTCAAATCATCGAGCGATGTGATTTGCGCCGTGGCAGTAGTCGCGAACGTAGCGGCCACTGCCGAGAGGAGTAATGTTTTGAATATCATACGAATATAAATGTTTTGGAAATTGCGTTGTGTTTTTCAAACGTCCCATGCGCGTTAAGTCGGACGCAAAGAGGATGGGACGCTGCAAATGTAAGAAAAGTGAGTTAATATGTCATAATTGGGGGGGGGGCAAATGTGTTAATATCGTCACTTTCAACGCACTTTTAACGTTTGCGAGGCGATTTTGTAACATTTGCGTGCAGATAAATGGCTTATACGGGGTGACGGGCGTGAACAAAATTCGACTCAATGCTGACTGGTTGTTTTTAGCTCGGAGCTGGTCGTTC
>CAVKGN010000184.1:0-2461 GCA_963655595.1 uncultured Oscillospiraceae bacterium
GTCGCCGCAGACAGGTTGATATAAGGAAAGGGCCTGACCCCATAGCGTTGGGGTCAGACCCGCTTTTGCCTCTTGACAATGTCCTGCTCATATTAAAAAGTTATTTCACGTTTTCCGCCACTGTCAACCTCTGGCCAACCCAGAACTGGAAATGCCGACAATCACGACATTTCGCCGCACCAAGAGCTATGCCACACGTCCCGAAGCAGCACGGCTCAATTTCCTTGCTCTCAGTTACCACGAGTTGATGTGCCACCTGGACTATACGCGAGCGCCCTCTCGGAATCTAACCAGCCTTTGTCAGTTCAGGTAGACGACTCCCTCCGTGCCAGAAAACTGCTTTTTAACCGTTTCGTAGTCAGCAAAGTGAATCGTTCCCCTGGTGAGCTGATCCGTCCAGTACCCCCCGACCCAATAACCGCGCTTGGAATCGTATTCGGCAACGCAAGCTCCGCTCTGCCGAGGGTTTACGGCCTTAAACGTATTGTTCGGATCCGTGCCGTAGATATAGTAAAGGCTCCAGCTCCCATCAGGCATTTTAATGAAATGACCAATCAGAGCCTTGCTCTTAATCTGCTCTGTGGAAAGTGTCATCGATTTTATGAACGCGCCCTCTTGCTTGCAAACGAAGGAAGCCTCCTTAAGGCAAATATCGCGCCCCTCCTCAGCAGGCACATCAGTTCCCAGATTCGGCTTAGTTGCATGAGTAAACTCCAAAACCACCTTGTCGATCTTGCCAAAGTCGGGAACATCAAGAAATGGGTCAATCTTCCATATGATTTTTCGATACGCTAGAACAAGCAAACACGTCGCCGTGACCGCGAAACCCGCGGCGTCAACCAATGTTGACCACGTATCGCAACCGCACACAAACAAGTAGCCAAGGAAAAAGACAATAGCTGCGGTAGCCATGCACCTAATTTGGTATTTCTGAAGCATCCAAACTCCTCGCATATGACAACGTGAAACCGTCCTTCGTGCCAAGCCGATAACGCATACCCTGCTTCCCATCGCGCTTCCTTCAATTCATGCCCCCTTCCGTCGGTTACTCGGTTGGAAGGAGGCATGTTTCTGGCAGTCTGATTAGCGAAGGAACAGTGGTGCATTCGAGGCAATAATGCGTCTCATCGGCGAAAACCAGTGCGGCGGTATTACCGAACAGTAAACCGGAGATTGAAAACGCAATGCAACCCGCGGGAAACCCTGATACAGACCACTCAACAACAAGCTTTACTGCACAGAGGCACAACTGCAGCGGTCATCTGTTTTAGTCACGCTATCCATGGCCTTGTCAGTACTCCCCATAGAAAGTACTCCTAGCCCTTCCTCCACACCATCTTGTCCACCACGCCGGTGTAGCTCTGGATGATCTTCACAACCTTGGTGCTCACGCACTCGTCGGCGTAGTCGGGCACGGGGGCCTCAGGGTAGGAGCCCTCCTCGTCCAGGGCAACCGCCGTGTGGACGGCCTGCAGGAGCCCCTTTTCAGAGATGCCGGCGAGCGTGAAGCACGCCTTGTCGAGGGCCTCGGGGCGCTCGGTGCTCGTGCGGATGCACACGGCCGGGAAGGGATGCCCGATGCTCGCGAAGAAGCTCGACTCCTCGGGAAGCGTACCCGAGTCGCTGACGACGGCGTAGGCGTTCATCTGCAGGCAGTTGTAGTCGTGAAAGCCCATGGGCTCGTGCATGCGCACTCGGGGGTCCAGCTGGAAGCCGGTGGCCTCCAGGCGCTTGCGGCTCCGCGGGTGGCAGCTGTACAAGATGGGCATGTCGTAGCGCTCCGCCAGGGCGTTGATCGCCGTGAACAGGCTCGTGAAGTTGGCCTCGGCGTCGATGTTCTCCTCGCGATGCGCCGAGAGCAGCATGTAGCGTTTCGGCTCCAGGCCCAGCTCGGCCAGGATGTTGGAGGCCTCGATCTTGCCCAGATTCGCGCGCAGCACCTCGGCCATGGGACTGCCGGTCACGTAGGTGCGCTCGGGGGCGCAGCCCGTGTCCTTCAGGTAGCGGCGAGCATGCTCGGAGTAGGCCAGGTTCACGTCGCTGATCACGTCCACGATGCGCCGGTTGGTCTCCTCGGGCAGGCACTCGTCCTTGCAGCGGTTGCCGGCCTCCATGTGGAAGATGGGTATGTGCAGGCGCTTGGCAGCGATGGCACTGAGGCAGCTGTTCGTGTCGCCCAGGATCAGCAGGGCGTCGGGCTTCACGGCCGCCATCAGCTTGTAGCTGGCCGCGATGATGTTGCCCACCGTCTCGCCCAAATCGGCTCCCACGGCGTCCAGGTACACGCCGGGATCGTCAAGCTCCAGGTCGCGGAAGAAGATGCCGTTGAGCGTGTAGTCGTAGTTCTGCCCCGTGTGGGCCAGAAGGCAGTCGAAGTGCCTGCGGCACTTCTTGATGACCTCGGACAGGCGTATCACCTCGGGGCGCGTGCCCACGATGACGAGCAGCTTCAGGCGGCCGT
>CAVKGN010000185.1:0-2413 GCA_963655595.1 uncultured Oscillospiraceae bacterium
GCCTCCTCCACCCACAGGTCGGGGTACTGCTGCTTGATTTGCAAGGGCATGAGTCCGCTGAAGATGGCGTTGCGGGCATACTGCGTGGCGGTGGGGATGATGGCGTAGTAAAGGCCGTCGTCAATGTGAAACTGCTCGTTGAGCATGGGGGCGACGCTGCGCCACTGGTCGTAGCGGAAGTTGTCGAAGAGGATGAGCGTGACGCTCTCCCCCTTGTCGAGGCGAGGGAACACCACACGGCGGAACACGTCGGGGCTGAGGAGCGGACGTTCGCCGGCGGGACTTGCGAGCCAGCCGGGGTAGTTCTTTTGGAAGAATTTGCTAAAAGCCTTGTTTGCCTCCTCCTTTTGCTCGGAGAGTAGCTGATTCATGGGCGAGACGGTCTCGCCAAGCTGCAGCTCCCACTGCGTAAGATTCTTGTAGAGGTCGATCCACTCCTCGGGGGTGGACGTAGCGGATATCTGCGAGTCAATCTGCATGTAGCTCTGCCGATAGGCCGTCTGCGTCACCTGTTGGGTGATCTGCTGCTGGTGGATGTTCTTCTTCAGCGTGAGTAGTATCTGCGTGGGGTTGACGGGCTTTATCAGGTAGTCAGCTATCTGCGAGCCGATGGCCTGATCCATGATGTCCTCTTCCTCGTTCTTAGTCACCATCACCACGGGAAGGTCGGGGCGGATGGCTTTGAGCTGAGCGAGGGTGTCGAGCCCCGTGAGGCCGGGCATATTTTCGTCGAGCAGGATGAGGTCGAAGTTGTTCTCGCGCGTCAGTTCAATGGCATCGGGGCCGTTCGAGGCGGTGGTTACTTCGTAGCCTTTTTTCTGCAAATAGAGGAGGTGCGGACGGAGAAGGTCTATCTCGTCGTCCACCCACAGGAGGTGAGCACTCATATATTATATGTGTCGGTGTGTGAGTAGAATGCGAAAGGGTAACACGCAAAAGTAATGCTTTCGGCACTTGTTCTTTTGCGTGTTACCCTTTTTTAGTGGTTTTTGGGTGTCGTTGCGGCGCAAGCGCAACCAGTCTTAGTCGAGCTTATAGCCCCAGAGGTCGAGGATGGGCTGCCAGTTGTCTTCCACGAGCTTGCGCGTCTCGGCGGAGTACTGGTACTTGTTCTTCTTGTAGCCCTTCTTAGCCCCCACGTATTGCTCAATAGCGGTGCGGGCGTTGTCCCATCCAGGCAGGGAGAGCGTCTTGTAGATCTTCTCCGTCATGCCGAGGGCGTCGGCCTCGAAGTCCTCAAACTTCACCTCGATGAGATTTCCCTCGGGGATGAGGTGTTTGTCGGCCTGATACTGGTCGTGCAGGCGGCGGTAGTTTTCAAGGATGTCGCGTTCAATCTCCTTGTCGCTGTACTCCTCGAGCTTGAGCGGCTGAATGGTGTTGGTAAAGAAGGAGCGCGTGCTCTCGAACACCGTGTAGGGGTTGCGCATGAGGTAGATGAACTTGGCGTTGGGGAACATCTTGACGAGTTCCTTCACGCGACCCGTGTGAGGGGGATTCTTCGAGAGGAACTGTTCGCCGCCCGTATTCCAAAGGGATATCTTGATAAGCTTACGGAAGGCTTCCTCCCAGGCGTTGAGCTCGGCGGGCTTGATGTCCTGGAACAGGAGGTACTTGGTGGCGTACTCGTGGAAGTACTTGGGATAGAACCAGAAGTTGTAGAACGTGTACGGACACATGTTCGAGATGGCGAACTCTTCCTCCTGGGGCAGGTCGACGGCCAGCTCCATGTTGTCGGTAGGACGCTTGTCGGGCATCAGCCATGACATATTCTTCTTGAAGAAGGGCTGCCCGAACATCATGAGGTGGGGGAACACCGTCTGGTAGGTGGTGCAGTAGCCGAAACGCTTGTCGCACGACAGCACGTTGTGCACAAACGTAGTGCCTGAACGCCAATGGCCAAGGATAAACACGGGGTCGTTCTTGAGCGGCTGGTCTTTCAGGAGCTTGCGGTAGCGGCGTTCCTGAATGGGGGCAAGCACGGAGAGTAGGCGGCAAATGGCCTTCGTTAGGCGGAACTTGCCCTTCCAAGCGGCATCAACCTGACGGCCAGCGGTGAGTTCCTTAAACGTCTTCCAGTCTGCGCCGACGAGCGTGTTTATAGGGAGTTTGTTGAATTCAATAAGACCCATCTTACTTCGGTTTTAGAGTGTGAATAGAGTGGTGCAAAAAGAAAATCCTAACACCCAGGCGAAACGCTCGTGCAGGCAGTTAGGATTTGTTTTGTGAAAGCTGTGAAACGCTCTGCGTGCGCCTGATAGGACTCGAACCTACACGTCGCGAAACACCAGATCCTAAGTCTGGCGCGTCTACCAATTTCGCCACAGGCGCAAGTTGCATTTGCAGGGGCAAAGGTAATGCGTTTTTCCTTTGTGGCAAAGTATGCCCGCTGATTTTCAGCAGTTACGCAAGC
>CAVKGN010000186.1:0-2400 GCA_963655595.1 uncultured Oscillospiraceae bacterium
AAAAGCTCAAGCAGATGGGCGTGAAGTACAGCATCAAAGCACGTATCAAGAGTCCCTACTCAATTTGGTGCAAGATGCAGAAGAAGCACATCACCTTCGAGGAAGTGTTCGACATCTTGGCCATACGCATCGTCTTCACTCCCGCCGACCGTGCTCACGAGAAGGACGAGTGTTTCCGCATCTACTCGGCTCTGACCGAAATCTACAAACCACACCCCACGCGCTTCCGCGACTGGCTCTCCAACCCCAAGACCAACGGCTACCAGGCCCTGCACAACACGTTCATGTCCAATCAGGGCAAATGGATAGAGGTGCAGATACGCTCCGACCGCATGGACGACATCGCTGAGGTAGGTTTCGCCGCGCACTGGAAGTATAAGGATAAAGACGCCGAATACGACGAGAACGAGCTCGACAAATGGCTCAACTCCATCAAGGAAATCCTTGACGACCCCCAGCCCGACACGCTCGACCTCCTCGACAACATCAAGCTCAACCTCTACGCCTCCGAAATCATGGTGTTCACCCCCAAGGGCGAACTCAAAACCATGCCCAAGGGAGCCACGGCGCTCGACTTTGCCTACTCCATCCACTCGTTCCTCGGTTCGCACTGTTTTGCCGTAAAAGTCAACCACCGACTCGTGCCCCTGAACTACACGCTCAAGAGCGGCGACCAGGTAGAAATCCTCAGCGCTCGCGCACCACACGTGCAGTCTGAATGGCTCAACTTCGCCACCACGGCCAAGGCACGCGCCAAGATACAGGCATACCTGCGCCGCGAGAGTCGCGACAAACAGCGCAAGGGCGAGGAGGAACTGCGAGACTTCCTGGCTAAGCAGGGAATGGAGTACTCCACTGCTGCCCTCGATAAGCTGCGGCACTACTACAATGTGCTGACCAACGAAGAGCTTCTCTCCAACCTCGGCGATGGGAAAATCACCCTCTCCGACGACGCTTACGCCGCCTTGCGCAGAAAGTCCAACTCTAAGGGCTGGCGCCGCTTCCTGCCCTCGTTCATGGACAAGAGCAGCCGCGACACGAGCAGTTCTACCAACAATGCCGACACGGACGAGCCAGGTTGGGCTAAGCAACTCAACCGCAAGGAGACGCTCCTGCTCACCGAGGACGTGCTGCGCAAATGTATCCTTTGCCCCAAGTGCGCCCCCATCCCTGGCGACGATGTGCTGGGCTACATCAACGAAGAAAACGGCACGCTGGAACTCCACAAACGCAGTTGCGAAGAGGCTGCGAAACACAAGACGCAACGCGGAAACAATATCATCGCTTGCCAGTGGGACACGCATCGCATGATGTCGTTCGATGCAAACTTCGAGGTGCGCGGCGTCGACCAGCAGGGCGTTCTCTACGCCATTGCCGACACCCTTCACCGCCTCACGCACTACACCGTGAAGCACATCTCGCTCGACACCGACAACGGCATCTTCGAGGGCAAACTCACCATCTCCGTATTCGACACCTCCGACGTGGTAAACATTTGTGAGGAACTCAAACAGATAGAAAGCGTTACTAAGGCGGCGCGGATTTAGCCTCGTCAGAGAAGTTCCCGCCTTTCGCCCGCACCGAGTGCCACAGCGAAAATACTCCCGTCCTCGGTTGCAAGTGTGAAATAAAAACCTTACTTTTGCAAGCGCAAAAAGAAAAGGCCGCTCCGCAAACGCGCTGCCGCCCCCTGCAAAAGGCTTTCTGCAACGGACTTGTAGCTCAGTTGGTTAGAGCAACAGACTCATAATCTGGAGGTCCTAGGTTCAAGCCCTAGCTGGTCCACAAAGTTTTAAAGTGCTAATCGCTTATTATTTAAGCCTTTAGCATTTTTTTGAATGTTAAAAATAACAGATTCTCAATGCTTTTTCGTATTTTTGCAAGCGACATTCGTAAGATTGTCAAGACATATTAGAAAACGAAGAGCGTTATTGATACTCGCCATATATAGTCAAATTCTCGCAAAATTTGAATACAGAAATAGGCAAGTGGCAACAACGCTCACGCTACGAATATATACTATCCCGAAAGGGATAACTATATACTCGCATTGCGTGAGTGGCTGTTGTTTACTCATTTCTGTAGGCAATGCGAGAAGCCTGACTGTAGAGTAAACAAGATACAGTCCTCACGCTTTTTGCATTTATAAACTTAGCGTTCCAATGGGGGATGAGGAGCAGAACAAGATTATGAAGCTACTTAAAACGCTTATTATCTTTACTTTGCTTTATGTTGGAAGCATACCTACTTTGGCACAAAGAATCACCTATGCCAAAGCAAAATACGACAATAATTGGAATCCGTACATTGTAACAACTATATACAACAGCTCAAACAAAACTATTGTAGCTGTAGAATTTGTCGTAGAATACGAATATCCCTAAATGGAGGATGTTATGC
>CAVKGN010000187.1:0-2382 GCA_963655595.1 uncultured Oscillospiraceae bacterium
GTCTTTGCAGTGCTTACGAGAGCAAACTCTCGACGCTCTGCAAAGACAGTCGCCATCAGTGCCGTTCCGGCACTTGTCCACCGCAGGGCGATAAACCACACCTTCGGCTAAAAACCGCTGTGCAGTTTATGGCCTCGATGAGGCTTAATCTCAGTATGGAGGACTTGTGTACGTCATGCTTTCAGAGCACTTTGATAGTAGCTATATTATTGGTCGAGTGCGCAGCGGTTTTTCGCCGAAGGCGTGGTTTATCGCCTGTCGGTTTTCTGAGTGGCGAAAGCCACTGTCGGAATGCCTTGCTATGTCTGTCGAGAGTGTGCTCTCGTAAAGACACAGCAAGACATCCCGACAAGCCGAAGGCGCAGAAAATAGACAGGGGTTTTTACTCTGTTTTTGTTAAAACGACAACTGGATTTAGCTAAGGACGCAGAGCCTACTACAGGCTACAACAGCGCACGAATGATACGGCGCCGTACCATTCGTGCTCAAATGAATGTGATATTCGATTAGTACGGTGGGCACCGTACCTCCTACAAATAGCCAACAAAACCAATCGCCAATCACATTAAATAGTTAAAATAAGGTAAAAACATTCAATATCGTTTGGTCTTAACTAACAAATAGGTTATCTTTGTTGGCGAATCTATTAAGTTAAATCTACTAAACTACTAATTTTCAATGTTTGATTCTGCAAAGAAAACGAACGTGATTGCCTGTGGCTACGAGCGTCATTCGGCATTTAACGCAATCCATTGGGGGGGGGTAAGGCAAGCCTTTGTCTTTGCTTCCGCACGGACCGTGTCGGTTTCTGTGCAGTCCCTTGCAGCATCACAACACTTTCACCCAAATTTTCTGCGGACAACCTCCGCAGTTCCGCTATGTGTGCCATAGGTTAATCCTGTATGCACCCCATTTGGCGTGCAATAAACTCAACAAGAAACACAAAATATTTATTAAAAACCTATAACATGAAACAAACTTTACTTAAAACGTTCCTTGTGACAGCAGGACTGTTCGCAGGGACAATGCTCCCAACTGATTCCTGCGCCCAGACGAAGCGAATTTTGGCGGCAGAGAATTATGAGTCTGCTACGGAAGCAGACTGGACGAGCCCAGATGGAGTGGTGACGTTTAAAACGGGAGATGCAACTTATGGTAATTATGTGCAAATATCACCAAGCGGAAGCGGAAACCGTAGTGCCTATAAATCCGTAGCTTATGATACTGCATCTGTGGGCTATATTTCTGAGGATTTAAAGACCAAAGGATATGTGATTGAGTTTGATGCATTGCTGAAAAGTGGAAACGTTGCGAATAGAAGTGTCTCACAGTTCATTGTTCCGACTACAGGACCAAATTTGGCGACGAATGGTGCTTATTCAGGGGTGGATTACGTCTTTGCACTCTCGCAGCCGACGCGAGACGCAGGAAACTATTCGACGACATGGTATATAAATGATGTAACAAATGCGACGGCAACAACGGTTACGCTGAATAACACGAAATGGTATCACTATAAATTGGAAGTTTCTAGCACAGAAATAGGTTATACGATAACAGATGGGGATGATGCTTTGGCTACTGGAGCTTTGTCTAACGCAAGCGAAACACTGCCTAAAATAACGGGATTTTGGACTTTAATCGGTCGTGGATATGGGTCTATACAGTTTGATAACCTGTCAATTTATGATTATTTATCAGGCGCAGTCGCCAACGCTCCCACAGTAATGCTTACAGGCATAAACGGGAAAGAGCGTTCTTATACCATTTCGTTTGCAGAGGGAGAAACCCTTTATTATCAATTGCCCGGCGCGAGTGAATATACAGAAGTGTCGGAAGGAACATCTGTAACTGTAAAAACAAGCACGAGCGGAACGTTGTCTGCATACACTGTAAACGGATCTGCGAAATCGTCTACTGTTACCACGGAAGTTGACGCTACCGCAATAACACTTAATGTGCCTACTTATGCGCTGACAAACCTTTCGTCTGGCTATTCAAAGGAATATACTGTGAGCGTTGACAATAGCAAACTGTTGCTTGCTCCAACGGCTACGCTTAGCTATGTATTTACTCCCAAAGACGGCACTGCAGAAAGCTCCGTTGTACTGGCAAATGGTGGAACAATCAGTGCTACACAAGCTGGTACTTATGTAATTACGGCCGCCGCTGCTGGATATACGTCAAGCACTTTGACCATAGAGAACAATGTTTCTTACACATTGGTGAATGAGTATAACTTTAGCGCAATGACTGCTGAAGACTTTTCAACAGACTTGTGGGAAGAGGGAACGGATTCTGATACTAAATGGGGCTGGTCTAAATCTTCTGCAACAAAGTTCGCTTTGAAAGACCCTGCAACAAATGCTGCAACAGCCATTG
>CAVKGN010000188.1:0-2322 GCA_963655595.1 uncultured Oscillospiraceae bacterium
ACACCCGCGGGAGAGTAGGTCGCCGCCAACTTTTACATTCAGGTTTCCTTAGAGCTCTAGCTCTTGGGAAACCTTTTCTTTTTCTATTTTCCCTCCTCTATGCAGCTCACTCCTTCATATATCAAGCAGCGTTTCGATAAATACAACGGATTGATATTCGGTGGCAGATTGCCTGATATCCCTATCCGCCTATCCAAGGCTCGTGGCTATCTGGGCAGATTTACCTACCGTATCGTTAAAGGCAAGAAGACTGACTTCTCGCTCCGTTTCAGTACGCTGTACGACTTGCCCGAGGACTTGTTTGACGACGTCATCATCCACGAGATGATACATTATTATTTAGCCTTCGCGGACAAGAAGGACAATAAGCCGCACGGTGACCTTTTCTGCTTATTTATGAATGAGATCAATCGTAAGTATGGACGCAACGTGCGGATTTCTTATAAGCTGCCCAAGGAGGAACGTGAAAAGGCGGTGAAGAAACTGGTAAAGGTGCGAGTTGTAGCCGTTGTGAAGTTTATTGATGGACGGACGGGCGTCAAGGTGCTTCCCCGAATAAGGGAGACAATCCAACGCTACCATCAAGTATATACACATTCCCCCAATGTGGCAAGTATAAAGCTTTACGTCACGGTCGACTCCTTCTTCGCCTTGTTCCGCAGTTCAGGAGCGTTACGAGCTTATCTGGTAGACGCTGCCGAACTTGAACAGCACCTTGTCGGGGCTAAGGAACTGATTTTCGACGGAAGGGATATAAAGATTGCCCCGTAGGCTTGAACGTACCAAAGAAAGCGGGAGGCGAACACCATTCAGTGAATGAGTGTTCGCCTCCCGCTTATTTCTTTGCGGTGGGACTGTATCAGTCGCGGCCGGCGCGCTTGCGTGCGAGGTGGTCGAGGATGACCTTGCGCATACGCATAGACTTCGGCGTAACTTCTACGTATTCGTCCTCCTTGATGTATTCCAAAGCTTCTTCAAGTGAGAAGATGATGGGCGGAATGATACGTGCCTTGTCGTCGGCACCCGAGGCGCGCATGTTGGTGAGCTGCTTCGACTTGGTGACGTTTACCACGAGGTCGTTGTCGTGTACATGTTCGCCCACAACCTGGCCGGCGTACACCTCGTCCTGCGGACTGATGAAGAAGCGGCCGCGATCCTGCAAGTGGTCGATGGCGTAGGCAAATGCCGTACCACTTTCGAGGGAGATCATTGAACCGTTGGAGCGGCGCTGAATCTCGCCCTTGAAGGGCTGGTATTCCTTGAAGCGGTGCGCCATGATGGCTTCGCCCTGGCTGGCCGTCAGCACGTTGGTACGCAGACCGATGATGCCGCGCGAAGGAATGTTGAACTCAATGTCAACACGTTCGCCGAGGTTCTGCATGGAAGTCATCTCGCCTTTGCGGCGCGTCACCATATCGATCATCTTCGAGGCAAACTCCTCGGGCACGTTGATGGTGAGTTCCTCAATCGGCTCGCACTTCTGTCCGTCAATCTCCTTGTAAATTACCTGCGGCTGACCCACTTGCAGCTCGTAGCCTTCGCGGCGCATGGTCTCGATAAGGATAGAGAGGTGAAGCACGCCGCGTCCGCTGACGATCCACGAGTCGCCCGTATCGTTGCGCTGTACACGCAGGGCAAGGTCCTTTTCAAGTTCCTTCTCAAGGCGGTCGTTGATGTGGCGTGAGGTGCAGAACTTGCCCTCTTTGCCGAAGAACGGGGAGTCGTTGATGCAGAAGAGCATCGACATTGTAGGCTCATCGATGGCGATGGTGGGCAGCGGCTCGGGGTTTTCCAGGTCGCAGATGCTGTCGCCAATCTCAAAGTTCTCGAGGCCTACCACGGCGCAGATGTCGCCTGAGCTTACGCTGTCGGTCTTTTGGCGGCCCATGCCCTCAAAGGTGTGAATCTCCTTTATCTGCGTCTTTTCCAGTGTGCCGTCGCGGTGGGCGATGGTGCACTTCATGCCCTCGCTGATGGTTCCGCGGTGTACGCGTCCCACGGCGATGCGGCCCGTGTAGTTCGAGTAGTCGAGCGAGGTGATGAGCATCTGCGGCGTACCCTCAAGCTGTTCGGGCGCGGGGATAACCTCCACAATCTTGTCGAGCAGGTAGTTGATGTTGTCGGTGGGTTTGTTGTAGTCCTCGCTCATCCAGCCGTTCTTGGCTGAACCGTAGACTACGGGGAAGTCCAGCTGATCCTCCGTGGCGTTGAGGTCGCACATAAGGTCGAACACCATCTCGTACACCTCCTCGGGACGGCAGTTGGGTTTGTCCACCTTGTTCACCACAACGATGGGCTTCAAGCCAATCTGCAAGGCTTTCT
>CAVKGN010000189.1:0-2313 GCA_963655595.1 uncultured Oscillospiraceae bacterium
CCCATAGCCCAGGGCAGAGCGAAGGAGCGAAGCGACTGAGCGGCACCCTGGGTAGCCCATAGTAGGACGTCGACGCCCTGAAAGGGCAGCTACCTTAACGAGGGGCAACGCCCCGCTAAGCCTTTGTGGATAAACCGCTGCCGAACCCGGGCGTTGCCCGGTATTAAGAGAGCTGCCCTTACAGGGCGTCAACTATCCCCATCGGGCCTACCCAGGGTGACGTTCGGGGATTTCATCCCCTCACTCTGCCCTGGGCTATGGGCAGCTGGGCTTTCAGCCCGCCCTTTTGAGGGCATCATCTCGGCTGTAACGGAAAACAACTTTAAGGCTTTCAGCCTATCGATGATGCTCTCCGTCGTGCGCCTCCCCCTCCCCGTAATCACGATCCCTGGGGTAGTGGATACATACTTGCAAGATGCAGGTATGTATCTTATCAAGTATTTATCCACTACCCCGGAGGTAAGAACAACTACCCCGCGGGTACGAACGACCAGGGCGGGAACAAAACGACCTACCACCTTGATATTTTTGGCGCTCCCACCCGCCAAAAGTCCAAATATTGCACCCCTCCGCCAACTTTTCCCTATAAAAAGCCCATGGGGGGGGTAATTTCCCTACTTTTGCAAAGAGAACACCTAAAAACACAGCCTCGGCGGAGGCTTTGTATTTCACCCCCCAACAGGAACACTACTATGAACTTACTTAACAAACTACTGGCCGTTGTCCTCGCGGCCTCATCGGCAACAGCCGCACAAGCGGACAACTACGTAGCCCAAAGCATCACCGTCACTACTACCGACAAAGGAAGCACCGCCATGAAACTGCTCGGCACAACGGCGGCGGGCAACCAGGTGTGGAGCTGCTCCAACAACGACGTGGCTGGCGGCAAGGGTGCCACGTGGACCATTGACAGCGGCACAGCCATTTCAGCCTCGGAAGCAAACTTTGCCCCCACCTACCCCGTTAACTCCACTTCGTTGAGCACAAAGTTCGACGAATCGAAGGGACGTCAGTTCACCTCGGTGACCTCGCCAGAGCAGTACCACTTCCTGAAAGTGAACAGCCAGACGTCGGCAGACTTCTTCGTTTGGAACATGGAGAACCTGCAACAGAGCAAAATCGAAGACTTCATACTCTCCCCCACCGTGACGCTCACCGGAAGCGACGTGGCAGGCTGCACAGACGACGTCAGTCGCGCTACGCACGTCGTGAGTTGGACCGTTACGGGACTGACGAGCGAGGCCATTGACCACCTCACCCTCCGCTGGAGCTACAACGGCGGACGCACGTGGGAAGCCGACAGCCTGTGCAACCTCACGGGCAGCGAGAACAGCTGCACCGTGACGCACCCCTTTGCGCAAGACAGCGTGCGCTACCAAATTGCCGTCTACCCCAAAAGCTGCTACCGCATTGTGACGGACAAGAGCATGTGGAGGTCCGCAGAAACGGCGGAGTACGACATCTCCTGCACGAACCGCGTCGTCTTCAACGCCACGAAAGTGGAGAAGAGAGAGGTTGGTACTGGCTTTAAGGAAAACTTTACGGACATGTCTCTGCTTGGCATCACCCAGGACGGTCACCAGATTTGGGGAAGTTCAGGTATCAGTAATGGTGCTATGGGCTTGTGGCGGATAAACGGCGACAAGCGCTTGTCATATAACACGAATAACTTCAACGCCAACACGGAATATACTTTAACCATATTTGGCACAGAAACCCCATCCAGCCCCGATAGACGTGTTCCAGAGGGCTCTCAATACTATCACTTCATCAAGGTGAACGCTGCTGATGCAGCTAACTTTGTATGCTGCGCCTACGATGCCAAGACGAACTACAAGCAGGCGGACTTCCTGATTGACGCAAAACCCGTGGTGAACCCCGCAAGCGGCTTTACCTACAACACCAACGACGCGAACATCTGCCAGGACGTGGATTGGTCCGTGAAGAACGTCAACGGTCTGATGCTCGACAGTATCACGGTGTCGTTTAGCTGCAACGGCGGCGTGGACTGGACGCAGACCCACACCCTCAAGTCGCTCACAGGACAGGAATACAACGGCAAGGTGACCGTCAGCACACTCCCCATCGAAGCCTCGCGCGTTCGCTACCGCTTGAAGCTCTACCCCAATAACAACTACAAGGTGGTTTGCAACGAGTGGACAGCCGAAACGCCCGACCTCGTGGTGAACCTGCCCAAGGGCAACCTCGACAAAACGGCCGTGTACCTGCCCGTCACCTCGGAGGACGAACTCGAAGCCGGCGGCACGTACATCATTCTATACGACGGCATGGCGATGGGAAAGCAAGAAGACT
>CAVKGN010000190.1:0-2201 GCA_963655595.1 uncultured Oscillospiraceae bacterium
TACCACAAATTCCTCGACAACGGCACAGAAGTGGTGGAACCCGCCACGGGCCGCCCCTACCTGGACCGCACCCAGACGTTCGACTACAAAATTGAGAAGAACGACCTCTGCTACCGCCTCTTCACCGCTGCTGGCTTCACCTGGGGCGGCGACTGGACCGACCGTAAGGATTACCAACACTTCGAAAAATAAAATCCCCCGCCGTAGGATTCCAGTCCCCCGCGGGGGGACTGCAGTCCTCCCAGGGAGGACTCGAATCCCCCCAGGGAGGACTCGAGTCCGCGGAGGGAGGATTTTTACCAGGGCGGAGAGCGGAGAAAGCGGGGGAGGGAGAGGTGAGACGGGAGCGGAGAAGTGTCTACGAAAGTAGGGCAGGGCGGCGGGAAATGTCTACTAAATCGGGACGGCTGGGCATGTGCTTCTTGTTCGCTGCGAATACTGAACGATTTGCCGACGGATGATAACTGTATTACGTATTTCATACAATATTCCTACCTTTGCAAACGGAAAACACATGCAGTATGAAAGACAAGTCATCAGACGTAGGCCCCTCAAAGGGTGGACGAGGCGGTGCGAGGCCAGGGGCAGGACGTCCTGCCACGGGCAGCAAGCTCTACACATTCCGGGCACCAGAGGATATGGCGCAGGTTATTGACGCGCAGCAAAACAAGACCGACTACATAAAGGGCTGTATAGAGAGAACCATTAGCGAGGCGGCCGCCCTCGCGCGGCTGGGCACGGTCTGCCCGGCACGGGGATTGGCGGACGTGCGTTTGCCGTTTTTCAACATCGGGGTAAAGGCCGGTTTCCCCATTCCCCTCGACAACGACGAGAAGGGGCAGGACATTGAACTCCTACGGATGCTTTGTCCCAACCCAGAGGCAAGCTACCTTATCCGAGTGGAGGGCGACTCGATGATTGACGCTGGCATTCACAGCGGCGACATCGTCATCGTGGACAAGAGTAACCGCGACCCTTCGCCCACCGAAGTGGCTATGTGCGAACTCAACGGCGAGTACACGCTCAAACGGGTGGAGAAATCAAGCGACGGCGGTTGGCTCGTGCCGGCAAATCCTAACTATCCCAAGATTCGTATTACGGAGAACGACGACTTCTCCGTGTGGGGCGTGGTGACGTACGTCATTCATCGCCCAAAGTAAAAGTCCCCCGGCCATGTATGCCCTTGTAGATTGCAACAGTTTTTTCTGTTCCGTGGAGCGCGCCTTCCATCCCGGATTGGCTCGCAAACCCGTCGTTGTGCTGTCGAGCAACGACGGCTGCATTGTGGCCCTTACGCCCGAGGCAAAGGCCGTGGGGCTTCACCGCGGCGACCCGCTGTTTAAGGTGAGGAGCATTGTGGAGCATTGCGGCGTGCAGGTGTTTTCGGGCAACATGATGCTCTATGCGGCCATGAGCAAACGCATTGTGCAGATAATGCGCAAGAGCGTGAGCCACGTGGAGCAGTACAGCATCGACGAGTGCTTCTGCGACCTCCGCGGGCACGGGGCGTTGCAGGATCCCGTGGAGATGATGAGGCAGCTCCGAGAGCGTATACGCCTCTGCACGGACATCCCCGTGAGCGTTGGCATAGCCCCTACGAAAACGCTGGCCAAGATAGGGAGCAAATTCGCCAAGCAGTACGGCGGCTACCGCGGCGTGTGCATGATCGACACCGACGAAAAGCGGCGTAAGGCCTTGGAGCTGTTCAAACTCTCCGACGTGTGGGGCATTGGTTCGCAAACGCTCTCGAAACTCTTCTACTGCGGCGTGCGCACCCCCTTGGAGTTTGCCGACAAAAGCAGCGCCTGGGTACATTCGCACTTGGCAAAGCCTGGCCTGCAAACGTGGCTCGAACTGAACGGCACGCCCTGCATCGACACCTCCGAGGCCGTGCGGAAGAAGACCATCTGCACCAGCCGTAGCTTCGGCGAGATGGTCGGTTCCCTTAGCTCGCTCAAAGCCAGCGTGGCCTCGTTTGCCGCCAGCTGCGCCAACAAACTGCGCGGGCAGCACTCGGCGGCGGGCCTCGTCACCGTGTTCGTCATGAGCAACCGCTTCCGCGACGACCTGCCGCAGTACGCCAACTCGGCCTCCGTCCCCCTGCTCGTCCCCACGAGCGACACCATCGAAATCACCCAGGCAGCCCTCTGCGCCCTCGCCTCCATTTGGCGCGAAGGCATACTCTACAAGAAGTCCGGCGT
>CAVKGN010000191.1:0-2195 GCA_963655595.1 uncultured Oscillospiraceae bacterium
GGTCGGTCACGATGGCCAGTCCGTTTTTGTAGCGGTTGCTCACCACGTCGTAGTTTTCCGTTGCCAGCTGCACGCTCTTCTCGCAAGTGTGGAGTTGGGTGCGGGCGGTTTGGAGGTCTACGTAGGCTGCATGCACGGCATCGCTTACGCCCTGGCGCGCAGCGGTGAGCTGGTCGTTGGCGTGGGCTGTGGCGAGTTTGGTTTCGTTAATCTTCTTTTTGGCCTTGAAAAGTGACGAGAAGTTGTAGCTAACCCCCACGCCGATGTACCAGTAGTTGAGGTTTTTGTTGAGGGGCGGCACTTCTACGGTGACGGGGCCGTCGAGGTGGTCTTCGGCTACGATGACAAACTTCGGAAGACGTGCGGCGCGCGCAATCTTTTCCTGTGTGCGGCTCATGTCAACGCTGAGGGCGGACTGTTGCAGACCGAGGTGGTTGCTCAGGGCTAGCTGCTGCCAAGCAGCTTCGTTGCCGTTGTCAATGCCGTCAACGTTGAAGGCTTCTTCGCCGAGGAGGTCGATGTGGGCGGAGTCGTTGCCGAGGGCGGTGAGGAGCTGCTTGCGCACAATGCTCTGGCGGTCCTTCACGGACGTTTCGCCCAAGGTGATTTGCTGGAGCTGGAGTTCGTAGCGCGTCACGTCGTTGCGGAGCGACACGCCCTGCTCGCGGCGGTTCTTCATCAGGGTGATTTGCTCGTTGGCCTGTTCGCGGTTTTTGGCGTAGATGCGCTCTTGGTTGTAGAGGTTGTGGAGCTGCAAGTAAAGGCTCATAAGGGCGAAGCGCACGCGCTGTTGTTCGTCGGCGGCGGAGAGGCGAGCCATCTTTGCGCCTTGCTGCGAGAGTTCTATGCTTCCCTTTATGGCTCCTCCGGCATAGAGCACCTGCTCGGCGCGGAGGGAGAAGTTGTTGCCGTAGTGGGGCATGGGAGCGGATGTACTTTCGCCGAAGTGGCGGTTCCAGATGCGGGCGTTGCCGAGATAGGAAACGGAGGCCGTACCGCTGATTTCGGGGAGTTTCTGCGTTTGGGCAGTGGCTATGCCGGCGTCTGCCTGGGTGATGGCCGAACGCATGCTTTGGAGCGTGGCGTTGGACTGGTCGGCTTGCTGGAAGAGCGTTTCCAGTCCGTGCTGCAAAGCTGCCGTTTGGGCCTGAGCCGAACAGCACGGAGCGAGCAAGCCAATGCACACTGCGAATGCGGTGCGGCATTTTGCATACTTGTTCATGGGAGAATTGTAGATGAAATAAAAAGGATTGTTGGACTCCCCTTCCTAACGGCGAGGCAAGGAAAGGGTACAAGAGTTCATCACCGCGCTTGGGGCTAAACCTAACGCGGATGAAGGGTGCACTGCATCGGGACTGGGCTCGTGCTGCTCAGGCCTTATCGATGGAGAAAAAAGAGGATGGTATTAAAACTGTACACAAACTCCCCACTGGTGGAACTTGTGCACTTTGTTGAAAGTACGTATAAATGTGCGCTGAAAGTTCAGTGACATAGGCGTAGAAAGCTTTCTGAAGCAGCGTGACGACGTGTCGGCTCTGGCTCACCGCTCACACAGCAGCACCATGCCTTGCTTGCTTGAAAACTACCGCAAAGGTACGAAAAAACTAAAAAACAGTCCAAATCCCCTACAACTTGGAAACAACGATCAGAGCCTGCGTGCGTCGCAAATAGGATAGGGGAAGGTTTGCCTGTCTGTGCGCTAGAAAAAATTATCCCTGCGCCCGTGAAAATCCTCCCTGGGAGGACTCGAATCCTCCTTGGGGGGACTCCAGTCCTCCCGCGGGGGACTGGAGTTTGCTGGCGGAGGACTAAAATTTTCCCGCGGAGGATCTTTCTTAGCTGGCGGAGCGTGATGAGCAGCTGGCGGAGGGAGAGAACGATGGGGGCTTAGTCTTCGAGTTCTTCGATGTCGTAGATGTCGTCCTCGTCGAGCAGGTCGTCATCGTCGGTCTCGGGGAGGTCGTAGTCGGCTTGCCAGTCGGCAAAGTCGGCGGCAAAGCCCGTGGCCTCGCGGTCGCGGTGTACGATGGAGCCGCCCTCGCTTACGGACTGCAGCTTGTTGCTCTCGCTGTTGAGTTCCTCCCAAAGCGTGTCTTTGAGTTGGTCGATGCCCAGGCCAGTGACGGCCGAAATGTATATTACGGGCAGGTCGTCGGGCAGTTCGGCGCGGAGCATTTCCATGAGTTCCTCGTCGA
>CAVKGN010000192.1:0-2102 GCA_963655595.1 uncultured Oscillospiraceae bacterium
GGCGGCCCGTGGCGGGTTCCACCACTTCTGTGCCGTTGTCGAGGAATTTGTGGTAAGGGTTGTAGAGCGTGTTGATGTCTATGGCCAAGCCCTTGCCGTGCTTCGACACCGTTTGCGTGTGGGAGATGAAACGGAAATTGAACGACGAGGAATTGTTGTCGCGCATGGCACTTTCGTCGTCGGCGTCCCAGTAGTCAATCAGGCGCATGCGCTGTATGGGGTAGCGGGCGGCATAGAGCTGACGGAAGATGCCGAGCACCTGTTCGGCCACCGACCTGTTGAGCACCATCTCCCCCAGGATGACACGGCCGTCCTTGTCGACGTGGAGGCAAGTGATGTAGCGCAACGAGTCGCGCGGCACGGTGCAATTGGCCTTGAACGACCTTCCCTGCATAAAAGTGAAGATGGAGTCGGGAATGTCGCCGCAGCAGAAGAAAGCGTCCTCGCCATACTGCCTGAGTACTTCGGCGGAGAGGGTGTCGCCTGGCTGAATGCTTTCAGGCCATAGGCAGACGGTGCGCGGATCAGAGTCGTCGTCGGACGAACATGAAACAATGGCCAATCCAACTATGGCGACAAGCGTGAACAAAGCGGAAAGCAGTGCAATGCGCAGGGAGGGGACAGCAGTCCTCAGATAGAGAATGGATTTCATCGGGAAGGGAAGTTTTGGAGGATACGATTAATGCGGAATCTCACTCGATTGAAAGAAGCTTTACTTTGAAACGAATATTTGCATAAGGGGGTATAGGCCCAGCACCATTTTCGCCGTATGCCAAATCGTAGGGGAGGACAAACTCTGCGGTCTCGCCGAGCGTCATATACGGAAGGGCTATTTGCCATCCCTTGATGACGTTTAGGATTGGTAGCCGGGAAGGTTCTTTGGAACTGTCAAAAACGATGCCGTTCATAAGTGAGCCGGTGTAATCCACAGTGACATAGCTCGACGCAGTGCAGTGCGTTTTCCCATCGCCCTTTGAGAGCGTCTTGTAGTAGATGCCGTCCGTTATCATGTGGAAGCCCTCTTTCTTCATTTGCTCCTTGTCGATAGCATGTTGCTTGCGAAAATTCTCCGCATATTGGGTGCGCTTTTCTTCAATGAGGGAGAGCCCCCACTGCCTGATGCTGTCCTGCGAAGCTACTGGGTGGTAAATGGCTAATTGGTCCAAACTGCTTTGGAAATCTGAACGAATGACGTTTACGTTCTGGGTGAAGGTAAACAGAGAGCCAGTTGGCTCAATGGCCAGGTTGATGAGTTTTGCAACCTTTTCGAATGAAGAAACGAAGGCCGCGTCCTCTTTATCGTCAGTGTCGATGTACTTCATCCCTGCTTGTATGGCGGCCTTCAAACTGTCAAGAATGGGCAGCACACCAATATTGCGATAGTATTGACTCCGTTGGGGGAGAGCCGAATTGAAGTCGTCGTTGTAAACGGGATTGCCATTCTCGTCCATCACCGTCTTGTTCTGAATGGAGGCTTGCCAAGTGACGCCATAGTCCTCGATGATATACAGGCTTAGTGCGCCAGCCTTGTTTATGTTGGAGGCCAGTTCTTCCTTCACTTTCTTCGTCTCGAAATGGTTATACGCCCAATATCCTATTCCGCCCAAAGCGGCCAGGATAACCACCGCAACAAGCAGACGCTTGATAGCAGTAGAAGAGATTTCAATTGTCATAAGTTAAATTTTTGCCGTAAATCTAACGAAAATAGGGCAATGAGGGGGGTGACTGGTTCCTTTTATCTCACTGCCCTCCGCCGATAAGGGTACCATAATGGTTGCCAAAAGAATCTATTACGTGACTATCTGCATTAAAAGCAGGAGCAAGACTCCTCTCGCCCCTGCTTTCGACTTTTTGTGCTAATTACTGTTTAACACATAGCCTATATCATTATATGAAAGCTGTCATGTAAACGGGGATGCAAAGGGTGTCGCCGTCTTTCTTCAAGTCCTTGGTGTAAATCAGATATTTGTGCTGGGTTCGTGAGGAGAACTTTTCCGAGAACTTGTCTATCGAGGTGTGAGCCTTGTAGCCAGACGATTTTACTTCGATCGGACTTACCTTGCTGCCGTCTGCGATGAGAAAGTCTATCTCGTAATAACCCT
>CAVKGN010000193.1:0-2084 GCA_963655595.1 uncultured Oscillospiraceae bacterium
CCGCCGACCCTCTGCTTGTAAGGCAGACGCTCTGAACCAGCTGAGCTAAGCGCCCGTTGTTTTTCCAAAAGCAGTGCAAAAGTACGGAATATCCCTTTAATGGCAAAATGTTTCCCGTGTTTTTTCCACATGCACCGTTCAGCTTGCCCGTATTCCCCTTGCCCGAAAGCCGCGAGGCGAAGTTTTCCGTACATTTGTGATGCAAACAACTCTAACAATCCCTACAACACCTTTCTCATGAAGAAATACGTAAAGGACCTTTGCGTGAAGGAGGCATTGCAGCCGCGCAAGGGTTATGTGTTGCTTAAACTCACCCCCGCCGAGGGACTTCTGCCCGAAATCGTTCCGGGGCAGTTTGTTGAGGTGCGGGTGGACGGCTCTCCGTCCACGTTCCTGCGCCGTCCCATCTCAGTAAACTTTGTTGACTACGAACTCAACGAGCTCTGGCTGCTTGTTCACGCCGTGGGCGACGGCACTCGTCGCCTCGAACAGCTCACTGCTGGCGACACCGTTAATTGTGTGTTCCCGTTGGGCAATGGTTTCACCGTGCCCTCCGCCGATGGTCGCCGCGTGTTGCTCGTTGGTGGCGGCGTGGGCACGGCTCCGCTGCTCTACTTCGGTAAGACGCTGAAGGAAGTCGGGTGCGAACCCGTGTTCCTGCTTGGTGGCCGTTCCGCAGCCGACCTTATGCAGCTCGAACTCTTTGAACAGTACGGCCCCGTGCACGTCACTACCGAGGACGGCTCAAAGGGCGAAAAGGGCTTCGTAACTAATCATAGCGTGCTGACGACTGAGAAGTTCGACCAGGTGTCTACGTGCGGCCCCAAGCCCATGATGGCTGCCGTGGCCCGTTGGGCACAGTCGGTCGGCGTACCTTGCGAGGCCTCGCTCGAAAACCTTATGGCCTGCGGCTTGGGTGCGTGCCTCTGCTGCGTAGAGAAGATGTCCGACGGGCGCAACCTGTGCGTCTGCAAGGAAGGTCCTGTATTTAATACCCAAGATTTGTCATGGCTCAACTAAATGTAAACATAGGGGATTTGACGCTGAAAAATCCCGTTCTCACTGCGTCGGGCACGTTCGGCTACGGGCTTGAATTTGCCGACTTTATCGACCTCAGCCGTCTGGGCGGCTTCATCGTGAAAGGCACTACGCTCCATCCGCGCGAGGGCAACGACTATCCGCGTATGGCCGAAACGCCCTCGGGTATGCTCAACTGCGTAGGCCTCCAAAACAAGGGCGTCGACTACTTCTGCCAGCACATTTATCCCCAGTTGAAGGACGTGGACAGCCGCGTCTTGGTCAACGTGTCCGGCTCCTCGCCCGAGGAATATGCCGAGTGCGCCGCGCGCATTGGCGAGTTGGAGAAGATTCCCGCCATTGAACTGAATATATCCTGCCCCAACGTAAAAAGCGGAGGTATGGCCTTCGGCGTGACGTGCGAGGGGGCTGCCAGCGTAGTGCGTGCCGTTCGACGCGCATATAATAAGACGCTCATCGTAAAGCTCTCGCCCAACGTTACCGACATTGCCTCCATTGCCAGGGCAGTGGAAGACGAGGGCGCAGACGGCGTGTCGCTCATCAACACCCTTATGGGCATGAGCATCGACGTGGAACGCCGCCGTTCACGTCTGAGCATCGGCACGGGCGGCCTGAGCGGTCCGTGCGTCAAGCCAGTAGCGCTCCGCATGGTGTGGCAAGTGGCTAAGGCCGTAAAGATACCCGTTGTGGGGCTTGGCGGCATCATGAACGCCACGGATGCCATCGAGTTCCTCATGGCTGGTGCAACCGCTGTAGAGATAGGTACGGCAAACTTCATCGATCCGACCGTCACCATCAAGGTGGTTGACGGCATCAATGCCTGGCTCGACGCCCACGGCGTGAGCGACGTGCACGAAATAATCGGCTGTTTGGAATAATTTCCGCCGACCATGCCGCGCCTATACGGCGTGTAGCAATTCTTACCCCGGGGCTAATTTTTACTACCCCGCGGGTTGTAACGATCAGCCCATACCTGGGAAGAATGAGGGGTGGATAAGTATAAACTTTGCAAAGTCTGCTGTACAACATACCGCTAAAACATTGTG